>JBARRP010000054.1:0-40682 GCA_049644285.1 Candidatus Acidiferrales bacterium | reverse complement strand
CAATCCTGGCTCTACGCTGCTGCCATCTCAATGGCGAGTTTGAAGACTACCGGGAGGCACGTCGGGCGGCTTAAGCTTCCCTTGTAAGTCGCGCACCCCTGCTGATGCTGCTGACGATACGCCAGCTATTCCACCGCCGGGCGTGCGGATGCTATCCTACGTAGCTTCGGCGGCGCGAAAATTTTGAGCTGACCGGGTTCCCGCCTGCCTTGCAAAAGGAGTCATTCCTATGCCTGCATTTTCCGGGGTTGATTTTCTCGATTTTGATTCCTTGCTCACCGACGAAGAAAAACTGGCGCGGCAGACCACACGGCAATTCGTCGACGAGCAAGTGCTGCCGATCATCGAAGAATGCAACCGCGAAGGGAAATTCCCGAAGCAACTCGTCCTACCGATGGCCGAGTTGGGATTTTTCGGCGCGAGCCTGAAGGGATACGGCTGCGCCGGCATGTCGAACATGGAATACGGCTTGGTTATGCAGGAGCTGGAGCGAGGCGATTCCGGCTTGCGGAGCTTTGTTTCCGTGCAATCCGCGCTGGTGATGTATCCGATTTATTCCTTCGGCTCCGACGCGCAGAAGGAAAAGTGGCTTCCGCTTCTGGCACAGGGTAAAGCAATCGGCTGCTTCGGCCTCACCGAGCCGCAGTTTGGATCGAATCCCGGCGGGATGCTGGCGCGTGCCGTCAAGAAAGGCGATTGTTACATCCTGAATGGCGAGAAGATGTGGATCACCAGCGGATCGATCGCCGACGTCGCGGTGATCTGGGCCAAGGGCGAAGACGACAAAATACGCGGATTCCTCGTCGAAAAAGGAACGCCCGGCTTCAAGGCCTGGGATGTCCACGGGAAATGGTCGCTGCGGGCCTCGGTGACTTCAGGCCTAGCCATGACAGACTGCAAAATTCCCGCCAACAATCTACTGCCTCGGGTCGAGGGGCTCAAGGGCCCGCTTTCGTGCCTCAATCAAGCGCGTTACGGCATCGGCTGGGGCGCCATCGGCGCGGCGATGACCTGTTACGACACGGCGCTTCAGTACTCGAAGCAGAGAAAGCAGTTTGATAATCGACCGATTGCCTCGCACCAGCTGGTGCAGGAGAAACTGGTGTGGATGATTACCGAGATTTCCAAAGCGCAATTGTTGGCGCTCCAAATCGGGAAGCTGAAAGATCAAGGGCGGGTTCACGCGTCGCAGATTTCGATGCTCAAGATGAATAACGTGTGGATGGCGCTCGAGATCGCGCGGAAGGCCCGTGAAGTCCTCGGCGCCAACGGAATCGTCGACGACTACCCCATCATGCGGCACATGAACAACCTCGAATCGGTCTCCACATACGAGGGCACGAACGACATCCACAAGCTCATCATCGGCGAGCGTATAACCGGCATACCCGCATACGTCTGAGGCTCTCTGCGATGCGCGCGTTCCACGCCCTGGCTCTCCTCTTGCTGGCGGCGCTGCTGGCTCCCGCCGGCAGTAGCACAGCGGAAGAGCGCCCAGCGGAAAAACCCAAAGTGCGCGCCCTCACCGCATTCATTAAACTCGACACTACTCAGTATCAGGAACAAATTCAACAGACGCTGGCGTTCCTCCGCCAAGCCAAGGGCGTGTACGAACAAGCCGGCTTCGAAGTCCAGACTATTCGCATCACCACGCAACCTTTTCCCGAGTACATCCGCGGGATGGCCCCGCTTGACGCCTTGCATTTTTTCCATCAATACGACGAACTCGCGACAAAGGAAGGCTTCGCCGCTTCCATCGGCCCGGCAATGCTCAAGCCAGGCGACAACCCCCAAGAAGCTGTCCTGCTCTCTCGCATTCTCGCGCCCGCCACCACGATTACCGGAAGCATCGTGATCGCGGGAGAAGACGGCGTTCACTGGGATGCGGTGAAGATGGCCGCCGGTATGATCAATTTCCTAGCCGAACATTCGCCAAAAAGCCTGGCCAATTTCCGGTTCGCCGCGACGGCGCTGGTGCCGCCTGGGACGCCGTTCTATCCAGCCTCCTACCATCTCGATATGGATCACAAGTTCAGCGTCGGGCTTCAGTCGGCGAATGTCGTAGCGGAGGCCATGTCCGCAACCCACGATCCCGCCGCAGCCGAGCAGCGCATCCGGGAAACGCTCGGCGCCTATGCCCAGCAAATCGAGACTCTGAGCAACCGCGTCGCCGAGCACGCCAACTGGGGCTACATGGGCATCGATCTTTCCCCCGCGCCCTTGAAACGCGTGTCGATTGGCGGCGCCATCGAAAGTTTTACCGGCGGGTGGATGGGATCGAGCGGGACAGTGACGGCCGCCGCGGTGATCACCCGCGCGATTCAGTCGATTCCAGTGACGCGTATTGGATATTCGGGACTGATGATGCCCGTGCTCGAGGATTCCGTAATCGCTCAGCGATGGAGCGAAGGCGCGCTCTCGATAGACGGGCTGCTCGCGTATTCGTCGGTATGCGGTACCGGATTGGACGTCGTGCCGTTGCCCGGAAAAATTTCCGCAGGTCAGCTCGAGCGGATTTTGGCCGACGTGGCGACGCTCTCGGTGAAGCTGCACAAGCCGCTCTCAGCGCGCTTGTTGCCAGTGGCTGGGAAAGATGCCGGCGACAAAACCGAGTTCGCCGACCCGTTCCTGGTCAACGCGATGATCCGCCCGCTGCCGTAGGGCCGGGACGAAGCGGAACATTCGCCGCCGCCCAACTTCAGAAAACGGCGCAATTACGGGCGGAATTGAGTATCATAAGCGCCGCCCAAACGCCGGTCGTGCAGCACAGTATTCAAATTGTGCAAATGGATCGCCAATTTAGCGGGATGCTGAAGGACCCTTGCGGTCTTGTAAATCGCGGCTTTACAGTTTGCGGAGAAAGTACTTTCTCTGTCATCTCCGATTTCTGGAGTCCGGTGGACTCGATCGGAGTCCTGAAACCGGACCCAGCGGAGCGAGGGGTCTGCTTTTCGCAATATATTCAAGGAAAAAGCAGATTCCTCGTCGTTCGCCGCGGCGAACTCCTCGGAAAGACCCGCCAAGGAGTTTTCCGACAAACTGTTTAGCCGCTGAGGGCGCCGAAAATGGGTTGTCATGCAGACTCTTCGGTCCCTGACGGACCTGGAAGCGTGGTTTTTCAGTACCCTGTTTCGGCACATATCTTCGCTCCGGGAGCGCATTCATGGAAAAGCTGAGTCTGGAATTTCTTCGCGTCGTCGAACGCGCCGCAATTGCCGCCGCGCACACCATGGGCCTTGGTGACCGCCATGAGGCAGACCAGGTAGCCGTGGAAGCCATGCGCAAGGAAATGGACGGTGTAGGAATGGACGGCACGATCGTCATCGGCGAAGGCGAGCGTGATGAAGCCCCCATGCTCTTCATCGGCGAGAAAGTTGGCAGGGCTACTCACGACAGCTACATAACCTACCCGACCGTCGACATTGCGGTCGACCCGCTCGAGGGCACGAACCTTTGCGCGACAGGCGCGCCGAACGCGATTACGGTGCTGGCGGCCAGCGAGCGGCATGGCCTGCTCCATGCTCCCGACCTCTACATGGAAAAAATCGTCGTCGGCCCCTCCTGCAAGGGCTCGGTCGAACTCGATGCCTCCGTCCCAGACAACTTGCGCGCCATTGCGAAGCGGCTCGAGCGCGATGTGGAAGACCTTGTAGTCATCGTGCTGGATCGCCCGCGCCATGAAAAGCTCATCAACGAGATTCGCGCCGCCGGTGCGCGTATTCGCCTGATCGGAGATGGTGACCTTTCCGCGGGGATTTCCGCCGCCGTCATCGGGACCGGCGTCCATGCGGTCATGGGAACCGGCGGCGCGCCCGAAGGCGTGCTCACGGCAGCGGCTTTGCGTTGCCTCAACGGGCAGATTCTCGCAAGGCTGGTCGTTTCCAAACCTGAAGACGCGGAGCGGCTCGCGCAGATGGGGGTGAAGGATCCCAAGCGCATCTACGACACCGAAGATCTCGCCCCCGGGAAAAGGCTCATTTTCGCGTGCACGGGTGTGACCGACGGCAACCTGCTGCGCGGAGTGCGCTTCTTCGGCGAAGGAACGCGAACCAATTCTTTGATCCTCACCTACGAGGATCGCCAGGTGCGCTTCATCGATACGGTGCACCTCGACAAGCGCCCCGATGTGAAGGTGCGCTTCGCATAGCCACACGCCCGCGCTGCTGCCCTCCGGGCGGCGCAGCGGAACGGGCGTGCAGATTGGGAGGACGGACGATGTCTGCCCCGCAAGGCGGGGGTCAATACATTTTCGATAATGCCGGTCAGGAGACTCAAGCGCGCTTCGCGGCGCTGCCGCTGATTTTCGATCCCGGCACGATCCGTCATCTCGAGGCCCGTGGAGTCCGCCCGGGCTGGAAATGCCTGGAAGTTGGCGCTGGCAGCGGCTCGGCCGAACACGTCGGCGCGAGCGGCCACGTACTCGCAACCGACATTGACACGCGCTTCCTTTCGACTCTACGGCTGCCCAATCTCGACGTTTGCCAGCACAACATCGTCGCCGACCCTTTGCCCGCGAAGGATTTCGACCTGGCCACGCTCGCCTCGTTCTTTGTCACCTCCCCGAACGAGAGCCGGTCTTGCAGCGGATAATCGCTGGCCTGAAGCCAGGCGGCTGGATCGTCATCGAAGATGTGGATTCTGTTTCCGCCTGGCCCGATCCAAAGTTGAACTCCGGCGAGACTCTCCTGAAAACCAGCGCCGCGATGCACCAAATCATGACGCAGCGCGGCGCGGATTTGCGCTTCGGGAGAAAATTGGCACATCGATTGTGCGCCACCGGATTGGATGACGTAGATTCGGAAGGTCGCATCTTCATGTGGAGGGGAAAGTCTCCAGGTGCAACCCTTTTGCGGGCGAATTTCGCCCAGCTTCACGACCCGATGATCGCCGCCGGACTCATCAGCGAGGAGGAGTATGCCGCCGACACGGCGCGCCTCGAAGATCCCAGCTTCATGATGCCATCCATACTTCTGTGGGCAGCTTGGGGCCGCGTTCGGGTCCAATAGATTTCGTCAGGGACCGAGCCGAAACAGTTCGCTTTCGGCGTGCTCGAATGGCCATGACAGAAACACACCACCGCTGACGGGTTAGAGATGCCAAAATCCGTGATTTAAACATTTCGACAAAGCACGAACCCAGACGCTTGGACACTTTCCTTACAGTCACGACCAGGGAAACCCGTTGAAATGTGCAATGCCACCGCAATTTGGAATCGCCCCCGGTGCCCCTTCGCGTTGTTCCAACAGGGAAACATTTGGCCTTGCGAGCGCGTATGATTCGGTAGAATGACTGCGGGGGTGAGCTATGTCCGTATCACCGGTTCCGCCACCTCAAGGGAGCAACAACGCCGTCTGGTGGATTCTGGGGATTCTCGGCGGCGGCGCCCTCGTTCTCGTTTTGGCTGTGCTGATCTTTCTTCCGTTTTTCGTGCGCCAAATGCGCGTCCATCAATCGGCCAACCGAGTCGAGATTCAAACGCCGGTGGGCGCGATCAAGGTCAATAAGAACGAAGCGCACGCCACCGGTCTTCCCGTGTATCCAGGGGCGACACACGAAGACAATGAAAGTGGGAACGTCGAGTTCTCCGCGAACGACGAAACAGTTGGCATCTCCGTAGAAAGATACAACTCCAGCGATTCGATAGACGATGTTCAAGCATGGTATCGCAAGCGCCTGGGGCCGGAGTTCCGGCTCGAAACGGGACTTAACCATCCAAAGTGGAACTCTGGCGACAAATACCACATTGGTGATGCGGACGTTGCTTTCGTAGATGACTCGCGAGATAACCCGAGGTTGGTCGCTTTGAAAAAGAACGGCGGCGGGACGAAGATTGTGCTCTTCCGCGCCGGGAAGAAGGAGCTGCAGTAGAGGCGCCTCTCGAAATCAAGGGCGTGATCAACTGGTCCGCCGCGTACCCGGCGAGCCCTTGCCCGTCATTGCTACAAAAACAATCAAAGAGAAGCGGCCGAGTAACTCCCCGCAGACGTACTCCCGAGGACCCTTTTGTCGGAACCCTCGGGACGAGGCCTAGGGCCGCTGCGAGCCGCATCGTCCGGCGCAATGCGCTTCGCCGCTGACTAGCGGTGAAGCGCAGCGCTGGTGTGGCCCGAATGATGTTGCCGTCGCGACAGATGGTGCGGAACTCGTTCTGCCGTTTGGGGCATCGGCCGCAGGCCGGTATTGTTGGTATTGACGTGTTCGCTGATCGCTTGCAGCCGTTTCAAAATGGACTGCCACTGCGCCCAATCGAGCTGACGTAGGAATGGCCGAAGGCCCTGAATGAACGGATCCTCCAGTACCGCTTCCCCGTTCGATTCGGGAACGAAGAAACGATTCAGTCCCACTCCGAGAGCCTCGGCAATTTTTTCCAGCGTGCCCAGACTCGGCGTCATTTGCCCGCTCTCAATCCGCGAGAGATAGGACCGGGACACGCGAGAGCGAGCTTGCAGCTGGCTCTGCGTCATGCCACGAGATTCCCGCAACTGCCGGATTCGCTGGCCGATATTCTCCACGGTTTCCCGGTTCGGCCAGTTCTCAAACAGTTGGCGGTCATCCCCCGGCAGATCCTGGGGTGACGGGATCGGAATGACGAACGTCACCTTCGGGGGCAACAGGCGCAGACAGCGGCGACAATTGCCCGTGCGGGTTCGATACTGCACCAATCCGCAGACTTGACAGCGAATGACTTCTCGGTCGAGTTCCATGCTGGTTTCTATCCCGTTCTTTTCCGCCACCGGTTTCCTCGCAGACTATTCCGGCGATGCGAAGGGGAGGAACATGACGCAAAGGGGAAGGCAGGAACTGGCGCGCGGGCCATTCTCCTCATTGCGACAATTTGTGTCAAGCACTTTTTGCGCCATCACCTTAAAAATATTTTAACTCCCAGACCTCGCCGGCGGCAATGCCTCGCACACAATTTCGCCGATCGCGCCACACGATCCGCACGTGCGGAAGTAGCGCTTCTTTGCGATACTCTCGTGCGTCCAATGCTTCGACCCTAGACCAAGAACCAGGAGGGACGATGCCAGACCGCGATTCCGCGTGGAAACTGCTGTGCGAATACACCCAGAGCGAAAGCCTGCGCAAGCATGCGCTTGCTGTCGAGGCTTGCGTGCGCGCGTACGCGCGAAAAAACGGCGCCAATGAAGACCTCTGGGGGATCACCGCACTTCTGCACGATTTCGATTACGAACGTTGGCCCAATGCCGAACACCATCCGACAAGGGAACACCCGTACGAAGGGTCGCAGATTTTGCGTGCGCAAGGCTATCCCGAAGAAGTGATCCATGCCATTCTGGCTCATGCCGATTATTCCGGAGTACCGCGCATTTCCGCCCTCGATCGCACATTATTTGCCTGCGACGAACTGGCCGGGTTCCTGACTGCCTGCGCGCTTATCAAACCAAGCAAAAAAATCGCGGACGTGGAGGTTCCCTCGGTCAGAAAGAAACTCAAGGACAAGGCCTTCGCCCGGGGCGTCAACCGCCAAGATGTAATCAAAGGCTCGGAAGAACTCGGCATTCCGCTCGAAGAACATATCGCCTTCTGCCTCGACGCCATGCGCAGCGCCGCCGGCCAGCTCGGGCTTTAGCGATAGAAGCTCGTTTTGGATGGCTGCTCCCGAGGAATCGAATGCCCACGGAATCTAGTGCCCTTGGCAAATGTCCAAGGAGACGTTTGGCAAGTAACCGGTCCGGTTCCGGAGACCAGCACCAGATGTATATCCTATTGGTTCGCTCGGTACTTAGCCGCACCTGAACGTCTATAAGTGCATGACGCTTCAACAAGAGAAAAAAGAACATCGGCAAATTAGCGCGAGTCACGTTGTTGACATGTACGAAACCCGCGGCGCTATCGGCGGAATTGAGCACGGAGGGCGATGCTACAATCCACGCAAAGCCGTGCAGCTTTATTGGCAGACGATAGATGTCTGTGGGTCTTTGTGCCGCTCGGAGAACAGCTAGCAAAGGAGATATGTGGTCATGCGAAAGATCTTGGCTGTCGGGCTCGTACTGTTCGTGTTATGCGCACAGCTGCCTAAGGCTGCAGCGGCGACAGGAGCTTACCCTGCTCTCGCAACTCCACCCCAGGACCAGTCGTCTTACCAGCCTTATTCCGCGGACCAATTAGAAAACCTGCTGGCTCCCATCGCTCTCTATCCAGATCCGCTGCTGGCGCAGGTCCTGCCGGCGGCGACGTTCCCGGATCAGATTGATGAGGCGGCACGGTACGTTCGCTCCTACGGCCAGAACGGGATCGACGATCAGCCGTGGGACGTCAGCGTCAAATCGGTCGCGCACTACCCGACGGTTCTTTACATGATGGCCGACAAGATGGATTGGACCACCGCCGTGGGACAAACCTACGTCTACCAGTCTACCGACGTCATGACCGCAGTTCAGCATCTGCGCGCGATGGCCCGTTCGCAAGGCAATCTGGTCACCAGCCCGCAGCAGCAAGTCGTTGAGGAGGGCGGTTACATCCAGATTTGGCCGGCGCAGCCCCAGTACGTTTTCGTGCCGGTTTATGATCCCGCCATAGTTTACGTCCGGCGGCCTTTCTTTGGTGTCGCCGTTGGGTTTGGCGCAGGCTTTCTCATTGGGGCCTGGCTGAACCGCGACTGCGACTGGCGCGATCGCCGTGTTTTTTATCACGGCTGGCGGGACGATGATAATGACGGCTGGAGAGGGCGTTCCCGCACGTACGTTCAGATCAACAACGTGTACGTCAACAATCGCTATACGAACGTTACGGTCAATCGCACGGTCGTCAATCGCGCTGTGAACGTCACAAACATCAACAACTACAACAGCGTCCATCGCAACGTCACCTACAACAACGTCGTCCGCAGCAACACCGTCATCAACAACAATACCGTCGTCAACAAAAATACCGTCGTCAACTCCAATAACCGGGTCAACAATCAGGTCATCAACCGCAACATCAATACGAATGACCCGCGTCTCAACCAGTATCGTGGCCACCAGAACCTGCCACCGACCACACCCCAGTCATTCAACCGCACCGTACCCGAGCCGAGTCGGACCGTACCCCAGTCATTCAACCGCACCGTATCCGAGCCGAATCGGACCGTACCCCAGTCATCCAACCGCACCGTACCCGAGCCGAGTCGGACTGTACCCCAGTCTTACCATCCGCCCGCAGCACCGCCGACAGCGAAGACTCAGTACAATCCGGGGCCTCACGCTTTCGGAAAGAGTGAGTACAACTTCGAGTCCCACGCTGCGAGTGAGCGCGGCCAGGCGAGCCGGGTGCAAGCAGCGCGTCCGCCGGCTCCGAGTCCCCCGAGCGGCGGCGGAAAGCCCTCCGGAGGCAACCACCCGCACGGAGGACGGCCGTGAGAAAGACGATAACGAAAGCCCAGCTTTGTACAACCCATGCGGTGAGGAAGAACGCAAACTTAAATCCGAAAGGGCTGAAGCATATGGAGACTCGCAAGTCGCTGAGCTTACTCTTTGTCAGACCGCGCGCGTATTTCGTTCTCGCGCTTCTGGGGATGCTGCTCGGGGGCCTTCTCGATGGCGGCGCTCTTCACGCGGGGACGCAGGCGCCGGCAAGGACATCGACACAGGCACAAGCGGTGAAACAGCAAACCTTCGCGACGCCGCAGGAGGCCGTGCAGGCCCTCGTCGAAGCCTCTAAGGTAAAAGATCAAGCTGCCCTTACCAAGATCTTCGGGCCCGACTCCGATAAGCTGTTCTCCGGAGATCCCGTGGAAGACAACAAGGACCTGGAGGACTTCGCGGCCGCTGCCCAGGAATCCCTCCAATTGCAAAAGGACGATGACAGCAAGTACACGCTCCTGATCGGCAAGGACAATTGGCCGACTCCTATTCCCATCGTACAGAAGGACGGCCAGTGGTTTTTCGATACCAAAGCCGGGCTTGACGAAGTTCTGAATCGCAGAATTGGCGAGAATGAGCTGTCGGCGACCACCACCTGTCGCGCCTATGTGGTGGCGCAATGGGAATACTTCACGGGCGGTGACTGGGGTCACGACGGAGTGGCCGCGTACGCACCGAGATTCATCAGTTCACCCGGTGCGCATGACGGATTGTATTGGGAAACTCCGGAAGACGATAAACCCAGTCCACTGGGGCAGCTTGTCGCGGAGGCTCGCGCCGAAGGATATGGGCCGAAGGACCAGGTGGCCGGCGGCTCCAAGCATGAGCGGCATCCCTACCACGGATACTATTTCAAGATCCTTACGCAGCAGGGTCCTCATGCCCCGGGCGGAAAATACAATTACATCATCAACGGCAACATGATCGCGGGCTTCGCGCTGGTAGCGTATCCCGATAAGTGGGGAGATTCCGGCGTGATGACTTTTATCGTCAATCAGCAGGGCCGCCTCTACGAGAAAAATCTCGGTGAGAATACCGCGAAAATCGCCGGCACCATGACGGAGTATAATCCTGAGCCGAGCTGGACACTCGTCAAACCGTAACATTGTCGAACCGCGTCCCCTGCTTCGGCCGTCCTTCTATGCCGCTCGCTGAGGGGTGCCGTCTCGGCAGTTTGCACGTCCGACTGGCTCTTGAATTTACTCGTCCAACTGGGAAGGTACTAGAACCCGCGAATGCAAGGCATGCCGTAATTCTTGCGCTCCACCGTAGGTGACTGCTCGATATCCGACTTGAATTCATAAGCTTAGAGGACAGCCCTTTGGAGCTGTTATTGCCTCTATTCCCCCAAGAGGGGCGCGCTGGAGGCCTTACCGCTTGATGCATGTGAATCAGGCCGGCTGCCTCCGGGGTTAATCTGGTTGAAAAACACACTCTGTCGGCAGAAAGGAGACCGTTTGCGCTGCCCTAACGACCCTGCACCGGCAAGAGCCCTGATTATACGGGGGCCTGTCACACTCCGATTCTTACTTGCTCTTGCCTCCGTTCTAGCATGCCTGGTTGGTTCTCGAGCCTACGGCGACGTGGGGGTAGTCCTCAACGAATCGCTGAACACCAGTGTTGCCAGGATTACGGGCTCGGGACACAGTGCTGTGTATCTTTCGGGTGTTTGCCCGGAGTCGCCTGTCAAACTCCGCCTCTGTCGTCCCGGCGAACAAGGTTCTGTCATCAGCAACTACACAACCCTCGGCGAAGATCAGCCGTTCGAATGGAACATCGTATCGCTCAGCGTGTACTTGTACGGTGTCGATGACCCCCCAGACCGACCCATGTTTAGCTCGCAGAAAATTAAGCGCGTCCTTGAGGAAAGATACCGCGCGAAATATCTGTCCGCTTATTGTACCGGTGAAACCTGCAGGATGAGCAACAAGGCGGAATGGAGAGAGATGGTCGGAGCTACACTCTCGCGAAGCATCTATATGTTCGTTCTCGAAACCACCCCCCAAGAGGACCTCGATTTCATCAAAGAATTTAACTCACTTCCCAATGAGAATCATTTCAACGGCGTCACCCGCAATTGCGCTGATTTCACACGGCGTGTGATCAACGCCTATTTTCCTCACGCTACGAGTCCCAATTACATCAACGACTTCGGGATGACGAGCCCGAAAGCCATCGCGCGCTCCTTCACGCGCTATGCGCTTCGCCATCCGGAAGCGCATTTTCGCGTCTTTCATTTTGCACAATTGCCCGGTACCATCAAGCGAAGCAGCGAGGCTCGAGACGGAACCGAGCAGTTGTACCACTCCAAGAAACTTCTTGTTCCGATGATAATTTTCGCCCACTACGAATTGCCGGTGGCTGCGGCGTCCTATCTGCTGACGGGGCGATTCAACCCGGAGCACGAATTGGAAGAGCATCCCACCGCTGAGGCCACCGAGATCCAGCGCGAGATTCAGGTTGCAAAGTCTGAGAGGGACAAAGCTCGCGCCACCCAACTCGAGGTGGCTGAGGGTCAGGAGCGCGCACAGATCGTCGGCAGCGAGCAAGAGTGGAAGCAGTATCGTGAGGCATTTGACTCGATCGTAGACGAAGCTGTCCGCGAGGAGATCATCCCGCGACGCGCGCACCTGAATCGCTTCTTCGAGCGCCTCGACGAGGCAGGTGCTCCCCACATCGATGGGAGCGGTGCCTTATGGATGGAAATCCCCGAGCCGGGAAGAACACATAAACTCGGTCTGAGTGCTAGCAACATTCTTGGTCCGAGTTCTGACTCGCAACTCGCGTACGGCCTGATTCTAGCGCGCGCCGATTGGATCTTGGAGAGCCCTAAACACAGCCGCGAGACGATGCGGGAATTCAAGAAGGACTGGGCGTTCCTCCAATATGCCCGCATGAGAAGAGCAGCTTCTGCCGCGAGTTCCGGCACGCCCGCCGCGAGCACTCGCGGTATCCTCACGCCTGCTGGGGCGGACTGATCGAGCCCATATTAGACCGCGCGAAACGCCAGATCAGCGCAGCTTTCGAAACGTCCTCTTTTTCTCTCCCTTCCGGGCGCACGCAATTTCGCCTGCGCGCGCGTCACCTTTTTTGTTATGATTTTCTCAGCTATGGTGAAGCGCGTGCGTACCTCGGCTGGCGTTTTCTTCTTCTTCGTTTCGGCCGTCCTTGCCTTTGGCCAAGCAACTTCGGACCACCCTGTCGCCCTGACCGACGCTTCTGCGACGCCGCCGATCATCGTCATCGGCTTCGTCGGCGGGTTCATCAAACACGATAACGTCGTCCATAGCGGGGTTCAACTCGCTGCGCATCTCCGCGAAGCTTACTCTTCGGGCGTTTATGTGAAGGTTTTCGAAAATCATCGCGGCAAGCAAGCCCACGATGAGATCCTTCGACTCTTGGACACCAACCACAATGGAACGCTGACGGTCGAGGAGAAGCACGACGCACGCATCATCATCTACGGGCATAGCTGGGGCGGTTCGGAGACCGTTAACCTAGCGCGAGAACTGGAAAGAGACGGCATTCCAGTGCTCCTTACTATCCAGTTGGATAGCGTCCAAAAGCGCGGTGAGGATGACGCGGTGATCCCGGCCAACGTGCTCCAAGCCGCGAATTTCTATCAGTCAAACGGACTTCTCCATGGCCGAACCCAGATTCGAGCTGCCGATCCGGCACGTACGCAGATCATTGGCAATTTCCGATTTGACTACGTGGAGAATCCCATCCGCTGTGTCGGATATCCCTGGTACGCCCGGGCATTCGAAAAGTCTCACATTGAAATCGAATGTGATCCAGCCGTCTCCAATCACGTCGAATCCCTTATTCGCTCGAAATTACGCTGACGACTCGGAACCCGTAAGACCGGTGATCCATTCACTCGCGTTCCGAAATCATGGTTTCAATCCAGCGCGGGACGCGTATGAAACTGCGTTCTTTTGAGAAGATTAGCAACAGGAGAGATTCGGTTTTTCCGGAAGCCAGCCAGTGCGGAAGAGCTCGGCATTCCGCTCGAAGAACATATCGCCTTCTGCGTCGACGCCATGCGCGCCGCCGCCGGCCAGCTTGGCTTGTCAGGAAACCGAAGAATCGAAAGATTACATCGGCCCTATGCCTGTGAAGGACTGACCTGAGGCAAAATGGACCGGAAGGACAAACAAGTTGGCTTAACCGTTCCAATGCGGCGCCCGCGAAGCGTGTGCTAGAATCACGGATTCGATGGAGAAAACGGCAGAGATATTAGCGAAAGTCGTCCGGAAGATGGGCCAGCCGCAAGCGGCGCAGGCGTGGCTGGCATCGGCGTGGCCTCGCATCGTTGGGGAGCAACTCGCCGCACGGACGCGACCGGTGAGGTGCTCGGGGGGCGTCCTCGAAGTCCTTGCGGACGGCAAGGATTGGAGCAACCAGCTCGACGAAATGAAAGGCGAGTTTTGCCGGAAAATCAACAACAGTTGGGGTATGAAGCTCGTTTCTGAGATACGCTTCGTACAACTCAAGCCGGGCCCGAAGTGGGTTCCCCACGAAGTGGACAATGAACACACCCCTTTTGTGAGGACCAAGCGGGGGCATTCCAAATAAGCGGGATCGCAACGCGTTCGCAAACCACCGGAATCCGACCTTCGCGAGAATGCCTGAGGGGCAGCCCAAAATGAAAATCAGCCGGGAAGACGTATTGAGGGTCGCGGAGTTGGCGCACTTGGAACTGACGGAAGCCGAGGTCGATCTCTACCGCGGCCAACTCGATGCCATTCTGAGCTATATGGAAAAGCTGAATCAGCTCGATCTCGCCGCCGTCGAGCCCATGGCGCAAGTTCTCCACACCACGGAAAGCTCGGGACCACCGGAGCTGCGGGAAGACATCGTGCGGCCCTGCACGGTGGGCGACGCCGTCCTCAAAGGCGCTCCCGACGCGCGCGGAACCTATTTCCGGGTTCCCAAGGTGATTGAACGATGAGCGAACTCGCGGCATGGACGGTTGCTTCCGTCCGCGAGGCGTTGACATCGCGGAAAGTCTCAGCGCGGGAGCTGACCAAGGAGTTTTACACTGCGATTGAGCGACGCAATCCAGAGCTCAACGCGTTCCTTGCGCTCTCGCCCGAGCGCGCCTACGCCCAGGCAGACCGGATCGACGCCGAGATTTCGAAGAGTGGCGGCCGGCCGCTCCCCGCCCTGGCCGGCGTGCCGGTGGCGATCAAAGACGTCATCAGCACCCAGGGCATCCGCACCACGTGCGGCTCAAAGATACTGGAAACGTACGTTCCGCCCTATGACGCCACCGCTGTCGAGCGGCTCGAACGCGCCGGGGCGATCGCGCTGGGCAAGACCAATTGCGACGAATTCGCCATGGGCAGTTCGAACGAAAACTCGGCCTATGGTCCCGTCCGTAATCCGGTGGCCCTCGATCGCGTTCCAGGAGGTTCGAGCGGCGGCTCGGCGGCGGCGGTGGCTGCCGGGCTGGCGGTCGCAGCTCTAGGAACAGATACGGGTGGCTCGATTCGCCAGCCAGGGGCTTGCTGCGGGATTCCGGCGATGATGCCAACGTACGGACGCGTCTCGCGGTACGGTTTGATCGCTTTTGCCTCGTCTCTCGACCGAATCGGGCCCTTCGCTCGGAACATCCAGGACGCCGCAACCATTCTGGGGGTGATTGCCGGTCACGACGAGATGGACTCGAGTTCGGCCGCCTTGAAGGTGCCCAGCTACGTCGAAGAGATCGAAAAACCGGTCAGCGGTCTCCGCATCGGGATTCCGGAGGAATACTTCGCCGAAGGTCTGGACCCCGAAGTACGGAAGAAAATCGAAGCCGGCATCGCGCTCCTCGAAAAACTGGGCTGCAAACGCTTGTCCCTGCGGATGCCACATACCGATTATGCCATCGCGACCTACTACATCATTGCCACGGCGGAAGCCAGTTCCAACCTGGCGCGCTATGATGGGGTGCGATACGGTCTCCGTGTTCCCGGAACGACTCTGATGGAAATGTACCGCAAAACGCGCGAGCGTGGATTCGGCGCCGAAGTGAAACGCCGGATCATGCTCGGCACATACGCGCTCTCTGCCGGTTACTATGACGCTTACTATCTTCGCGCCCAGAAAGTGCGCAAGCTCATCTACCAGGATTTTGTCGATGCCTTCTTGAAGTGTGATCTGATTTTGACGCCTACCGCTCCCACTCCGGCATTCCGGCTCGGGGAGAAGACGGCCGACCCGCTACAGATGTATCTCGCTGATATATATACAGTTACAGGATCGCTGGCCGGTATTCCGGGGATCTCGGTGCCCTGCGGAACCACGCCCGAAGGACTCCCAGTCGGACTCCAAATCTTCGGCTCCCACTTCCGCGAGAGTCAGGTTCTCCAACTTGCCCAAGCATTCGAGCGTGCTGGCGGATTCCGCGTCTGAAACCACCAGCACGCCTTCTCCTCGGCACGAAACTGTTTGACAAAGAAAAGAAGGATGCTCGCGAGGCCGTCCCGCGGCCCGAAGTTCACTCTTGAATTCCCGAAAGCAGAATGACGAACGCATTCGGCGAAGCGATCACGTCTCAGGTTTCTCCTTCCGCAGCGGAATGCACGCGATGAGTTGCGAACGATAACCCGCCAGCTATCGCGCAACGCAACAAAATTCTTCGAGATTGTAAATTTCTTCCAAGTGTGGGCAAATCCTGCGAGGTTAGATCTGTCGCGCGAATGCAATCGCCTCCCGCAAACTGGGCTTGTTTCCCCGCAAGACATTCCTCTGCAAACCACTTCATCCGCGTGATAAATCGGTCGATCTAGAAGACTAGAACGGAAGGACTATTGCTGGAGACCGCAGGCACCGTTCAAGATTCAGTGTGCATCTAAACGCGGGGAGAGGGTCGGGCATGGTCACAATCAAATCGAGCCAAAAGCTATTCACAGAAGATGAAGTTTCCGGTTTGACGGGCATTTGCCGCGAGCATCTTCGAAACCTTGCCCAGAGCCGGCACCTCGGGTTTATCGCTCGCGCCGCCGAAGCCGCAGGCGCCGAAGCTGAGAAGCTGCTTTTCACGAATTCGGATTTGATGATCCTGACGGTCCTCTTTCCCCGCTGCGAGCACTAAGCGGTTCTCGCAACGCGGATATTTGTGCCGGCCTCCCAGGTTCCCGGGAGGCTTTTTCATTTGCGCCCGAAAACCAAATTGCTTCAAAACTCTGCCTGAAGAATGGCGACAGGAAGACGACTGGGAGCCCGGACCACGCAGCTGCTGGCCTTTTGACCGGAAATTCTCTTCATCTGCCGTAGTCGTTGTTAGAAAGCCCCTCTTGGCGCTATTCTGAAGATATCAAGAGGCAAAAGCCCGGCAGCGGCTGCGACCATCGAACTGGAAAGACGCGTGGCTCATTTCGGGAAAAGGGCGTAAATGAAGTCCAAGAGAAAAGGGCTCCCGCCAAGAGCGGTCATATTCCTCGCGTTGGCGTATTTTGCTTGCCTCGGGGGACCTCCACCCAAGGCACAGGAACCGGCGCAGCATCCGGAGGGCCAAGCTGAGACTCCCCTCCCTCGCGGAAAGAAGCTCTTCTTGAAGGACGGCACCTTTCACCTCGTCCAAACCTACCGGGTGGAAAGCGACCGGGTGAGGTATTACAGCTTGGACCGCTCGCAGTGGGAAGAGATTCCAACAGCACTCGTGGATTGGGACGCAACCAAGAAGGCCGAGGCGGCGGAGACTCAGAAGGATGCAGCCATCGTCGCGAACGCTCACAAGGACGAGCAAGCGCGGCGGGCCGAGACCCCACTCGATGTTGATGCGAGCCTGGAACTTATCCCTGGAGTCTTCTTGCCGCCCGGCGAAGGGGCGTTCGTCCTGGACGGAAAAGCGGTTTTCCCCCTGCCTCAAGCCCCGACAGTGGAGAAGCTTGACAAAAGGCAACTTGTGAAGCAGATCCTGGTGCCGGTTCCGTTGATCCCGACGCGGCGGAATATCTCGCTCAAGGGCAATCGAGCCGCCCTTCGTGTTTCGAACCCGCAGCCTGAGTTCTACATGCGCACAACCGAGCCCGTAGAACCGCATCTCGAACTGGTGCGCGCCAAAGTGCATGGCGACGTGCGGCTGATCGAGAATGTGAATCAACTCTTCGCCGTCGAATGGGAAAAGCGTGACTCAGTCCCCTTGCAGCTCTGGCAGGTGGCTAAGGGCGTGTATCGCTTCACCCTCGGCGAGAGCTTGCCGTCCGGCGAGTACGTCCTGGTCGAAGTCATCCAGGATCAGCCAAAACAGAAGGAAATAAATTTGTATGTTTGGGACTTCGGGCTGGACACGCCCAGCGCGGCGACCGGCGTCAAGCCAAAGTGATTCATCCCGTCAGCAACCCGCTCGAAGCATTTTTTTTACTGCAACTGCCTCGGAATACAAGCTTTCCCAGAAGAGGTCGAGTCTAGGGCGCTTTGATCCCGATCGGCTCGAGCACTTCCCCCAAGAGCACAGCTAATCCGGCTAACTGGAAGGGCTTCTGAACCACACGGGCCCCTTGGCGCGCAAATGAGTCCAGCGCTGCGGCATCCAGCAGGTCTCCGGTCATGAAGACAAACCGCGCCGGAGAGCCGCCCGGCTGCTCCCGTAGGCGTTCAAATAACGCTTCGCCGCTCAAGCTGGGGAGATTGAAATCGCACAAAATGGCGTCGAAGGAGCGGGTCGAGAGAACCGCAAGTGCCTCTTCCGAGGAGCCAACGCTTTCAACGGCCATGCCGCGGGCCGAAAGCCCCTCGACCACAAGCTCGCGGATTCCCTCCTCGTCATCCACCACGAGCACGGAATGGCCACGGAGCGAGGCAGGGGAGGAGGTAACGGCAGGCTTCACCGGCCGAGATTCCGCGTCGATTGTCGGGGGCAGCAGAATCCGGAAAGTAGCGCCATTGCCCAATGACGAGCGGGCCTCGATCGTGCCGCCGTGTTCTTTGGCGACGGCCATGGAGATTGTGAGACCCAAGCCCGCCCCGCCGCCGGGGCGCTTGGTGGTGAAGAACGGATCGAAAATACTACCCATAATCTCCGCGGGAATTCCGGGCCCATCGTCTTCGACGGTGACGGCAATTTTGTCGTCGATGCGGGAAACATGGATGCGGATCTCACCCTGATCGCGGGCCGAGGAAATGGCCTGGTGAGAGTTGACAATAAGATTCTGAATCATCTGCAGAAGGAGGTTTGGATCGCCTTCGACCGCCGGCAGCTTCGAATCGGCGGTGAACTTCACCTCGATCTTCTTCTGGCGCAACACCGCTTCCTGGAACTGAAGGGCCCGGCGAGTCATCTCCTCCATCTGAACGCGCGAGCGGCCGAGAGCAGAAGGACGGGAAAAAGCGAGCAAACTCTGGACGATATTCGCGGCCCTGCGGGCCTGCTGGTGAACCAGATCGGTCTGACGACGCATGGAGTCGTCGGTGGCGCGTTCATGGAGCAGGTCGCTGACGCCAAGGATAGCTGTGAGCGGGTTATTCAACTCGTGTGCGACGCCGGCGATCATCTGGCCCATGGCCGCAAGCTTTTCCTTTTGAAGGAGTTGCTGCTCGAATTGCTTCGATTCAGTGATATCGCGCGCCGAGGCCACCACGCCGATAATTTTTCCATCCGCGTCGGACAGCGGAGAAGCATTCGCGCGCAAAATCCGCCAGGTTCCGTTCTTGTGCTGGGTGCGGTATTCGACGGTGCCGAACGCGACCCTTCCACTCAGTAGTTCCTGGAATAACTCCAAGACCGCAGCGCGATCCTGTGGATGCGGCCGATCAGCCAAGGAGCCACCGACGAACTCCTCGGGCGTGTAACCGAGATGATCCTGGATACGCGAGCTGGCAAACGTGTAGCGCCCCTCTGTGTCCAAGACCACGATAATGTCCGGGAAGCTGGCCACCAGGCGTCGCCCGAATTCCTGCTCCTGATGGAGCCGCTTTCTGATTTCGAGGCGCTCAGTCACATCCTCGAGGGTGCCTTGCAACCGGACAAGACGCCCTGACGTGTCGCGGATGGCAAACGCGGAAGCGAGGCAATGAATGCGGGACCCATCCTTGCGACGCAGCACGAGTTCGCGGTCTTGGGCCGAGCCCTTCTCCGCTATCTCACGGACGAGTGCGTCCGGCTGGGAAGGATCGACATACAATTCCTGGAAGGTGTGGGCTTGGAAATCTTGTTTGCTCTCATACCCCAGCATGCGGACCAGCGCCGGATTTGCATCGAGGACCTGTCCCTCGGGCGTCATGAAGAAGATTCCCTCGCGAAGGGCTTCAAAGAGTTCCGTAAAACGGATTTCGGATTCGTGTTGTGCGGTAACGTCGCGCGCCCAGCCGCTCACGGAGGTCACTTGCCCGTTTTCCACGAGCGCCCGAAGGAAGGTGTCGAAATACCGGGTTTCGCCTGTTTTCTTGAGGCGCAGGCGCAGGACTCCGGACCAGGCCTTTCGCTCGAGGAATTCGGGGAGGCCCTGCTCGGCGGCTGCGCGAGCGGGTTCGGCAAGGAATTCGTCGAACCGATGGCCAATTAATTCCTGGAAGGACACGCCAAAGATTTCAACGCAACGACGGTTAGCCACCTGGAATTCGCCGTTGAGAGTGAGCGTGAACAACGCTTGATCGAGGCTGTCAATCAAGCCGCGGAAACGATTTTGGGACCGAAGAATCGTGTCGAACAATTTCTCGAATTGCGGATCGCGGCTCGACGAAGCGCTTGGCTCGTCCAAAGTGCGCAGGAAATGCCGGATGGCGATGATCTGGCGCGATTGCTTCCAAACGTAGGCGGCGAACAGAATGACGAGCGCGACGACCGCAACCGGAATCCATTCGAATTGACGAGGGAGTTGCGCCCATGAGGGGCGGGTGACGAACGCAAGCGCACCCGCCAGCAGAAGGAGTCCCGCCAGGGCAATCCACCAGAGAGTGCGCTCCTGACGGTCAAGTTTCTCCCACTGCGCGGATACGCGCTCTTCCGGCTGGGTGGGATTATCCGGCAACATCAGGAAGTCTCATCCCTTCTGCCTCGCTGCGGGAGAAGTTCGAATCGTAAGAGATATCATTCGTGAATTGTAGCGACGTACAGCGCGACGTGGCAATTTCTGTGCGCGGCCGAATTTCCATCCGGTTGTCGAAGCAGGAAGTTTCGGGATCCCACAAGCGGAGACGAAAGTTCTCATCAGACCTTCGAACCAAAGCAGGTCCTTCGGTCGCCCGAGCGGCAGGCCCAAAGCGAGCCGCTCCGACCTCCCTTCGTGCCTCAGAGCAAGCAGGGCGAAGGCCCTCATCGGCCCTTCGACTTGTCTTCAAAAAAGTGTGTTTTTGTGGCGATTTGGAAGGACCTCGGTCACATGTTTTCAATGGGTTGAGTTGGATTTAGTTTCCTAGTGTCGCGATTTACCTTTTTTTCGCCATTCTCTCCGTAAAAGGCTGAGTTCTTCGCGAGGTAGGCGGATCGCGGTCCTCAGAGAGCGGGAGGAACTCAGAGATCGAGCGCGATTTGCTTGGAGATCGCTAAAGCGGCGGGCCCTCGGGTATCGCGAATCCGATGGATTCGGCCGGAGCCCCCAAAAAAGATGTCCGGTTTAGTCTGCCTTCGCCTGGCTTCGTCGAAGCTTCCCTTGCTAGCAACCTGTTTCACCTACATATCTCCCACAGCGACGGTAACACGGGGTGGAGGAGTTGCAAGTGGAAGAATGTTGTAGAGGATTGGATCGGAGGTGGGAAGTGAGAGAGGGAGAGTGCCTTTGATGCAGGCCTCGCATTTCCACAGCTCAAATATAGTACCAGGTAGTGAAATGCAGGTGGCCTGATCCATAGAAGCGTTTGAGCCGCTTCGGCACTCGAAGACTTAACCCCTCACCCTTCGAACGGCGCGATGGGTGGGCCATCCTCCGAGTGGTTGCCAGAGAGAAGGTGGAGGACCAAGACTCTGGAAATCGCACGGTGAATCATCATCGGTGGAATCGCCCTACCAACCATCCAGACGGCCATGCACATCGGCCATGATTCTTCTATCCGAACCCCGATGTGCCTCGGGACGAGAGCGCCCAATCAATCTTTCGGTCTAGCTTGCGCTGACCAGGGTCACCCGCGAGCTGCTCTCGATGGGAACGATCTCTGGATACGGCTTTTGGGTGCGCAGCATCCAGTAGAGTCGGATGGCCAACTTAAGAGCGAAATTGCGGATCATAGCGCACCGCCGATTGCGCCGCTTCGACCAACAGCATCCGCAGAAAACGGTTTCCCTGCTTGCTGATTGAACCCAGTCGCTGATGTTCGCCCGAACTGTACTCCCGCGGAATCAGGGGGGCGACAGACTCTGCCGCCCTTCAGGACTCGCGATCCCTACTTGCAAGCACACCCAGCACTCACACCCTGGGCTATTGGCTGGTGCAGGGGAAGAGGAAGTCTCCCCTTCCCCTGCACCCCAACCCCTCGAAGAACCCGAACGAAAAGTGTCAGGGATGTGCCCGGTCTGCAGTGTCAGGAATGTCCCCGGCCGTATAGTCTTAACGCTCCCTTCGGGGCTGAACGCAGATGGACAGGGACAGGTTAGAGAGAACCCGTCAAGAGAGAAGAGCCCAATCGCCTGCGCGCCGCGCTCAGTGCAAGCACGATGAGGGATCAGGCCTCGATGATTTGATTGCGCACGGCGTAACGCACGAGCTCGCTCACGGAGTGGACTTCGAGTTTGCGCATGATGTTGGCACGGTGAGTCTCCGCGGTTTTCACGCTGATGCCGAGAACTGAGCTTACTTCCTTGTTGCTCTTGCCTTCGGAAATAAGCTGAACGATCTCGCGCTCGCGAGGTGTGAGGCGGTCACGCAGACCCTGAGGAACTTCGGTAGGGGACTTCCAACGACGTTGGATTTCTCAAGATCACTTCGGTTGCCCCGGGACTGAAAAAGGGCTTGTGATTCGCAAGGGCTTCCACGGCTACGACAAGATTGCGCTCGGAGTCCGATTTCGCGATATAGCCCCGAGCGCCGGCATCCACGACGTCGCGAATGAGCTGGTCGGAGTAATGCACCGACAGAATCAGGATTTCGGTATTGGGGGACGCTTTGCGGATTCTCCTGGCCGCTTCGACGCCATTCAGGTTCGGCATCGTGAGGTCCAGAATCACCACCTCCGGCTTCAATTCTTCCGCTTGTGCAACGGCCTCACGGCCCGTATGCGCCTCGGCACAAACTTTCCATCCCGGGTGGGATTCGAGAAGGACCTTGAGGCCTCGGCGCATGAGGTCGTGGTCATCGGCGATCAGGATTCGCAGTGAGCCCATGTTTGAACCTCCAAGAGACATTCGACGCCATCCAGCGGCGAGATGATCAGCGATGATCAGTTCCCTGATTCGAGAAGGAGCGGCGCACATTCAATGCCAGACCACCCGGATCCTCCGAATCCGCGACAAGTCGATTATTTTCAGAATTTAACGGGCGCAGAGAGGCTTGGCAAACGCTACACTGCGCCGCCGTTTTTCACGAAGAATGTGCTTCGAAGCCGTACAAATTTCGTAAAGGAATTTATCGTCCAGCTCTAGGGTAGACCATGGAGACGAACTGAGATCATATCCGGCTGATGTCAAGCATTCGGAGCTATTCCAGCGAACGGCAAGCCGATCTGAACGTCATACAAAGTGATTCGATTTGCTGAGAATATTCACGCCCGGCCTCATCCGGGCTCACGCTGAACGTAGTCCGGATGGCGCGCTGGAGCGCGGCGGCGAAGCTCACGCTCCACCATGCTCAGCCAGCGCAGTTCGAGCTTGAACTGCTCGATGGCCACGCCGAGCATCCAAACGGCTTCATGGTATGGGTGACCCACTTCGCGCAAGACGGCGCGCAAGGTGAGCTCCTCACGCTGCAGCTCTGACTGAAGAAATTTCCGTCGACGGTGAATTTGCCTGCGGAAAACGCCCGGCCGTGCCTGCCAGGAAAGCGCAACCCAGGTGAGAAAAGCGGGACGGTCGCGCTGCGTGGCCCAGTGTTCGCGTTCCAAGGCATTAGCCAGAGCCGCGCGTCCGCTCGCGGTGACGGCGAAGACCCTGCGGTCGGGGCCGGCGGCGGGCTCCGGACTCTCGCTTGCGCGGAGGAGGCCGAGCCGCTGAAGCTTCTCGAGCGAGTAGTACACCTGCGGCCGGGAGATACCTGCCCAGTCGCGCACCTGACGGCGCTCCAGCTCCCCATTTGCCTGGTAGCCATGCATGGCCTGCTCAGCGAGCAGGCTCAGCAGGACCAGGTCCGGAGTCGTAAGAGGGAGACTTCGTTTACGCGCCGGCACTGCGGGCCTTCCGCTTCCGGCTCCAATACCACCATACGCACTGTTCCACAGGCAGGCGTGGATGGCGCGCCTGCGCCACTGCAGCGCTGAAAACATCGAGGCAGCAGATATCCTGCTGGCGACCGGTCAAGCGGCACAGTTTCTTGTAGAGCTGGCGCGGATTCGCGCGGACGAGCTGGGCGACGCTGCGGATTCCGAGCAGCTCGAAATCACGCCGCATGGCAGGTCCAACCGAGATCAGGTCCTGCAAGCTTCGCTCGGGAGCGAGCCTGAAAAGTTTCCTTGACGAGCGCATATAGCCTCCTGTACTGTGCGCTAGTCTAATTAAGACTAGATAGAAAAGCAAGAAAGGAATTTGGGAGAATGCACAACGCTCCTTTGCTGTTCCTGAGCCTTGCATTGCCTTGCGGCGTGTCTTTCGGACAATCCAAAATTGAGGAGATGAAAACCGTGAACGTGAAGAGAATCACCCCTGTTCTGTACGTAAAGGAAGTCGAACCCTGCGTCAAGTTCTGGGTGGAACGCCTCGGCTTCCAAAAGACGGCCGAGGTGCCGGAAGGCGACCGGCTGGGGTTCGTCATCCTGCAAAAAGGAGACCTGGAGATCATGTACCAGAGCATTGCCAGCGCCGAGAAAGATATCCCCGCCGCGGCGAAGGAGATCGCCGGGGGCCGCACCTTCCTGTATGTGGAGGTGGACAAGCTCGAGGCCATTATCGATGCTATGAAGGACGCCAACGTGGTGCTTCCGGTACGTACGACTTTCTATGGAGCGAAGGAAATCGGCGTGAAGGACCCCGCCGGACACATCATCGTGTTCGCAGAGATGAGCGCCGCGCCACAACACTAACGGGGCTTCGCCCCAGCCCAACAAGCATGTCCTCGGGCGAACGAAACACGAACAAAACTTGACTCATTTGCACCAACTTTTGCCCCTCAAGATGTCTAGGCGCCTTCCGCAGCTCGGGAATCTGATGGGAGACCTTGTTTCACACCGAAGACAATGCGCTCACCTTTTGGACGCACCAGCCGGCCGGGCCGGGTTTGTACTCTCGTTTTGTCATTGTCATTCGGTCGCGCCGCGCTGTTGAGAGCAACGGAAGAGATTTGGGAGCATCTTTACCCTTTCGCACAAGCGCAGAAGGCGTATCGACCTCGCCGGATGGGGAATGCTAGGTTTACAAATTGCGCCTGGGAGGCCGGCGTGACCGAGTCCTTAACATCAAGCGAACCCGGAAACCAAAAGCGCCGCAGCACACGGGTGGTGAGAGCGGTGGCGATCACGGTCGCGGGTGTGGACGCGCTGGGTCAGGCGTTCAGGGAATCCACGACAACCGTGATGGTGAATTGTCACGGCTGCAAGTATCGATCAAAATACTACGTCCCCAAGAACTCGATTGTCACGGTTGAGATCCCGCGCTCCCAGTCTCTGTTATCACCGCGGATCGCTCTTGGGCGGGTGATCTGGGTCCAGCGGCCGCGCACCTTTCAGGAAGTGGTCCATATCGGTGTGGAGTTCGAAGTCCCCGGAAATGTCTGGGGCATTGCCTCGCCGCCGGAAGATTGGTTTCCTTGCTCCGATGAGCAAGCGCCGGCGATCGCAGCGCTTTCGAACACGGCCGGGGCCGCAGCAGTGGCAACGCCATCGGGCGAAGGCAAAATTCAGGTGATGCGAAGCGCCGGCCAGGGACACGAGGCACAGCCCCCGTATGCCCGGCAGCTGGCGGAGATTGCCGAGGAGGAGGTGACGATCGAAGAAATGACAGCGGCCGGCCAGCAGGTCGATGCGCAGATCTATGAAGCGATCGAGGAGATCGTCAAGGCTTCGATTGAGCGCTTTGCTGATTCGGTGGTAGAGAGAATCGTACAGCAGGCGGCTGACCACACGGCGGGAATCATAGAAGAGGCACGCAAGGCGTGCCAGGCCACCGCCGAACAACTGGAGGCGAAGGTTCGCGAGGCCCTGCAGGAAACAGAGAGCACGCAGCAGGGCAGGAAGGGCAAGAAGCTTCCCAGCCGGAGGCAACGCAATGCGTCGAAACGGAAACGCTAATAGAAGAACGATTCCAGAGCGGGCTGAACTTCGAGAGAAGGAAACCGGAAATCGCTGAGCAGGCTAATCCCTCGTTCGCCAATCTTACCCCTACTGAGCGCCGCTCGGGCAACGAATCGCCACAACAATCGCGTCAAGCCCAGTCTGGTCGTGTATTTCTCTTCTCTCCTCCCTTCGTGTTCCCGGCCCTAACACTCGCTCGAAGGGGGTTGGGACGGTGTATACTTTCATCCCAGCCGGAAAACCAGCACGGAGATCTCGGAGAACCTGTTCTGGGATGTTCGCGATGGAAGGTGTGGCGTCGAGGGGCAAATCAAGCGCCTCGACAAGCCGGAAGTTAGCCTCGCCGGGAGGATAGGAAATGCGGAGCGGAGTTCGGTGGTTGGCGATATCAGTCTTCATGCTTGCAATATTTGCGATGAACAAGGGGTCTGTCGCAGCGAACGCAATCACCCGGCTCTACGTCAGCAACAGCCTGGGTGACGACATTACGGTAATCGACCTCGCGACGCTCAAGGTGGTCGGTGACATCAAAGTCGGCGATGCCGTTCATGGATTGTGCGCGCCGGCAGATGGCCGGAGGTTGTTTACCACGATCGAGTCGGAGAGGAACCTCAAAGTGATCGACACGGCAACGAACAAAGTCGTCGAGACGATTCCTTTGACCGGAAGGCCGAACCAATGCGCCTCGACGCCTGATGGCCACTTTGTGGGCGTGCCCATTCGCGATGGGAACAGCGTGGACATTGTTGACATGGCCCAGAAGAAGGTCGTCAAGGTCCTGCCGGTAAAGGAGCCGCACAATTGTTTCAACGCGGGAAGCAATGACGATCTGTTCGTCTCGTCGATGCGAAGTCATGAGATCGACCGCATCGATCTGAAGAAAATGGACTACGCCGAAAAGATCGCCGTCGGAGGCATTCCGCGTCCCTACGATGTCTCGAACGATGAAAAGAGAATCTACGTTGCGCTGACCGATTTCCACGGCTTTGCGATTGTGAACGTTGCGGGCGGAGACCCAATCGAACGCACGAAGCTTCCCCCGGCGCCTCCTTCCACTTGCGTCCTTGAGCCGCATACACCGACGCACGGACTCGCCCTCTCCCCGGATGGGAGAGAGCTCTGGGTGACCAGCTTGGGCGATGCCGGAGTCTATGTGTACGACGTCGCCACAAAGAAGATTTCGAAGGAGATTCCTACAGGAGAGTGTCCGAACTGGGTGTCCTTCTCACCCGATGGCAAATACTCGACCGTGAGCAATAGCGCCAGCGATGACGCATCGATCATCGACACCAGGACCCGACGGGAGGTCGCACGCATCAAAGTCGGGAAGGGCCCCAAGCGTCTGCTCGTGGTAAATGTGCCGGAGTCGTAAGAAGTTGCCTCGGCAACGCTTCCCGGCATGCTCTGCCTCAGCTGCCGATCAATCCACATTGTCGTGAATTATTGTTTCGGGTGCTGCGGCTGCTACAGAAACAACACACTAACGGGGCTTCGCCCCAGCCCAACAAGCATGTCCTCGGGCGAACGAAACACGAACAAAACTTGACTCATTTGCACCAACTTTTGCCCCTCAAGATGTCTAGTCCCTAGCTCTGGGCCGCCGCGTCCTTGCGAAGGAGGTCGAGCGTTTTCCAAGCCTTGACCATTAACTTCTAAATATGTATACAGGGCGTTGAGTGAAGGTGGAGCGCCGCACGATGATACTTTCACACCGAACAAAGGCGAAGTGATCGAGACCCGCCGCCGGACATTGGAATGACCGAAGTCGTTGTGCAGTTCACATGGCCGAGCGATGCTTCCTCCGTGGCTTGCAAGAGTGTGGAAAAGGGAAGCCTTTTGAAGATGCTCACGGCTCGAAAGGCGGAGGCGGCCACCCGCAAGCCTGAGGAATCCTCGGAAGAGCATGTGGGAAGACTCTATCGGTATTTCAATCAAGGTAAGGGTTTCCCAGAGACTGAGTTCAGGCCGGATGTGCTCCAGCCATTCTCCACCAGACCTATCGCCGCGAAGCAAACTGCAGCGCTACCCAAAGCTTTCGAGGCAAAGAATACTCCGTTGAGCTGCACTGTTCCGGAAACGACGGGTGCGACAACACAAGCCGCCATGAATCCGCCGACGAGTTCCGCCAAGCTCCCGCCGCTTCCAAAGCACGCTTCCAAGGAAGTAAGGGATCAGGCCGGTGGCGAAATTCTGCGCGGCCTATGAAGCGTCGGGAAGGAAACTCCCGCCCGGCGAGCCTCCCGATGTTGGGCAGAAACTGGATAAGGTATGCAAGAATAAGCAGGTGAAGCCGTAACCGTTCGCCCTTCAGCCCATACGGTCCGATGTAGGCTCCCTCCGCTCGGCACAGGGGCAGATTCACTGCCTCGGGGCACTCCGTGCCGTGTCCCTACAGACATCGCAGGCGAAGAAACAAAAAGGGCGGCAGGATCTTAAAAACCTGCCGCCCGTCGATCTCGCTCGCTTTGGCGGCGAGTGTTAACTAGCTCTCGGCGACTGCGTCCGTGTCCTTCCGCAGGAAGTCGAGCGCGGCGGCTTCTTCCGGGGTGAGCTCGGGTTCGACGGCTTCGGGCTCTTCCTGGGGCAATTCGGTCAAGAGCTGAATATTGCGGTAGCGCTCGAGACCGGTGCCTGCGGGAATCAGGCGTCCCATGATTACGTTTTCCTTCAGGCCGCGGAGATAATCGACCTTTCCGGAGATGGCGGCTTCGGTGAGGACGCGCGTGGTCTCCTGGAAGCTGGCCGCGGAGATGAAGGAATCCGTCGAAAGCGACGCCTTGGTGATGCCGAGGAGCAAGGGCCTGCCGGTGGCGGGCCGCCCGCCGTCGTGGATGACGCGGTCGTTTTCCTCGCGGAAGCGGAACTTGTCGACCTGCTCCTCGAGGAGGAACGACGTATCGCCGACGTCTTCAACTTTCACCCAGCGCATCATCTGGCGGACGATGGTCTCGATGTGCTTGTCGTTGATGTTGACGCCCTGGAGGCGATAGACCTCCTGGATCGAGTTCACCAAGTACGCCTGGGTGTATTTTTCGCCGAGGACCGCAAGCAAGTCGTGCGGGTTGAGCGGGCCGTCGATCAGCGGCTCACCAGCGTGAACATGCTCGCCTTCCTGCACGTTGATGTGGACGCCGCGCGGGATGGAGTATTCCTTCACGGTGCGGCCGTCTTCGCTTTCCACGTAGATCTTGCGAAGACCCTTGGCAATTTCTCCGTATTTCACCACGCCGTCGATTTCGCTGATGACAGCGGGGTCACGCGGCTTGCGGGTCTCGAAGAGCTCGACAACGCGGGGGAGACCGCCGGTGATGTCCTTGGTCTTGGTGGTTTCGCGGGGAATCTTGGCGAGGACATCGCCGGCTTGAACCTCGTCGCCGTCCTGGACCATCAAGTGGGCGCGCGAGGGCATCAGGTACTTCTTGCGGACGCGTCCCGCCGAATCGCGCACGAGGATGGTCGGCTGATGCTTTTCATCGCCCGGCGGCAGCGTGACAACAAGCTGCGAAAGACCGGTGACCTCGTCCACCTGCTCCTCGATGGTCATGCCAGGCTGCAGGTCCTTGAACTGGACCGTGCCGGCGGCTTCAGTGAGGATCGAGAAGGTGTACGGGTCCCATTCAACCATCGTCTGGCCGAGGGTGACGGGCTGGCCGTCTTCGACCTTGAACCGGGCGCCGTAGACGACGTGGTGGCGCTCTTTCTCGCGCCCCTTCTCGTCGACGACGGCGATAAGGCCGGAGCGGTTCATGGAGATGAGCAGCTTGCCGCGGCCCTCGACCACCTTGAGGTCGATGAACTTGACGAAGCCGTTGTTCTTGGCCTCGACCTTGGACTGTTCGGTGACCCGGGTGGCGGTGCCGCCGATGTGGAAGGTCCGCATCGTGAGCTGTGTGCCGGGCTCGCCGATGGACTGCGCGGCGATTACGCCGACCGCTTCACCGAGCTCGACCATCCGTCCGGTGGCCAAGTTGCGGCCGTAGCAGCGCGCGCAGGCGCCGCGACGGGATTCGCAGGTGAGCACGGAGCGGATCTTCACCCGCTCGATGCCCGCGGCCTGGATGGCGTTGGCGAGCTCTTCGGTGATTTCCTGGTTGATCTCGACGATCACGTTGCCTTCGTAGTCTTTGATTTTTTCGAGCGAGACGCGGCCAACGACGCGATCGCGCAACGGCTCGACTTCGACACCCGCTTCGATGATCGGCTCGACGTAGATGCCGTCGGCGGTGCCGCAATCGATCTCGCTGATAATCACGTCCTGAGCCACGTCCACCAGGCGGCGGGTGAGGTAGCCGGAGTCGGCGGTCTTGAGCGCCGTATCCGCCAAACCTTTGCGCGCGCCGTGAGTGGAGATGAAGTACTGCAGCACGGTGAGGCCTTCACGGAAGTTCGAGGTGATGGGCGTCTCGATGACTTCGCCGGAAGGCTTGGCCATCAAGCCGCGCATTCCGGAGAGCTGGCGAATCTGCTGCTTCGAACCGCGGGCGCCTGAGTCGGCCATGACGTAAATGGGGTTGATGACGCCCTCTTTGTCCTGCTGCTCAAGGGCTTTGAACATTTCGTCAGCCACTTTCTCGGTGACGTCGCTCCAGATGGCGATGACCTTGTTGTAGCGCTCGCCGTTGGTGATGGCGCCATCGAGATATTGCTGCTGGACCTTGACGACCTCGTGCTCGGCGGTGTCCACCAGCTTGCTCTTCACGCTGGGGATGACCATGTCGCTGATGCCGATGGAGACGCCGGCCTTGGTGGCGTACAGGAAGCCGAGCTCCTTCAGCTTGTCGAGCATCTTCACGGTGCGCTCGAGGCCGAAGCGCAGGTAGCAATACTGCACGAGCTGCTGCGTGCCCTTCTTCTTGAGCAAGCCGTTGATGAAAGGCATCTCCGAGGGCAAGTGATCATTAAAAATCACGCGACCGACGGTGGTGTGCAGGAACTGGCGCTTGAGCACAATCGGCTCGGTATGCGGCACGTCCTGATCGTCGTACGCAGTCGTGAGATCGACAACCTCGCCGGAGTAGCGGAGACGAATCGGGGTGAGCAGCTCGACCTCGCCAGCTTCCAGAGCGAGGATTACTTCCTCGATGGACCCGAAAGCGCGGCCTTCGCCCTTGGCACCGGGCTTGGACTTGGTCAGGTAGTAGATGCCGAGAACCATGTCCTGCGTGGGCACGGCAAGGGGCATGCCGTTCGCCGGAGAAAGGATGTTGTGCGAGCTGAGCATGAGCACAGACGCTTCGACCTGCGCTTCGGGTGAGAGCGGAATGTGCACAGCCATCTGGTCGCCGTCGAAGTCGGCGTTGAACGCGGTGCAGACAAGCGGATGGATGCGGATGGCTTTGCCTTCGACCAACACCGGCTCGAACGCCTGGATGCCCAGGCGGTGAAGCGTTGGGGCGCGGTTCAAAAGGACCGGGTGCTCGCGGATTACATCCTCGAGGATGTCCCAGACAATCGATTCCTGGGCTTCGACGAGCTCTTTGGCCTGCTTGATCGTGGTGCAGTGGCCGGCGGCTTCGAGCCGGTGGTAGATGAACGGCTTGAACAGCTCGAGCGCCATCTTCTTCGGCAGACCGCACTGGTGGAGTCGCAGCTCCGGGCCAACGACGATGACGGAGCGGCCGGAGTAGTCCACGCGCTTACCGAGGAGGTTCTGGCGGAAGCGCCCCTGCTTGCCCTTGAGCGTGTCGGAAAGCGACTTGAGCGGGCGGTTGTTGGTGCCGCGCAGGACGCGGCCGCGGCGGCCGTTGTCGAACAACGCGTCCACCGCTTCCTGGAGCATGCGCTTTTCGTTGCGGACAATCACGTCGGGCGCGTGCAGTTCCATCAGCTTCTTCAAGCGGTTGTTGCGGTTGATGACGCGACGGTAGAGGTCGTTCAGATCCGACGTGGCGAAGCGGCCTCCATCCAGAGGCACGAGCGGGCGCAGCTCGGGAGGCAGGACCGGGATCACGTCCAGGATCATCCACTCCGGCTTGTTGCCGCTCTTGCGGAAAGCTTCGACCACTTTCAGCCGCTTGGCGTACTTGATGCGCTTCTGCAAGCTGGGATCGATCTTCATCTTTTCGCGGAGCTCTTCGCTCAACTTGTCGACATCAACGCGGCGCAGGAGTTCTTTGATGGCTTCCGCGCCCATTCTGGCGTCGTATTTCCCGGCGAATTCCTTCTGAAGCTCGCGGTATTTCTCTTCCTGAAGGATTTCTTTTCCCTTGATTCCGGGGGCTTCTCCCGGATCGATCACCACGAAGGCCTCGAAGTAGAGAATGTGCTCGAGGTCGCGCATGGTGATATCGAGCAGGTAGCCGATGCGGCTGGGGAGGCCCTTGAAGAACCAGACGTGCGAACAGGGCGATGCCAGCTCAATGTGGCCGAGGCGCTCACGGCGCACTTTGCTGAGAGTGACTTCCACACCGCACTTGTCGCAGATCACTCCGCGATGCTTCATGCGCTTGTACTTGCCGCAAAGGCATTCCCAGTCCGTCACCGGACCGAAAATCTTGGCGCAGAACAAGCCATCCCGCTCGGGCTTGAAGGTGCGGTAGTTGATGGTCTCCGGCTTGGTCACCTCGCCGTGCGACCAGGACCGGATTTTTTCCGGACTCGCCAGGCTGATGCGGATGGAATCGAAATCTGCGATCTGACTAGCGCGATCATACGGGCTCGAACGATACAATGGACAACCTCCCCTCCGACATCGTCGGAGAAACCCTTTGCAAAACCTTCCGGCGGCTTCCGCTAACTGCCGCGGAAACCGCCATTCCACAATTCCGTCCGGCCAGGGCCGGGAACTGCTACTCGACGGGTTGGGGTACCTGCGGCTTTTGCCGCTTCATCAATTCGACGTCGAGGCAGAGCGATTGCAGCTCGCGAACCAGCACGTTGAACGACTCGGGCACGCCGGGCTCGATGCCCGGCTCGCCCTTCACGATGGCCTCGTAGATCTTGGCACGACCATAGACGTCGTCCGATTTGGCCGTCAGCAACTCCTGAAGGATGTGCGCAGCGCCATAGGCTTCGAGCGCCCACACTTCCATTTCACCGAAGCGCTGGCCTCCGAACTGCGCCTTCCCACCGAGCGGCTGCTGGGTGATGAGCGAGTAAGGCCCGATCGAGCGCGCGTGAATCTTGTCGTCGACCAGGTGCGAGAGCTTGAGCATGTAGATGTAGCCAACGGTCACGTTTTGCGCGAACGGATCGCCGGTCATCCCGTCGTAGAGTGTGATCTTGCCGGTCTCGGGCAGGCCGGAGAACTCGAGCAGATGGCGGATATCGCCTTCGCGAGCGCCGTCGAAGACGGGCGTGGCCACCGGGATGCCCTCGCGGAAATTCCGTGCCAGCTCGATCACCGCGTCGTCATCCAACTCGGCGATGGATTTCCAGACGGGAGTCGGGCCGAAGGCGTCCTTGAACCACTTGCGGACGACTTCGGCGCGGGCTTCGTCGTCGAGCATCTTCCCGATTTTTTCGCCCAACTCTTTCGAAGCCCAGCCGAGGTGAGTCTCGAGGATTTGGCCGACATTCATACGCGAAGGGACGCCGAGCGGGTTGAGAACGATTTCGACCGGCGTGCCGTCCGGCAGATACGGCATATCTTCCTCGGGAACAATTCTGGCGATGACGCCTTTGTTGCCGTGACGGCCTGCCATCTTGTCGCCCACGGAAAGCTTGCGCTTCATGGCGATGTAAGCTTTGACGAGCTTGATGACACCGGGCGGCAACTCGTCGCCTTTCTTGAGCTTGTTGATGCGCTCGTCGGTGATCTTCCGCAGGACGTCGATCTGCCGCGAGGTCATCTCCTCCACCTCGTCGATCTTCTCGATGAGGAGCGGGTCCTTGTCGGAAAGGCGCAAGCGCTTGAGGTTGCGGGTGGAGATTTTTTCGAGGATGTCGCGCGTCAGCTCGGTGCCCTTGGTGAGCAAGCGCTTGTTGGTGCGCTCATCGTGCAGGTCGGCGAGCAGCTTCTGTCCGCCGAGCAGGTCGGTGAGGCGCTTCAACCGCTCGTCCGTCAGGATTCGGATTTCATCCGAGAGGTTCTTTTCGAGCTTGGCGATCTGAGTGCCCTCGATGGCCTTGTGACGCTCGTCTTTCTCCGCGCCTTTGCGACAGAAGATTTTCACGTCGACGATGGTGCCTTCGATGCCCGGCGGGCAGTAGAGCGAAGCGTCGCGGACGTCGCCAGCCTTTTCGCCGAAGATGGCGCGAAGGAGCTTTTCTTCGGGGGTGAGCGTGGTTTCACCCTTGGGGGTAACCTTGCCGACGAGGATGTCGCCGGGCCTAACGGTCGCGCCGATGCGGATGACGCCGCTTTCATCGAGGTTGCGGAGGAAACCCTCATTGATGTTGGGAATATCGCGAGTAATTTCCTCGGGGCCGAGCTTTGTGTCCCGCGCCTCGATTTCGTATTCCTCGATGTGGATCGAAGTGTAGTAATCCTCCTCGACCAGCTTTTCGCTGACAAGGATGGCGTCTTCAAAGTTATAGCCGCGCCACGGGAGAAACGCGACGAGGACGTTGCGGCCAAGCGCAAGCTCGCCGCGGTCCGTGCACGGCCCGTCGGCCAGCACTTGGCCCTGCTTGACGCGATCGCCGGCGCGGACGAGCGGCTTCTGATTGATGCAAGTGTTCTGGTTCGAACGCTTGAATTTGGTCAGCAGGTAAATGTCGGAGCCGACCTCGCGGCTAAGGACGCCGGACTGATCGGATTCGACGCGAACGATGATGCGCTCGGAATCTACTTGATCGACGATGCCGTCGCGGCGGCAGACCACCACCGCTCCGGAATCGCGCGCGGTGACGCGCTCCATGCCGGTGCCGACCAGCGGGGCTTCGCCGCGGATCAGGGGGACGGCCTGGCGCTGCATGTTGGAGCCCATCAGGGCGCGGTTGGCGTCGTCGTTCTCGAGGAACGGAATCAAACTGGCGGCGACGGAGACGAGCTGCTTCGGCGATACGTCGATGTAGTCCACCTCGTCGCGAGACTTCAAAACGAAGTTGCCGGCTTGGCGGCAGTTAACGAGCTCGGTCGTAATTTTCCCGCGCTCGTCAAGCGAGGCGTTCGCTTGCGCGACGACGTAGCGATCTTCTTCCCACGCGGAGAGATAGAAGCAGTACGGCTCGACGACAACGCGGCGGCGCTTCAAATCCTCGTTGGTGTCGTCCACTTTCTCCTTCTCGACGATCTCGCCGGGCTTGAACTCGGAGTCGCCGGCGTTGACGATCTGAACGTAGTCAATGACGCGCCCGCCCTTTACCTTGCGGTAGGGCGATTCGATGAAGCCGAATTCGTTGATCCGCGCGTAGCAGGAAAGTGAGCTGATCAGACCGATGTTCGGGCCCTCCGGGGTCTCAATCGGGCAGATACGCCCATAGTGCGTGGGGTGAACGTCGCGGACCTCGAACCCGGCGCGCTCGCGCGATAATCCGCCCGGGCCAAGGGCGGAAAGACGCCGTTTATGCGTGATCTCGCTGAGAGGATTCGTCTGATCCATAAACTGGCTGAGCTGGGAGCTGCCAAAGAACTCGCGGATGGCTGCCATCACAGGTTTCGCGTTGACCAGGTCATGCGGCATGGCCGTGGACATTTCCTGGTAGACAGACATTTTTTCCTTGATGGCGCGCTCCATGCGGACCAGGCCGATGCGGAACTGGTTTTCGAGCAGCTCGCCGACTGCACGGACGCGGCGATTCCCCAGGTGATCGATGTCGTCCACCGTGCCGATATTGCGCCGGAGCTTGAGGAGATACTTGATTGCAGCGACGAAATCGGAGGGGTCGAGCGTGCGCTTGTCGAGCGGGGTCTCGAGGCCCAGCTTGATATTGAACTTCAAACGCCCGACCTTGCTGAAATCGTACTTCCGGGCGTCAAAGAACATCCCGTTGAAGAGTGCAGTGGCGGTCTCGAGCGTGGGCGGATCGCCCGGACGCAACTTGCGGTAGATTTCGATCAGGGCCTCGCGTGGCGTATGAATCGAGTCCTTCTCGAGCGTGCGACTGATGATCACGCCGACGTCGTCGCGATCGGGGAAGCAAACATCCACTTCCGGGATTCCAGCTTCCGCGAGAGCGGACCATGCTTCGGGCGTGAGCGGCTTGTTGGCGTCGAGCAGGACTTCGCCGGTTTGGCGGTTGACGAGCTCACCGACGGTGATGGCACTCTCGAGGTCGGCGACGGAGACTTCGACCTGGTTCACCTTCGCCTTGGCCAGCTCCTTGTAGAGCGCGTCAGTGATGCGCTTGTGCGCACCGACGAGCACGTCGCCCGAGCGCGGGTGTTTGATCTCGTGCGAGAGCTTGCGGTCGATCAAACCCTCGGAAGCGTTCCAGAAGAGCTTCGCGTCGCGCAGCGAGACCCGCTCGACTTGATAGAAGGTGCGCAGGATCTCGTCGTTTGTCTTCATGCCCAGGGCGCGAAGGAAGATCGAGCCCAGGAATTTGCGCTTGCGGTCGATACGAACGTAGAGGATGTTCTTCGTGTCGTACTCGAATTCCACCCACGAGCCGCGGTAGGGGATGATTTTTCCCAGGAAATAGGTTCGATTATTAGCGGACTCGAAGAAAACGCCCGGGGAGCGATGGAGCTGGCTGACGATGACGCGCTCGGTTCCGTTGATGATGAATGTGCCGTTCTCGGTCATCAGCGGGATGTCGCCGTAGAAGACTTCCTGTTCCTTGATGTCGCGAATACTCTTCGCGCCGGTATCGGGATCCTTGTCGTAGATAGTCAGACGAATGGTGACCTTGAGAGGCGCGGAATAGGTCATCCCGCGCTCCTGGCACTCGTTCATGTCGTATTTGAGCTGGAGGGTGACCGGGTCGCCGCATTTGTTGCAGAAGGTGGGGGTATTGCGGTTGAACGTGCCGCACTTGGCGCAGATCACGTCACCGCTGCGATAAGGGTTTGTGACCACGGAAGCGCCGCAATTCCGGCACGTCGCGCGAAGGTGGTGCAGGCCGCGCAGATGACCGCACTTGCATTCCCAGTTCCCGATGGCATAGTCCACGAAATCGAGTTGCGAGAGACCGCGAAAATCCTGGATCGGGAACACCGAGGTGAAGACGGACTGCAAACCCGAGTCCTCGCGCTCGCTCGGCAATTGATCCATCTGCAGGAAACGCTGGTAAGATTTCTTCTGAACGTCAATCAGGTTGGGAATCTGGACCGTCGTTTTAATCTTCGCAAAGTCCAGACGTTCCCGTTCCCGGGTGGGGCGATTTCCATTCCTCATGCTGATTTACCTCTTCCCTTCAAAAGTTGGGCCGGAATCGCCAGGAGACACGTGTACCGGCGGTCCGGGAAGGACGCATTGTGAGATTGAAATTGTCCATGAAGCGCGCGCGTCGCGAATCCTTATAAGCCCCGGCACTGAAATGCCCGAGGGCGCCACTACTTGATCTCGACCTTGGCTCCGGCGTCTTCAAACTTCTTCTTGATGGTGGCCGCTTCGTCCTTGTTCACGCCTTCTTTCACCGTCTTGGGCGCGCCATCGACCAGGTCCTTGGCTTCTTTCAAGCCGAGGCTGGTCACTTCGCGGACGGCCTTGATCACGTTAATCTTGTTGGCTCCGACTTCGGTGAGGACGACGGTGAATTCCGTCTTCTCCTCCGCCGGAGCTGCACCGCCCGCAGCCGTCGCGCCGCCCGCCATGACGACGGGAGCGGCGGCGGCCGCTGAAACTCCGAAGGTCTCTTCCATCTTCTTGACCAGTTCGGAAGCTTCGAGCAGAGTCAAGCCCTTGATGTCATCCAGGATTGTTTCCACTTTGCTAGCCATTTCGGTGTCCTATCCTCCTCAAGATTGAGCAAACTTGTTGGCCTTGGCCGCCTCGCTGGTGACGACAGCCAGATTCCGCGGGACCGCCGCGAGCGCCGAGGCGATCCGCTGCATCGGAGCTTGCAACAGGAACATGATCTTGCTGATGAGCTCTTCCTTCGACGGCAATTGCGCGAGCTGCTGGATCTCGTCAATCGAAACGACGCGGCCTTCGACCCAGCCGGCGCGGAATTGGAATGCCGGAACATCCTTGGCGATCTTCGTCAAGACTTTCGCGAGCGCCACCGGGTCCGCGGTCGTATAAGAAATCGAATTCGTGCCGGACAATCCTTTCAGAAGTCCTTCGGCCGGAGTTCCAGCGGCGGCGCGCTCCGCCACCCTGTTCTTCACAACCTCGTAATGGCCTCCGGCGGCTTCGACGGCGCGTCGCAGGCGGGTATCCTGCTCGACGGTGATGCCCTGAAATGTTGTCAGGATCACGCTCGAGACGCTGGCGAGCTGGATACGGAGTGCGTCGGCTTGTTGTTTCTTTTCCGCTTTCTTCTTCATGCCTGCTTCCCTGCCTCCGGCCCTAGGCCGCGACCGCAACCGCGGCATCCGCTTCGGCGTGGTCAATCAAGATTCCCGGCCCCATCGTCGAAGTGAGGGTGATTCTCTTGATGTACTTCCCTTTGGCCGCAGCCGGCTTGGCCTTGATGACGGCGGCCAGCAGTGCCTGCGCGTTCCCGGCAAGCTGCTGCGCATTGAAACTGATCTTGCCGATCGGTGAATGGATGATGCCGGTCTTGTCCAGCCGGAATTCCACTTTGCCCGCCTTGATTTCCTTGACGGCGCGGGCAATCTCAAACGTCACCGTGCCGGTCTTCGGATTGGGCATCAGGCCCCGAGGCCCCAGAACCTTGCCGAGACGCCCTGCGGACTTCATCATGTCCGGCGTAGCGATCACCGCTTCGAAATCCGTCCACCCTTCCTGGATCTTTTGCACCATGTCCTCGCCACCGATGAAGTCCGCGCCGGCTTCCTGCGCTTCGCGGACTTTCTCGCCGCTGGCGATGACCAGAACGCGCTTTGACTTGCCGAGCCCGTTCGGCAGCACCACCGTACCGCGGACCATCTGGTCGGACTGCTTCGGGTCCACACCCAAATTCAGGACCAGCTCGACTGTTTCGTCGAATTTCACGAAATGCGCTTTGCGGAGAAGCTCGGCGGCTTCTTCGAGGCGATAGGCGCGAGGCTCGACGAGCTTGCGCGCCTTCTCAATGTTTTTTCCTGCGTCCTTTGCCCCACGGCCCATCGGCTCAGTCTCCCGTCAGTCGGTTACTTCGATGCCCATGTTGCGCGCCGTGCCCATCACGGTGCGGACGGCCGCTTGCAGGTTCGACGTGTTCAGGTCGGGCAGCTTGGTCTTGGCGATGTCCTCAACCTGCTTGCGGGTGACCTTGGCGACCTTGTTGCGGTTCGGCTCAGGCGAACCCTTCACGATTCCCGCCGCACGCTTCAGCAGCTCGGATGCCGGCGGGGTCTTGGTGATGAACGTAAAGGTGCGATCGGTATAGATGGTTACGAGAACCGGAATGATCATTCCCTCCGGCTCCTTCGCCGTCTTCGAGTTGAATTGCTTGCAGAAGTCCATGATATTGACACCGTGTGGTCCGAGCGCGGTGCCCACCGGCGGCGCTGGAGTTGCTTTGGCGGCCGGCAATTGCAACTTCACCGTGGTTTGAATTTTCTTGGCCATGATCTAGCTCCCAGTCGTCCGCGGCGCGCTCCTAAGCCAGCTTTTCGACACTGGCAAAATCCAGCTCGACCGGAGTGGCGCGTCCGAAAATCGTGACCGAAACTTTCAGCCGGCTGTGGTCGGGATCAATTTCCTCGACCGTGCCATTAAAATTTGCGAACGGCCCATCCACAATCCGAACCTGCTCATTGCGGTCGAAAGTCAGCTTCGGCTTCGGCTTTTCGGCGGTGGTCGTTGCCCGGTTCAGAATGTTCTGGACTTCCTCGTCGGTAAGCGGGCTGGGCGTCTGGCCCGAGCCGACGAATCCGGTCACCCGCGGGGTCGAGCGGACGACATGCCAGGTGTAGTCGTCCATGTCCATTTCAACAAGCAAGTAGCCCGGATAGCACATCCGCGGGGACACCACTTTCTTGCCGCCGCGGACTTCGACGACAGATTCGGTGGGGATGATCATCCGGCCGATCTTGTCCTGTAAGCCGAAGGCAGCCACGCGTCCCTCGAGGCTTTCCTTTACCTTCTTCTCAAAGCCCGAATAGGTGTGGACGATGTACCACTGCTTTGCCATTCGTACTTCCTCTAATGTTTGAAGCGTTGCCAGACCACGCTTTCCAGGCGACTAAAAAACGTATCCGTCAGCAAGAAGTAAACTGCAAAAAACGCCACGGTGACGATTACCACGGTCGTTGTCGACTTGACGTCGTCCCAGGAAGGCCAGTTCACCTGCTTCATCTCTACACGCACTTCGTGGAGGAACTGGCGCACCCGGCGCGGATATTCCGCGATCCGCTGCAAAAACCCAGGGACGGGTAAACCCGATCCGCTTGCTTCTTCTCTCAATCGTGCCGCCTGTGCCATGCGCTCGCTGCCTTTGTCGCTTTCACGAACCTTGAAATCCTCTGCCGGCCTCGCCTCGCCTCAAAAAGCTGGCAGGGGAGGAGGGACTCGAACCCCCACATCCGGTTTTGGAGACCGGCGGTCTACCATTGAACCTACTCCCCTTTACCCTGAGGGCCGATTCATTGACCTGCAGGGTGATTCCGTCTCACCGCTATAGCGTTGAACCCACTCCGCTACTTCACTTCTTTGTGCGGGGTGTGCTTCCGGCACGTGTTGCAAAACTTTTGCGTCTCCAAACGGTCCGGATGCTTTTTCCGGTTTTTCGTGGTTGTGTAGTTGCGATTCTTGCATTCGCCGCATTGCAGAGTGATGATTTCGCGCATATTCGTTTACTCGACGATCTGGGTCACGGCGCTCTTCGCCTCAATCTCATTGCGGCTCGGGGCGAGCCGACGCTTTCATTCTGCAATGTCGCTGACGGCGCCGGCGCCCACCGTGTGGCCGCCTTCGCGGATCGCGAACCGCAGCCCCTTCTCCAGCGCCACCGGCGTGATCAGCGCTACTTCCATGCTGATGTTGTCTCCCGGCATCACCATCTCTACCCCTTGCGGCAGCTTCACGTCTCCCGTCACGTCCGTCGTCCGAAAATAAAATTGCGGCCGGTACCCCGTGAAAA
>JBARRP010000053.1:0-2339 GCA_049644285.1 Candidatus Acidiferrales bacterium | reverse complement strand
TGAATAATCCGGGCTAGGGCGCGCCACTTCCATATTTCTAAATCTTTTCGCGTCATTGGATTTTGAGCTCGATCTCTTCGGCCCCCGTTTGAATGATCCCCGAACTTGGGAAAGTTTGGGAAAACTAGCGATTCCACTTTCTCGACCGCCCGGCGTTGTGACCCGGGCAGAACGTACGTATAAACCCCGAGAGTCGTCTGCAAGTCAGCATGGCCAAGCTGTGCCTGCGCCACCTTTAACGGTTCCCCGGCTTCGCTCAACAGGGTCGCGTGGAAGTGGCGGAGACAGTGCCAGCCGACTCGTGGAATCTTGGCTCGATCACACGCCGGGTAGACAACCCGCCGCAGCAGATTGTTCCGACACAGCGCCGTTCCTTTCCGCGAAGGGAAAAGCAACTCATCCGGGCTGCAGTGCTTCAACGAGAACTGGAAAAACCACACCCTCGAACTACTTACACAAGCAGCTTGACGTCACCGCCCAGGAAGCATTCCGCGCGGCATCTACCATCTCTAGGTTAGAATGATACGCAGCGAGGAAAAATGAAATCCACGCAGAGAATCATTGCGATCGTGCTGCTGGTGCTCTTGGGAGCGACGACGTACGCATTGTTCCGGACAGAACAACAGAGGACGGTATCGCCGATTGCTCCTGGACCTCTGTATTTCGCGGGCGTTCAAGCACCGCCGGTCGATCAGACACCCTTGCTCACCGCCGAGCGGCTGGCGCAGATGCCCACCAGCGCGGAGGAATTGCCATTCGCACAGGAAGCGCTGCGCTTGGCCGATCACGAGATTGACCTGGCGTTTGCGGCGGCCGTGCGGGATGCCGAAGAGCACCCTCCGGTCTTGAGCGCGGAAGCAAAGGCGATCGAGGCGCGGTTACAAAAGGCTGAGAACGCTTTGGACGCTGATAAGGCGCGTGTCGAGCAGCTCACGGCAGCCGAGACGAAGACTAGCGGAGCCAAGAAAGATGCGTTGGATGATCAGCTCGAGCAAGCGAAAGCGCAGGTGGAACTCGATCAGGACGAAGTTGATGAAGCGAAGCAAGATCTAACCCGCGCGGGAGGCGATACCCAGGGCCGGATTGAAGCGTTGGTGCAGGAACACGAAGCCTCTTCAAGGGTCGCGGATGCCATGAAGGTTTCCGTCAGCCCGCCAGCACAAGCAAGCGGGTTGATCCACCGGTACCAGCAATGGTCCGCGCTGCATAACAAACAGTTGCTATTGTGGCGCGCCAAACAAGAGGCGGAATCGGTGGCAGCGGCCTTTTCCACGAAGCATAACGAGCTCGAATCGCGAATCGAAACACAAAAACGACCGGGCCCCGAAGAGCTTCCAACCAGTGCGGGCGCTGCGCCCGGCCCTGGGCTAACACAGCATGCAAACCTAAACCGCGAAAAATCGGCGGCGCTCGTGAAGGTCACGAAAGGCCGCGCGAGCGATCAGAAAGCGCTTACGAGCTTCGACAAGCGGATCGACGATCAGAAACAACTGTCCGCTGTATACGGCAAGTGGATCGACGTTGTCACTTCGGAGCAGCGGGCCGTCGCCAATCGCGCTCTGCGCGGTGTGCTGGTTATTTTGGTTATCGCGCTCGTGGGACTCTTCTTTGAAAACTGGATTGCACGCCTGCTCGGCAAATTGTCGTTGGACCGGCGACAGGTCGAGACATTGCGTACCGTGACGCGCGTTGCGCTGCAAGTGATCGCCGTGATTTTGATCCTACTGGTGATTTTCGGCCCGCCCAACCAGATCGGGACAGTCTTGGGGCTGGCCGGAGCAGGTTTGACCGTAGCGTTGAAGGATTTCATCGTAGGATTCCTCGGCTGGTTTGTGCTGATGGGAAAGAACGGAATTCGCCTCGGCGATTGGGTCGAGATCAACGGCGTAACCGGCGAAGTGGTGGAACTCGGGATGTTTCAGACAGTGCTGCTCGAGACCGGCAACTGGACCGACTCCGGCCACCCTACCGGCCGCCGCGTGACCTTTACCAACAGCTTCGCCATCGAAGGCCACTATTTTAATTTTTCGACCTCTGGGCAGTGGCTCTGGGACGAGCTGCAGATTGTCTTGCCGCCGGGTCAGGATCCATATCCGATCGTCGATGCCATCCAGAAAAAAGTTGCGGAAGCGACCTCGGAGGGCGCGCTCGAGGCGGAACGCGAATGGAAAGGCGCGGCGCAGTCGCGCAATATGAGTGCCCTTACCGCAGCTCCGGCAATCAACATCAAGCCGGTCCCAGGAGGAATCGAACTAGCCGTGCGCTACATCACGCGGGCTAACGAGCGTTATCAACTGCGCGCGAAGCTGTATCAGGCGGTCGTCGATCTAATGCGACCT
>JBARRP010000052.1:0-4837 GCA_049644285.1 Candidatus Acidiferrales bacterium | reverse complement strand
TCCGAGAGCGAGCCTCGGCGCATGGGCTTAGCCTGCGCCAGCTGCGCGGCGAGATCAAGAATACGTTGCGGAACTTCGCGAGAATCGGGCATGATTCCTCCTTACGGCTATAATAGCCGTAAGAAACCTTTCTTACCACCTTATTCTCACGCAGTTCTCACTTCTATGGGGTGCACCCACGTGCATCTTGTGCTTTGACTTCGAGGGGCGCGGAACCTATTATGGGCAGTCATCCCGAACGAAAATCGGAGTTGTCACCCAGAGGCGCTCCTGCCGGTGCTCCGTGAGTTCCAATTTGCCGAAACCCAATGCATCTGCAATCGTCCCTGCATGTGGGAACTAATCGGACGACCAAAGGGACTGCAATGAATCATCGCTGTGCCATCCTCCCTCGCACCACTTTGCTCTTTTGCGCTTTTCTGCCAATCGCTGCTGCAGCTTCGGCGCAGGGCTATAAAGTCGAAACCGCAAGCTTGCCAGCGCCGCAGGAATTAGCCGCACCAGTGCGCGGCACGCTTTCTGGCGACGCCTTGCGCGTCACCGGGCCGCAGGGCGCCCTATGTGAGATCTGGTTTCGCAAAGACATCCCCGCGAAGGCGGCATCGGGGTCGGGGCTTGGGATTGCCTTTCCCCAGTTTGGTGATGGCGCTCTCGTTGGCGCCATTCGCTTTGAGGCCGCGTCTCAAGACTACCGGCAGCAAGCGATTCAGCCTGGGGTCTACACGCTGCGCTATGCCTTGCAGCCGGTAGACGGCAACCATCAGGGCGTCTCGCCTTATCGTGATTTTCTGCTTGCCATTCCCGCCGCTGCGGATTCTTCTGTCGAGCCTCTGGCGGGCAAAGATCTGTACAAGGCGAGCCGCAAAGCTGCCGGAACAGGCCACCCTTCGGTGTGGAGTCTATACCCGCCCGATAATGCCCCGCCCTCGCTACCCGGGATAGTGCATCAGAACGATGGGGACTTGTGGATCCTGTACGTCAAAGCCCCGCTAGCGTCCGGCAGTGGCGGAAGTTCCACCGTTGGCCTCGTGCTGGTCGGCCATGCCCCGGAGGCGTAATCGGCTGGGGACGCCAAGCCCTCGCGTCAACCCGGCGCAAAACGCCGGGTGGGGCCCTTCGAGAGACCTCAGGGAGGCAGTGAGCCACAGCCCGTACTCTTTGCGGGTCGGAGTTGAGGGCTTGGTTCAGGCTTTCTCGCGGAGGCGCTGCAAGACAACGTAGAGATGATGTGCTTCGTGAAGAAGAAAGAATTCGATCCAAAGCTGGAGCGTCATCTCGCCGTATCGCGAATGGACGCCGATGCGCTCGAATTGCTTGGGTGAAAGCTGTTCGATTCGGTGGATCAACTTCGCGCGCAATCTCTCCAGCCGTCGAAGCACCTCTTCAGCCGGCAACGCTGTCCAGGCAGGCCATGCGGGATCGTCTTCGGCGAGATAGCGTGGGAGCTTCGGCTTCTCTTCGGCGACGATCCGCTCGATTCGTTCCATGCAGATTTCGTGGTACCGCACAAGATGCGCAATATTCTCTCGCGCCGACCATTTCGCGGGAGCCGGCCTTCGCTCCAGCGCCTCGGGACTTGTCCCCTGGAGCAGGAGCGCGAGCGAGCTGAGCTGCGTTGCCAGCCGAACTGAAGCCGATTCGCTGAGGGACATTCGCACCTATTGTAGCTTTTAGCCAAGGTCTCCAGACAGTCCGGGTGCATCTTGCTTACTGGACCGAGCGCGCCATTTTGGATTCTCGGGCGCGGGAAAGCACCTGCCGTCTTCTTGATTTGACTTGGCCTCCTCCGCTCCCTAGGATGATTTCGCAATGTACGTCTGCCGTGAATGCGACAAGCCTATCAATCAGGCAAGCGAAATTTGCCCCTACTGCGGCGCTGATCTGACGGCTGCGCCACCCGACGAAACTACAAAGCCCAAGAAGCGCAGCCTGGTAAAGGTCATCTTCTATTGGGGCATTGTGATTGGTAGTCTGTGGGCAATCGTTTGGTTCGCGTTACCGCTGCGGTTTGTAAATCCTTCGGCCCAGGCGGAGTCGCGGGCGCTCGAGGCCATGAGCAACCTGCGCGCCGCGCTTCACAGTTATGCGGCAGCGGAGGGCGGTTACCCTGCCAGTCTGGAAGCGCTGGGCGAACCCGCGCGAACCGCGGCGCAATGGGCGCAATCGGCGGGATTTGAGCTTCAATACGCGCCTGCACAGGCCGATTCTGAAGGCCGGGTGAAAAATTACACTTTGCTCGCTCGTCCCGGCAATTACGGCTTCCGGAACTTCTTCAGCGACGAGTCCGGCGTTATCCGCGCCACGCACGAAAACCGTCCTGCCACGGCCCAAGATCCGCCGGTCTAAATCCGATCAGTCGCGTTGATGCTATACTGCTGCCGCAGCCGCTTCCGAAGCCGCTCGTTGCCATCCGCGGAGAGGTGCTGGAGTGGCCGAACAGGGCTGCCTGCTAAGTCTCCTCGCACGAAGAATCAACGAGTTACACCGAAGGCGATGGAATGCTACGAAGCGCGACAGACGCAACGGACATTTGCACTTAGCAGTGCGACACAGACACTCGGTAGCACGCCATAGGGTTTGGTGGTGGGCACAAAATTGGGCACAGCGTCCCGGCTCGACTGTTCCCGAAAGTCCTCGCCCCAGACGCAACCCTCCCTCGCGTACCCACCTGTCTGGGAGTCCCAACCGAAATTCCCGAGCACCCCCTGTCATGTAGGACCCAGGCATGGCAGGGTTCCCGGCTAAGAGCATTTTCGAGGACGAATGGAAGTCACACTAAGCCGGTGTGGTGACTGCACGTGCGCCGATGGGAGTGCTCGTGAAGCCCTGGCTCCTCGCTCACTCGCACTCGCGCGGACGAAAATGCGGGAGTCGATACACGGGCCAGCTCAAGAAGATGCCGAAGCTGCTTGTGCGGTAGGGCAGAGTATGGGCGCTAGTTCAACGCTGCCGGGGTCGGAAGAAGCCGAGTGCGCGGACGGGCCGGACGGGCCGTGACCCTCGTGCACAACGCTTGGCTCGCGCAGAAAGTGCGCGGACGCGACTGAATCGGCGTTATAAAGGAACGAGGTGAATGATCGCCATGTCGACATTCGTATACCTCGACCACAATTATGTCATTCAGCTTTTGACCCGGGCAAAGAGAGGAGACACACATCTCGCGGCTCGCCTGCGAGAGGGCATTGACTGCAAAATCGTGCTGTCGACGATTCATTGGTACGAAGCTGCCCGCTCGCCTGACGATCGAACCGCTTATGAAACCGCAGAGTTCTTCGATTCCTTGAGCCCGATCTGGGTTCGAGATCGTATCGGGCTGCAGCGACGGGAGATCAAGGCCTTTCTAGACGGCAAAGCTGGAGACACGGATTCAATTTGTCCATTCTGTCGAAGCTGTAGCGAATTGGCCACTGAAATTGCTGGACGAAAGGATGCATTTGAGATCGTCCTTAGTCGGGACCTCGTTAGCGACCTCCGTTCGCGCCCTGAAAGTAACAATATGCAAGTGCTGGCTTACCGGCGGATGCAGGAATCTTTCCACGCGAATGTCGCTGCAGTGAGAGATGGCCGATTGACAAAGCAAGAGGCGTGGCGTCGATATATTCGTGGTCTTGCCATTGACCTCGGTTTCCGCGACCACGTTCATAAGCTCGACACGGCCGGGCTGGAGTGCTTCCGTTCGATTACCATTGAGCACGAGATGGGGGTGGAACACCGGGAACGGGGGGTGGGCGAACCTAGCATGCAGCTCTCGCACCGGCGGGTGAACGATGTTTGGCACGCCGAGGTCGCTCTGCCTTATGTGGATTATTTCGTAACTGGGGACAAGACGTTCAGGAATCTGATTCGCGCTGTCGGGGCCAAACTGCCGTTCAGAACGGCTCAACCGCTGAAGTGCGTCGAAGAGATTCTCGGAGACCTGAAGCTAGCGTAGCCTGCCCAGCTACAAGACGTAAAACCTCACCTACCGCGAACGATACGAAGGCCAACGGGAGTTTCTGCCGAAAGCGGCTTAGGAAGCACTTTCAGGAGCTGCTGGTGGCGGCAGGTGTGAAGTCCCGAGCGTGGAAACCATCGACTTCGAGTGACTCCCGGACGCCATGAACAATGCGGAGAGATAACCGGAGATCGAAGTTGCATTTGTAAGCCGTTTCCCGTGAGCCCACCGTTATATGCGACGGGTCTGCTCCGAGCAATGTCCGAAGCGTCACGGGCGCAACGCCAAACAAGTTTTGGTGGACCTGAGCGGCGGTGTCTAATGGATCGACGTAGCTGTCTAATGGATCGGGGGACCGCGATAGTAGTACGTTTGTCCAAGTTGTCTGTACTAACCTGACCAGAGACTCACCTATGTAGTGAGCTTCCACGTAATCCGAATCTTCTGCGACACGATAGCGTTTGGCGTCAACCAGTTCAGACCTCGTGATCTCCGCACCACGAATCGCGCCTAACGAGAGGCGTGAACCGAGCAGTTGCTCGGTCACAACGCTTTTCAGTTTCTCTGGGCTAACCAAGGCCTCGAGGAAGTCCTGCTCGACTACCATACACTCCAATGCATTGGCCGCAACAAAATCTCGAATCGAACGATAGAACGCAACGTCCACCCCAGTGCTGTCAAGATCCTCTTGCAGATGGGAGTGCAACGTCCCATTCGGTACGCGAAACCCCTTGTCGTCGCTGATAAATGCGACGCGCTGCCGCGCCTGCTTGGCATATTTCAACGCAACCAGCCACAATACAACGTCACGCAGTTCCTCTCCTTCGTCGCTTGCGGGGCGAATTCGCTTGATCCCGCGCCTTACGACTTCCTGAATCTCTACGTCGGTATAGTCGTCATATA
>JBARRP010000051.1:0-3095 GCA_049644285.1 Candidatus Acidiferrales bacterium | reverse complement strand
CCTCCGCCCGTCCCCCATCTCGAATATCCATAGTAGCCGCCACCTCCACCGAACAAGAGCACGAGAACAATAAGCAGGAGTAACATGGGGATCTCCTTTTCAGCTTCTGAAATGCTTCAATCTCTTGACCAGCCAGAACAAAAAACCAACCTGTTAGGCTTCGCCGCCCGCTTCTTTCTCTTCATCCGGCTGTGTGTATTCTTCCTGTTGCGTCGCTGGGATTCCTCCACAAACTTTGCCTATTTCATTTCTCTTTCCCGTTAAAAACGAAGTGGTACAGCCCCGCTTCTCAAGGTCCGCCGGAACATAGGACAGAGTCATTTTGCCAGGTTCGATCTTGTTCTTGAGCATGCTCGCATCATGTCATTCAAACCAAAGCAATGATGTTCAATTTAGAACAGCGGCCCCTCATACTGCACCACTAATCCGCTTTCTGTTGAGCAGCGTGTATAGTAGTGTGCGTGTTATTCCGGCGATGAAAGCAGCACTTGCAGACCGTATTTGGAGCCTAGAGGGAACTGCCCAGAACACACTGATCTTGCCTGACAGGAAAACGAAAATGCCAGACGAAGAGTGGATCAAAACACTTGAAGACGGCAGAAAAGTGAAATTCATCTACCAAGAACTGCCAGAAGACGGGGCGTTTATCACCGCGCAGCTTGAAGGTAACGAGGTCGTATATTCGGTCGTATTGACCAAAGCAAGAAACCCGCTTGGCCGTGAAGATGTTGAAAGTCATTTCGAGGGCGAGCTTTCGAAGAAGTAGTATCACTCAATTGGGGACACTATCCGCCGGCAGGCCCTCGCCAGCAGTCGAGTCGTGCATCGCGGATGCGATTGCGACGGCTGAGAAGATCATGCGGAAGATTGATGCGCTCTGGCCGAGTGGAGTGCCAGCCAAATACACGTACAGAGCAATTATGGATACGCTTGCAGTGCATTGTGAGCGAGTGGCGGTCTGCTAGACGGATGGCCAACGCCTCGCGTTGAGGCGACAAGATCTTGAGCCGGGTTCCGCCCTCACTATTCTAAGAAACATGCTTTAGCTTCCAACGGACGAAACCGCCCATTCCGACCGCTCCGGTAAGCAGAAGTACCAACGTTGAAGGCTCCGGAACGGGTGAAGGGGAAGGCGGCTGTGCTGAAAGGGAATCCACGAGCACATCTCCCTTAGGAGACGTGATGCTGATGAAATCAAATTTTCCGAAGTCCGGAATTGAGAACGGCTTCGTGTCGAGGCTGCCATTCGCGACAAGCAGCGTTCCGAGCACACCTTTCTGATTTGAACCCCAGATATTAAAATGCTCCCCGGGTTGAACGCTGCTAATTTCAAGTTGACCGTTCTTAAATCCAGCGTTGACAAGCTGCGTCAGATCCAGCTGGATAAACGCTGTTCCGGCGATTTCGCTGTGAACCTCACCGTTGATTCCGAGCAAATGACGGCCCTGCGGCTCGTCAGTAGTGCCAGACTGATCGCCACCAGCCGTCTTACCAAACAGATCCGTCAACTTGTTCGGCTGGCTGTAACCCGATGCTGTGATGGTAGTTCCCTCAACGGCGTAGTTCTGGGAAGTTCCTAGAGTTCCTGCTGGCTGGCTGAAGTTCCAAGTGTCAGTATCAGCTCGCACCGGTGAAGCTAGAAACGCCACTGTCAATACCACATGCGCTGCCATTTCTCTTATCCTCCGTCCAATCCGTTCGAAAGATTCCGAAAGTGAGTTCCTTATTACTCTAAACCGCCTCAACGGCGAGAAACCCTTCCGTCCTGCTGTGGGGCCAATTCTAGGTTGGCGTACCACTTTCTTCCGCATGCAAGTCCACTAACCACGGTCAGAACAACAGCGCCCAGAATCGCACCCAGCATCGTATAAGTCGTGCGTTCCCAGCCGGACAAGTAGGCGGAGCGGACGATGAAACCTCCGGCCAAGGCGCCCAAGATACCCATGACCATGTCCATCAATGGACCGTATCCGTAACCCTGCATGTTCTTCCCGGTCATCCAACCGCCCGCCAGCCCAACAATGATCCATAACAGGAACTGCATTTCATTCTCCTTTAACTTAAGGGCGAAACGTCTTCATGTTCTTCTCTCGCGCGACTTCCAGGTCGTTGGCTTCCTTTTGCTGGCGATCCAATTCCATCTGGGGACCTTCCTTTTCGTCGAGCCTCACCGATTCAGCAATCGCAACCTCGGCTTGAGCATTCAGCTGCTTCGAGAACATGACCAGCCCGAAATTATCCAAGGCAGAGGAACGAAACAGGTTGACCGAGCGTTGCGAATCTTCCCAGCGGGCGATCACTTTTTGTGTCGGCCCCTCCATGTCAGTCGATGGGAAGCTAATCGTGACATCGGGCCTCGTGGCGGTTCCGTACTTTGCCGACAGGGCTCGGACCATGTCCTCAGAGGTAAGCCCCTCGGTGGCGCGTCGATCATAGGTCACCAAAATCTTGTAGAGCTCGCCATTGTAAAAGGTTAAGAGGACCTGCGAGACTGGCTCCGCTCCCCGCGAGGAATCCGCAACAGGCGGCGGCCACCACGTCACCTCTTGGATGACTGCGGGACGCCTGTGAATCACCGTCGCTGGGAGCGGTCCCAGGTCAGCCTGGTTTGACAGCTTGACCAAACTCGCCCCGAGGGGAAAGTTTCGATACCGGGAAAGATCTTGTCCATGAATCCAAGGGGCGAAGAGCAAGGTCATAACGAGGGCAATGAGGACACGACGCGTCATTTTCATGGAAATGTCTCCTTCGAATTCTTAACGATTCAAAACTGTTGTCACACTTAGCTGCGTGATCACTTCTTCCCGGCGCGACTCTTTAGCGCTTGCGAACACCATCACTGGGTTCGGGCGAAGGCTGAGCGCGCGGACGATATCCGCGTTCTTGATGGCCAGCGCTTCCTCGAGGTCTTGCCCTTGACGTATTCAGTGGCAAGCGAAGAGCTGGCAATTGCCGAGCCGCAGCCGAACGTCTTGAACTCCGCTTCCTCGATGACTTGCGTCTCGGAATTGATCTTCATCTGCAGCTTCATCACGTCGCCGTACTCGGGCGCGCCGACCAAGCCGATGCCCACATTCGGGTCATCCTTCGGCGGG
>JBARRP010000050.1:0-58603 GCA_049644285.1 Candidatus Acidiferrales bacterium | reverse complement strand
CGTCGGCCCAAAACGCTCGCCCACCGCCCCGCCGTACTTTTCTCGCACCAGCCGCAGCACCTTCTGCTGAAACTTCTCGCCGTGAGCTCGATTCGATCGCCGCCCTGCACTGCGATGCTTCAGACCGGCTGCCCCTTGCTCCCGATACCGCCTCCACAGCCGCTTCGCCTGCCGGTAGCTCACTTGCATCAACACGCCGGCATCCGCCACCCGCAACTGCTTGCTGCGCACCCGGGCCAGCACTTCGACCCTTCCCAACTCCCTCCTGCTCATCTCCGTCCGCCCCAATCTGACCTCCTTCTGGAGGTCCTATTAAGGGGACATTTCTATCGACCACAAAAGGGGACACTATCATCGAGGTACAACAGCAATCCGGCATTGCTGAATGCTGATCGCTGTCTGTTGACGGCTCAAGCCTGCCAGGTGACGCCAGGAAAAGTCGCACATGATTTGCCAAAATTGGTGTATGCTTTCTCTATGGCCAGAACCAACATCGACATCGACGATAAATTGATCCGCAAGGCCCGTAGGCTCACCCGGCTGAAGACCAAACGCCAAATCGTGGACAAGGCTCTGGAATTGCTGGTGCGCTCGGAAAGCCGCAAGGCCATTCTGCGTTATTACGGAAGCGGGATCTGGAAGGGCGACGTGAAGGCCGGGCGGAGAAACCGCGTGTGATCCTGGTCGAGAGTTCCGTCTGGATCGATTTTTTCAGTTCTTCTCCCGGGCGTGCGGGCGCCGAATTGCACCGCATGATCGCCGAGGCGGAGCCCTTCGCTGTCACCGGAGTCATCGTCGCCGAGGTCTTGCAAGGTCTCACGCGTGGCGTCAGCCAAATCGAACGCTACCTGTCTCAGTGGGAAATGCTCGAGCCTCGCGGATTCTCAACGTACCGCGACGCCGCAGCCATCTTCCGCCTGGCTCGCGGCAAAGGCATCACGCTAACCACCATCGACACGCTGATCGCAGCCATCGCACTCGAGCACGACGCCACCGTCTTCACCCTGGACAAGGATTTCGCGCGCATCGCCCGCCTCACTCGCCTTCCCCTTTACCCATCTCCAGAGTAGCCTTCGCCAGGTGTCGCGAAGGAGTATCGCTTGTGTTTGCCGGTGGATGGTGGATAAGATGCCGGGGCAACGGTGCGGAACTTTTCGGCGGTATTTTTCGTTTCATATGGTGAGGGCCGAGAGGCGATGCAAGCTGCGAGGCTGAGGAAGATTGGAGCCCGACGCCCAACTGGTGCAACTTTGCCTCCGGGGCGACGGGTCGGCCTGGGAGGAACTCGTGAGGCGCCACACGCGGCGCGTCTACAATATCTGCTACCGCTTCACCGGGAGCCCGACGGACGCGGAGGACTTGAGCCAAGACGTGTTCCTTCGCATTTACCGGACGTTAGGGACCTACCGGGCAGCCTACGGCGGCTTTACCACTTGGCTTACGAGCGTGACCCGCAATCTGCTGGTGGATCATTACCGGCGCACCCGGCGCGACCGTCTTACCGACTCGATCGAAGATGCCATGCCCAAGCTCGAGGAGAAGCATTCGAGCGCCAGGACGCCGGACCGGCTTGCGATGGCAGGCGAGTTGAGCCGGCAGGTGCAGCGGGCGCTGGCGCGGCTCTCTCCGGATTTGCGCGAGGCGGTGATCCTGCGCGATTTGCAGGGTTTGGAATATAGTGAGATTCAGGAGGTTCTGGAAGTGCCGGAAGGCACGGTAAAATCAAGGATCAATCGAGGGCGGATTGAACTGGCCCGGTTGCTGGAGCAATTGGGCGTGCGTCCGTCGTAAAACGGCCGGAGTCAAGAATGAGCTGGAACTGCGCACAAACTGAAGAACAACTGAGCGATTTCCTCGACGGACTTCTCTCGCCGGAAGAGCAGTCGGAAATGAACGCCCACGCGGCGAGTTGCGCGCGTTGCGCGATGCAGGTGGCGCGGGTGGGAGGTGTGGTGCGGCGAGTTCGGGCGCTGGAACCGCTGGAGGAGCCCCCGCAGCTCGTTTCGAGGATTCTGGACCAGACGCTCGGACCGCGCATACCGCGCAAGGGCTGGCGTGGATGGTTTGGCTGGGTCCCGGTGCTCTGGCAGCCCCGCTTCGCAATGGGTGTCGTGACCGTGGCGGCGACGTTTTTGATTGTCTTCAATACTTTTGGGACAACTCCCGGCAAATTGAGGAAGGGGAACCTGACCCCGTCGAATTTGTACGAGGCTGCCAATCGTCACGCGCATCTGGTGTACGCGCGCGGCGTGAAATTCGTCAACGACCTGCGCGTCGTCTACGAGATTCAATCGCGTTTGCGGCCGGAGTCGGTTCCGGGGCCCGCGCCGGAAACCGAGCCGCCTCCTCCGCCTACCGATCACCAGCAGAAGTCGCAGAGCGGCCCGCATCCAGGACGGAGCGCCAACCGCCGAGGCATCTTGGTGGCATCCATCCTCACACCTGATCCCGGTAGGAGCTTGCGATGAAGTGCGCCGTTCACGCGGATGTGGATGCGACCGGCTATTGCCGCAACTGCGGCAAGGCCCTCTGCCCGCAGTGCGCTCGGGAGGTGAAAGGCGCCCTCTACTGTGAAGATTGTCTCGCAACACTGGTTACTACTCCCACGAGAACTTCCGGCGGCAGCAATCCCGGTATCGCCTGTGCTCTCGGTTTTATCCCCGGACTGGGCGCGGTTTACAACGGTGAGTACGTGAAAGCACTTATCCACATCGCCGTGTTCGGCGGAATCATCGCGATGCTGAGCGCGGACGTCAGCGATGCCACCCAAGCGATTTTCATCATCTTTTTGGTGGTCTTCTATTTGTACATGCCCCTTGATGCATACCGCGTCGCGAAGGCCCGACGGCAAGGAGAGGCTGTTTCACCGCTTCTTGGCGCCACCAGCGCTAACCGGCCGATGGGAGCGTTCGTCTTGATCGCCCTGGGCGTTCTGTTCTTGCTCGGTAACTTCGGATTGCTGCGCAGCGAGTGGATTGCGAGAGGCTGGCCTGTCGCGCTGATCGCGATTGGCGCGTGGATGTTGTTCCGGCGCGTGCAGGGGAATCCGTAGGAGGTATCGGCGATGGCGGAAGAGATTAGGACGCGATGTGCGTGCGCGTGTTGCCGCACGCGCGGCTTGATGGGGCCGGTGGTCCTGATCACCCTCGGCGTCCTGTTCATGATTGACCAGTATAGTCACAGCTATCCGTTCAGGGAGCTCTGGCCCATCCTCCTGATCGTTATCGGAGTGGTGAAGGTCGCTCAATCGCTGGCTTCGAAAGAAGGACACATCGGGTCGTGAGCGCTAACCCAGCGACGCCACCAACCAACTTGAGCAGTCCTCGGAGACAAAGACGCTCAATCTTCGGCGGATTGTTGCTCATCTCGATCGGCATCCTGTTTCTGCTTCATGAGCATCTTCCCGAACTGGGCATCTGGCACCTGTTTTCCCGCTACTGGCCTTTGCTGCTGATCCTCTGGGGTCTCGCCAAACTGTTCGACAGCTTGGCCGCCGATCGCGCCGGAGAGAGTAAGCCTCCACTCGTTACCGGCGGGGAAATGGCCCTCGTCGTCGCACTCCTGCTGATTGTCGGAGGGATGATCTCAGTCGATTGGATCCATCGGAAAAATCCGGATTTCAGTTGGGGCGAAGGATGGTTCTCGCAGAAGTATTCGACGACGGAAGAACTTCCCGTTCAACCAGTGAAACCAGGCTCGGAAATCCACGTTTCGACCGATCGCGGGAACATTACTGTCTACGCTGATGAGTCGAACGATCTCCGCATCATAGCCTACAAGACCGCGACCGCTTCTAGTCAATACCAGGCTCAGAAGCGCGCCGAGCAAGCCAGCGTATCCATCCAATCGGTAGCCGGCGGCTACGAAATTCAGCCGATCAAGACCGAACAGGGCAACGGCGCGGTGAAAGTGGACCTCGAGGTGCACATCCCCAAGCAGGCGAGCGTCACCGCAAAAAGCGACCGAGGCGACATCAACATTTCAGATGTTTCCGGCGGACTGAACATTTCCACGGAGTCGGGAGACATCGAAATTCACGGCGCGGGCGGAGACGTCACGGCCGAATTGCACCGTGGCGATGCGCGCGTTTCCGAGGTCAAAGGAAACGTTCGCGTCAGCGGCCGCGGGAACGTAATCGAATTGGAAGATATCGGCGGAGACGCGGCGATTGACGGCGAGTTTTATGGTCCGATCCGCGTCAACAATGTGAAGAACACGACGACGTACAATTCCGCACGGACCCAGCTCACGCTGCTCCATCTCTCGGGCCGGTTTGAGATGGACTCCGGCGGCCTGCAAATCTCCGACGTGGCTGGAAACGCCATCTTATCCACGCACAACCGGGACGTCGAGGTGGAAAACGTCGCGGGACGATTGCAGATCGCCAGCACTCATGGCGACGTTCAGGTGCGCTACGCGCAGCCACCAAAGGAAGAAGTGACGATTACCAATGACTCCGGAGGCGTTGATCTGACGCTGCCCGCAAAAGCCAGTTTCGAAATATCGGCGGTCTCCCGTTCCGGCGACGTCCAAAGCGATTTTGAGGATTCCGGCCTGCAACTCGTGAACGACAACGATACGCACAAGCTCAGTGGCAAATTCGGCTCGCGCGGCCCCAGGATTCAGATTGCCACCACATACGGAACCATTTCCCTGCGCAAAGGCGAGTGAAAACTGAATCTCCTAAATCTGCATGATCCTTGGGTCGTTCTTGAGCGCGCAGACTGCCACTCTCAGCCTGCTACCGCTGGACCATGCGATCCAGCGTCGCGAAAAACTCCGGGAAAGATACAGCGGCGCAATCTGCGTGGCGGATAACCGTCTCGCCTTCCGCCCCCAACGCGGCAACTGCCAGAGCCATCGCAATGCGGTGGTCGCCGCGAGGATCGACCTTCGCGCCTCGCAGCTTTCCCGCCGATGCTCCCGCGACCCGCAGACCATCGGGAGATTCTTCTACCCGCGCACCCATTTGCCGCAAGCCTTCGGCGAGCGCCGCAATCCGGTCGCTTTCCTTTACGCGTAGCTCGCTCGCATCGCGGATTTCGATTCCCGTCTCGGTGAAAGGCCCAAGCGCCGCCAGCATCGGCAGCTCATCAATCATTTCCGCAACCTGTGCGCCCGAAATCCGACCGCCTGCGAGGCGCGAAGAGCGGACCGCAATGTCACCCACGAGCTCACCGTCGCGCAGGCGCACCGAAGCCAGATGAATCGACGCCCCGAGTGAAATCAAGAAATCGAGGATGCGGGCGCGGGTCGGGTTGAGCCCCACGTCGTGGAGAAGAAGACTTGAATCGGAAAGCACCAGCGCCGCGCCGATCAGGAAAACCGCGGCGGAAAGGTCTCCGGGAACGACCAAGCTTCGCGCTTTCAGTTGAGGTCCGCCATGGACCGCAATCGCGCCTTTCGGACCATCGACGCGCGCGCCGAATTCTCGCAAGGCTATTTCAAGGTGATCGCGGGTGCGGATATTTTCTCGGACGATTGTCGTCCCATCAGCGAAGAGACCCGCGAGCAGGACCGCGGATTTTACCTGAGCGCTGGGAACCGGCACCGTGTAATCAATCGACTGCAGCTTGCCGCCGCGAATTGTTAGCGGGGGGTGATCGCCGTCGGTCGAGCGAATCTCCGCTCCCATCTGGCCGAGCGGTTCAAGAATGCGCCGCATCGGACGCCGGCGAAGCGATGAATCGCCGGTCAGCGCGGACGCGAACGGCTGCCCAGACAGAACGCCTGCCAGCAAGCGAAGTGTCGTCCCGGAGTTTCCAGCATCCAATCTGCGCCGCGGAGCCTTCAGGCCGCCCAGCCCAACCCCGGTGATGCGCACCCGGTCCCGCTCTACCTTAATCTTCACGTCAAGGCGCTCGAGACATTCAAGAGTGCTGCGGCAGTCTGCCGCCGTCGAATAGTTCAAAATTTCGCTCGTGCCCTCGGCGAGCGCGGCCAGAATTGCGTAGCGATGGGAGATGGACTTGTCGCCGGGAAATTCGACGACTCCCTCGATCTTCTTCCCCGGCGTAATCGTCTTCTTTGACACGCCAGAATTCTAGCACGCCGCTCGTGCCTGACTTTTGCGGCAAACTCGCGCCCTCCCGGGCTTGCCAGGCGCGAGCGCCGAAGCTATGACACAATCCCGCCTGCGTTATTTGCTTCCCAGGATGTGCCCGAGTATCATTTAATGTTTATGCGCTTGCCCGGCCGGCGGACTATCGTTGCACGAAGCATCGCTCTCCTGTTCGCGGCCTCCCTTTCGCTCGCCGCCTCCGATCCGCCAGAAATTCTCCCGCTCAGTCTGGTAAAACCAGGGATGCAAGGAGTGACCTATACCATCTTCTCCGGCGACAAAATCGAGAAGATCGACCTGAACGTTATCGGCATTCTTCGTGACGCGCTTGGCCCCAAGCAGGACATCATCCTGGTCGAATTGCACGGTCCGAATGCAGAACACGACGGAGTCGTCGCGGGAATGAGCGGCAGCCCGGTCTACCTGGACGGTAAGCTCGCCGGGGCGCTTTCGCTCAAGCTCGGGCTGTTCGTGAAGGAAGCAATCGGGGGCGTGACGCCCATTGAGAACATACTGGACATCGAAAAGGCTCTCCCGACTCCCCCCAATGTGGCGACCACAACCTCGGTGCGGACGCCTTCGGCATCCAATGAAACCGCGGCTCGGGTGTCCCTTCCCTCCGAACTGTCCGAGCGAATCGGTCTAACAGGTGGAAGTTATTTGGTTCCAATCGAAACACCGCTTGTTTTCACCGGACTCTACCCGCAGACCCTGGCGCAATTTGGCGGAAAATTGTCGTCACTCGGAATGACGGCCATGGCGGGCGGAACCGCGGCGCCCGCGGCGGAAGATTCGAAACTGCAACCCGGCGACATGGTGGGAATGGACCTGATCCGAGGCGATCTTTCTCTGAGCGCCGGCTGCACAGTCACACGAATCGAAGGTGATCGCGTTTTCGCTTGCGGCCATCCTCTTTTCGGGTTCGGCTCGGTGTCGCTCCCGCTCTCGCGCGGACACGTGGTGATGACCCTGGCCTCGTCCCTCGCCTCGACGAAAATCATGAACACCGGCGGCGTAATCGGAACGCTGACGCAAGACCGGGCCACCGCAGTCATGGGGGTTCTGGGGCCAGGTCCCGCAACCATCCCGATGGACTTGGAAATCGTGACACCTGCGCAGGAGAAGGCTTTCCATTTTGAGTTGATCGAAAGCCCCCAGCTCACACCTCTCCTGGTGGCGGTGGCGACGTTCAACGGCGTGGTCGGAAACACGGCCTACGGCGAGGGCTCCACGCTCCAATTGACGGGCACAATCGAACTGAACGGCCATACGCCAGTCCAGTTGGAAGATCTATTCGCTCCGAGTGACGCGCCGATTCCCAGCGGTTTTGCGGTTGCCGGGGACGTCGAAGGCACTTTTTCGCGACTCTACTTGAATCCCTATGAGCCGCCTCGTGTCCAGAAGATCCACCTCCGCGTCAACAGCCTGCCGGAGCGGCGCTGGGCGATGATCGACAGCGCCTGGAGCGAGAAGAGCGAGGCTCGTCCCGGAGAGACGGTGCGGATCAAGGTTCTCCTGCGACCCTACCGCGGCGCCCCATTCATTCAGGAAATTCCAATCACGATCCCGCCACAGGCGGCGCGCGGGAATCTGCGGCTGCTCGTGAGCGACGCCGAAACATTGAATCGAACCGTTCAGACTTTTTCGGCCGCCCAACAATCGCAGCTTCCGGGTCTCGAGGAATTGATCCGCCTGCTCAACCGCGAGCGGCACAACGACCGTCTCTACGCTACTCTCCTCCAACCAACACCCACGCTTCTCGTCCAAGATAAAGAGATGCCCAATGTCCCGCTGTCCGAAATCAGCATCCTCGATCAACGGCAGAACCCAGGCGGGCCGAGGCTACTTGGCGAATCATCGGCCGGGGAATGGTCGGTGGAAATGAAGCAAGTAATCACGGGGCAGCGCTATCTCACCATTACGGTCAAGTGAAGCCCATCTCTCAAGGAGTCTCGACCACGATGACACGCCGAACCTTTTGGGTGTGCCTGTTGTCGGCGGGAGCGATCCTCTCGCTTCCCGCGCGCGCTGAACACACACGCTTCTGGCGGGAATCCGAGTATACGGAATTCGAGAAGGGCAGCCCGAGAGGTGTCGCGGTGCGCAGTGATGGCAAGCTCACTCCCGCTCCGCAGTTCGTCCAGTTTTCCGATCCTAATCTGGCTTATCTCTGGACCTTGCGGCTCGATTCGCGCGGGCGGCTGTACGCGGCCGGCGGCTCCGACGCGAAAGTGCTTCGATTTGACGAAGCGGGAAAAGCGTCGACCATCTTCGAATCGACGGAACTGGTGGCCCAGGCACTTGCCTTCGACAGCCAGGACAACCTCTACATCGGTACTTCCCCCGACGGAAAGGTTTATCGGGTAACGCCGGATGGCCGGAAGACGGTTTTCTTCGAACCCAAGACGAAATACATCTGGGCGCTTGCGGTTGGTTCAGACGGAACGCTCTTCGTGGCCACCGGAGATAAAGGAGAAGTGTTTGCAGTGGGGCGCGACGGGGCAGGCAAGGTCTTTTATAAGAGCGAAGAGCGCCACGCGCGATCGCTTGCCTTCGATAACAAAGGAAATCTATTGATTGGCACGGACCCGGACGGTCTCGTGGTTCGTGTCGAGGTTGCGCGCAAGGGCTCGAATCTAGTGGAAGCCGGATCCGCCTTTGTTATCTACGAGACAGACAAGAAGGAAATCACATCTCTGCTCGCGGATGCGAATGGCATCATTTACGCCGCGGCAATCGGCGAAAAGGGACGGGTCACGCCAACCTTCCAGCTTCCTGTGACACCTCCCGCGGTGACTGCCCCCGGCACAAATCCCTCCCCGACGCCGGGCACAAGCGTGACTATTCAGGTCCAGGGGCAGGCGCCGCAGGCTCCCGTGAACCTGCCTTTCTTCCCAACTCTCGGCGGCGGCGCGGAGGTCGTGCGAATTGCCCCCGACGGCTCGCCTGAAAAGGTTTGGAACTCGCGCGAGGAACTGGTTTATGCGATGGCACTCTCCCGTGAAGGAAAACTTCTGCTTGGAACGGGAAACAACGGAGCCATCATCGAAATCGAAGGTAACAATCTGTTCTCGAGAATCGCGAAGACAGCCTCGAGCCAAATTACAGGCTTGGCCCAGGGGCCAGGCGGCGCCGTGTACGTGGCTACAGCCAATCCTGGCAAGGTCTTCACGCTCGGTCCTGCATACGACAAGGGCGGCACATTCGAATCCGACACTTTCGATGCAAAGATTTTCTCGCACTGGGGACGCTTGACCTGGTGGGGCGAAAACGGCGCGATGCAGGGCAAAGTGGCCTTCTACGTCCGCTCCGGAAATACGTCGAGACCCGAAGAAAACTGGAGCGCGTGGGCCGGCCCGTACTCGAGAGGTTCGGGCGAAACGGTCACGTGCCCCCCGGGCCGGTTCGTACAATGGAAAGCCGAATTCCTTGACACGGATGCCGCCGGCGCCCCGAGCGTCGCCTGGGTGAGTCTGGCTTACCAGCCGAAGAACGTTGCCCCGGTGATTGACGATGTGGTTCTGCAGGAACCGGGTGTGCGCGTCCAGGGATTCGGAGCTCCGACCGGAGGCCCACCTTCTGCCGCCCCGGTTCAGCTTCATCTTCCGCAGCGAGCCGGGGGAGGCGTGACCATACCTCCACCCGGATCCGAGCCGAAATCTCCCCGAGTGGAGGTCCCGCCACAAGGATTCGAGCAGAAAGGATTTCAGAGCGTGCTGTGGAGTGCCCACGACGATAACGAGGATGATCTGGTTTTTTCCATCTACTATCGTGGCGAGGGCGAGAAAAACTGGCGACTGCTCAAAGACAGGATCGACCAGCGCTTCTATTCCTGGGATTCCACTTCCATGCCCGACGGCGCTTACTATCTGAAGATCGTCGCCGCGGATTCCTCTTCCAATCCGCCGGACCAGGCGCTATCTATCGAGCGGGAGAGCGACCGCTTCGAAGTGGACAACACTCCGCCGGCAATCGAGAACCTTCGCGCTGAGACTGTCTCCGGTGAACGAGGGAAAGTGCGAATTACCTTCGACGCGCGCGACCCGCAAAGCGAGCTCTCCCGCGCCGAATACAGCGCCGACGCCGGGAATTGGCAGGTGGTGTTCCCTGTTGGCTTGCTTACCGATGCCCCAAAAGAGAGCTACCAGATCCAACTGCAGAACCTATCGGCGGGCGAGCACACGGTTGCGGTGCGCGTCGCCGATCGATTCGAGAATTTGACGACCGCGAAGGTTACTTTTGCCGTCGAGCCACGGTGAATTGCTGTCACCGGCCATCAGTTACCCCATTTGTACGAGGGAGGTTCGGCCTCGAATTGATCGATCGTCGCGCCGATGCCCGTCCGTCCATTATTCAGCACCTGGGGATGAACGTGAACGATGCGAGCCTGGCACCGCACTGGTTCCGGACTGCGCCCGGTTAGCTCGCGCGGAAGAGTGAAAAACAATTCCAGCGGGTCGCCAATGCTCATTTTCCTGGCGGTGGTGAAGAAAACGCCGTGTTCAGAAACGTTCTGGATTTCTCCCTCAAAAATGTCAAGCGAGTTGGCGGTTGACGTGGCGCGAAAACGGAGCGGGACAGCGAAGCTCTTGCGCGGTGCCGAGCGGCATTCTTGGGATTCCATGGTCTCCTCCTGGGCGAGTCAATCTCTGATGGAATTGAATACTTGAGGAAGGGATTCACAGATTATCGAATTACTTCGTACCGGGTCAACTTAATTTGCTCTAATCTTCGAGGCAACCAGTCGTGGTGCGGGCCAAAAGCTGATGTAGCTCTGTTCCGGAATGAACGGCCAGGCGATGGGAGGCAAAGGGAGTTGCTATCCCGATGAGTGCAGGTCCAGATCTCGAGGCTATTCGCACTGCCCGCCGGCGAATCGCTCCCTACATCCATCGGACGCCAGTTCTTACGAGTTCGTCGCTCGATGAGCGCTCCGCCGCGAAGGTATTCCTCAAGTGCGAAAACCTGCAGAGAACGGGCTCATTCAAGATTCGAGGAGCGAGCAACGCGGTGTTTTCGTTATCCGAGGAGGAAGCTCGGCGCGGCGTGGTCACGCACTCCTCCGGCAACCACGCTGCGGCGTTGGCTCTCGCCGCGAGGCTGCGAGGCATTCCGGCGTGGATCGTAATGCCTTCAAATGCCCCCGAGGTAAAACGCCGGGCTGTCGAAGCCCACGGCGGGCAAATCGCGCTGTGCGAACCGACTCTGGCTGCCCGTGAGACCACCGCGACGGAACTGATGGCACGGACGGGCGCTCAGCTCATTCACCCGTATAACGATATGCGCGTGATCGCCGGACAGGGGACGGCTGCGCTGGAACTCCTCGAGGAGGTCCCGGATTTAGACATTCTCATCGCGCCAGTTAGTGGAGGAGGCCTTTTGAGCGGGACAGCCATTGCGGCGAAGAGCCTCCGGCCGGGGATTCGGGTGATCGGGGCTGAACCGAAGAATGCCGATGACGCTTTCCGATCCTTTGCCTCAGGGAAATTGGAACCGGCCGCAACAGCTCACACCATCGCCGACGGCTTGCGAGCCACGCTCTGTCCCCTGACACTCACGATCGTTCGCGAACGGGTGGATGAAATTGCAACGGTGGAAGAGGAGGAGATTGTATCCGCAATGCGCTGGGTGTGGGAACGCGTGAAAGTCGTGATCGAATCTTCGGCCGCCGTTGCAGTCGAGCCAGCTCTGGATCGAAAGATCGAATCCGAGGGGAAGCACATCGGCATCATATTATCCGGCGGGAACCTGGACCTAGGCGCCCTGCCGTTTTGACATGAACTTCGGCCTCGGGCTTACAAATCCTCGGGAGGGCGCCAGTCCGCAGGAGGAAACTCAATCTGCCAGAAACCTGGGGCCGGCGGATCGAATTCGACCGGAACGTGAAACCCTTCGGGCATCTCGCGTGGCGGGCGAATCACTTTGCAAGCGACGCGCTGGCGTGTATTGCCGTGCTCGAGGATGAGTTCGGAGCTCGCTGGAATACTCTGCGGGGAAAGCAGAAGCGCGCCATGCGTATTGACGCTAAGCGTGGTTACATCCAAGGAAGCGGGTTTCCCGTGCAGGTTCACGTGCGCGGTCGCTCGGACGCGAACCAGGACGCGCTGGCTGCGTCGCCGCTCTTCGCCCAGCACAATTTGGCGCTTGGTGGTTTTACCCTTCACGTTCCCCTGATTCATAGGTCCAACCCCCAGAAATCCACACCTGGATTCAATAGCTCGATTCCCAATTCCCACCCGTCGCTTCCTTCCTTGCCCTTCCAGACGACCTTGGCCTCCGAGCTGCGATTGTTCGCAAGATTAGTCAGCCGTAGACGCTGACCCAAGCCCAAGTCCTGCGCGGCTTGAACCAGGCAGCCATAGAAATTGACCACTCGCGTGCGCCCTTCCGCCCGCCGTTGTATTCCGGGGCCTGTGCCCCACTCCAGAATCACCGGGGCGTGTGAATTCATTCGCGCGCTGCGGCGCTTGGGCCGGAGCCTTATGTCTCGTGGAAGCGTTTCTCGCAGTGACATTCCGAGCCGGGCCAGTGGCTAATACTTGATGCAGACCGCGGTTCGAGGAAGGCCCTCGAAACGAGGACGCCCGTACGCGTCCGAAAATCATGCTCGGCCAGAGCAACAGGGTCAATGGTACGGAGTGACAGATGACCTGGAGATTGCTCACCTGTACGGCGGGACAGAAGCAAAAGGAAACCGATGAATGGGATCTGAGGCGCGGACCGTCGAGTTCCCTGCGGTCACAAGGCGCGAGGCGTGCGTTTATCTGGACTTCCATGACCCTGAGGGTTCAATCGGCAGAATTTGGGTGGGCTTTAGCGCAGCAACAAACCGAAAAGCAGATCCCTCGCTTCGCTCGGGATGACAGGAACGCACCTCTTCAGAATGCCGCTAGCGGTTACGCACCATTGGCGGCTTCGTCGAGAAACCAGACAGCACGTCCAGCCGGACGAATCATCCCGACAGGATAGCGACTCGCGGCGGAATCCGGCTCCTCGCGGAGCGCCCGTATGATTTCCCGCTTTCGGGCACCCGTCGCAATGAAAAACGCAGTACGCGCTTGGTTGAGAACTGGAAGCGTCAAAGAGAGCCGAAGCGGAGGCTCCACGGGAGCGCGGACGGCAACCACCCATCGCACCTGCTCCTGCAATACCGGAGAGCCGGGAAAAAGAGAGGCGGTATGTCCCTCCGGCCCCACACCCAGGAGTTGGAGATCAAAGGATGGCGGCTCGGTCCCAAAGAATTTTCGCAATGTGGCTTCGTACGCGCGAGCCGCTTCGTCCGGCTCATCGAAATACGTCGGCATCGGATGAATATTACCCGGCGGAATTGCAACGCGAGCGATCAAGTTTTCCCGGGCCATCCGATAATTGCTCGACTCGTCCTCGGGAGGCACGTACCGCTCATCACTCCAGAAAAGATGAATGCGGTCCCAGGGCATGCGCTCCTGATATTGCTCGCTCCATAGCGCATAAAGAGGCGTCGGAGTCTGCCCGCCGGCGAGCGCGATCGAGCATCGGTCTCTCTCCGAAACGGCCACGTCGGCGATGCGCAGAGATTCTTCCGCAGCGGCGCGGGCGAGCCCGTCCACATCCCGAAACACCTTCGCGTTTTGGATCACGGAGCGGCCCATCCGCGCCCCAGGTCCTTGAGAAGACGATCGGCTTCCGCAGGCCCCCAGGTTCCCGCCGCGTATGGCCTCACTGGCGGGCGATTTTGAAGGAGCGGCGTATAGAGCTTCCACGAGGCTTCCACCCAATCGTCCCGCACAAAGAGGGTAGCGTCGCCCTTGAGGACATCGAGCAGGAGGGTTTCGTATGCATCGGGCAGCGGCGCGAAGGCTTCCGAATAACGAAAGTGCAGCTTGCGGCTTTGCAGCCGCACGGACTCGCCGGGCTCTTTAATCTCAAAATGAAGATCGAAACCCTCGTCCGGCTGAAGCGCCATCACCAGGGCGTTCGAGTGAATGGGCGAGGAATGAAACGGCTGGAACATCGACACCGGCGGCCGCCGGAATGTAACGACAATCTCGCTGGAGCGCCGCGCCATCCGCTTCCCGGTCCGGAGGAAAAACGGGGTGCCATGCCAGCGCCAGTTGGCAATTTCCAAACGCAGCGCTATGAAAGTTTCGATCTGGGAATCCTTGGCGACGCCGGGCTCGTCCCGGTAACCCGGGACGGATGTCCCGTCGATTTTCCCTGCGGTGTACTGGCCAAAGACCACATCCTCAGGGCGAATGGCAGCGACGGAGCAAAGCACCTTTGCTTTTTCCTGGCGGATTGCTTCAGCATCAAAAGAGGCAGGCACCTCCATGGCAGCGAGGGTTAAGAGCTGCGTGAGGTGGTTCTGAATCATGTCGCGAAGCGCGCCCGCGCCTTCGTAATAGCGCGCGCGGTGCTCCACGCCAAGCGATTCGGCTACGGTGATCTCAACACTCTCGACGCGATCGCGATTCCAGAGCGGCTCAAACAGCGAATTGGCAAATCGAAATACCAGCAGGTTCCGGACGGTTTCCTTGCCCAGATAGTGGTCAATCCGATAGACCTGCTTCTCGTCGAACCAGCGGTGCACCAGCTCGTTGAGTTTCTCAGCGGATTCGAGATCGCGGCCAAACGGCTTTTCAATAACCAGGCGAGTCCATCCAGAGCTGCGATTCAAGCCTGCCACGCCGAGTGCGGCAATCGTCGATGGAAAAGCAGTCGGTGGCAATGCCAGGTAGAAAACGCGATTCCCCGGAAGCTTCCTCTCTTGCTCGATTTTCGTAATCCGTGCCACAAGCGCGACGTAATCGTCCGCATCTGCCTTCGGCATTGGTTGGTAGAAAAGCCGCTCACCGCAGGCGCCCGCTGCGAAGTCCGCCGGCGAAATTCCGTCCGCGATCAGTTGTTCCCGGGCACGCTTCCCAAAACTCGCGTCGTCGAATTCCGTTTCCACTCCGATGCCGAGAAGAACGCTTTGCGGATTCAGCAGGCCGCGCGCCGAAAGTTGGTGGAGTGCAGGCAGGAGCTTCCGGCCCATCAGATCGCCCGTCGCGCCGAAGATGACAAAAACATGCGGCTCTGCCGCCGTCATTGCCGGAGCGGAAACGGATGCGCACGTCGAGGCCTCAACGACGGTGTTGGTGGATTCGGCCGGGTCCATTGCAAACTCCCTCTCCTAGTGCCGTTCCAACTATTTTGCACTAAGCTTTCCGAGACAGTATGCGCCCAGATACCATGTATCGCTCGCCCACCATCTTGGTCAAATAGTTGGAACGGTACTAGTCTGACAGATGCGTCTCCGCTGCGAATGCAGCCGTAACGTTCCTATTTCTTTGCGGCTTCGGTCTTCACTGCGTGGCCGCCAAACCCATGGCGCATCATTGCCAGGAGTTTGTTGGCGAAAGGTTCGGCGTCCTGCGAGAGCAGGCGCCGATCGAGCGCCGCGGAAATCGCCGGCAGCGGCACGCCGAGCTCGACGCCTTCGATCACCGTCCAGCGGCCCTCGCCTGAATCCGTCACATAAGGAGCAATTCCCTGCAAAGTGGGATTCTCCTTGAGCGCATCAGCCGTGAGGTCGAGCAGCCAGGAACGAATCACGCTTCCAAAGCGCCATATCTCCGCGATCTGCAAGAGATCGAGTTGGAATTCCTTCTTGTGATGCAGGAGGTCCAACCCCTCGGCATAAGCTTGCATGATTCCGTATTCGATCCCGTTGTGAACCATCTTCACGAAATGGCCGGAGCCAGCCGGCCCCACGCGCCCCCAGCCCTTGTCGGGACCCGGCGCCAGCGTCTGAAAAATCGGGGCGAGCCGCTGCACCAGCGCTGCGTCACCGCCAACCATCATGCTGTACCCTTCGGCGAGCCCCCAGACGCCGCCGCTGGTTCCGACATCCACGAAATTCAGCTTCTTTGCTTGAAGCGCAGCCGCTCGGCGCACCGAGTCCTTATAGTAGGAATTGCCGCCATCGATGATCGTGTCTCCCGGGGCGAGGAGCGGCACGAGCGCGTCAATCGTCTGATCCACCGGGGCTCCTGCCGGCACCATCAGCCAGACCGCGCGAGGACCCTTTAGCTGAGAAATCAATGAGGAAAGCGAATCTGAGGAGGCAGCTCCCTTCTCGACGACGCGCTGTACCGCCGATCCATCCCGGTCAAAACCGACAACGCGATGACCGCCCCGCACCAGGCGTTCCGTCATGAACGCGCCCATCTTGCCCAGTCCGATCATTCCGAGTTCCATAAGGCTTCCTCCCGATCACTTGCCGTTCACCACTACTCCGTAGCGCGCGAGTTCTTCCTGCAATTGCTTTGGATTCTTGAAGTGAACCGTGCCGATGCCCAATTCGCGGGCACATTCGAGATTCAATCCGCGATCATCGATGAATACACATTCGCCCGGTGGGCACTGCGTGATGCTCAGGGCAAGGCGATAGATCGCGGCATCCGGTTTCCGCACGCCAAGATAGCAGGAACTCAAGAAAACGTCGAAGGAGTCGCGCAGGTTGAATTTCCGGATGCGATATTCATTGATCTCGCGCGATTCATTGTTGAGCGCCGTGATCAGAAACCGCCGCGTTTCGGCCAGCCGCTTCAAGAAGTCCAGTGCTTCCGTCAGCGGCTTGGATTGCGCAAACACGAACGCCTTGAATTCTTCGCGACTGAAGGGCCGTTCCCGATAGAAGACAGTGCGCTGCAAATACTCTTCAAGCGAAGCCTGCCCTGTTTCGAAAGCGTTCAGCAGGAGCTCGTGACGGTCTTCAAATTCTTCCCAGTCCAAGTGAAATCTCTCGATGGCTTCGCGGCGCGCAGCGCGATCCCACCCGTTCGTGAGAATAACGCCGCCCATGTCCCAGAACAAAGTGGTGACTTCAGCCACGCACGACCTCGACCAGGCGCTCAAGACCTCCCGCGACATCTCGGCCCAACTGCACGCGGATGGCGCGCCGGCTGCGCTGCTCAAGGGCTGAAAAATCTCCCTGGGCTTGAGCGCGGATCAGTTGGCCAAATGTGTAATCGGTTTCGGGCACCGCCGCGTCCGGCGAGGGATCATCGAGGATTTGCAAGAAAAGGCCGGTGTTCGGCCCGCCCTTGTGGAGCTGTCCGGTAGAGTGCAGGAATCGTGGGCCATAACCCAGCATTGTGGCCAGCTTCGTTCGATCGCGCAATGCGAGGCGCAATCGCTGCAACGCAACTGATGTCGCCGGCGTCGCCGCGAGGTAGGCGTCGATCCCGATATAGTCGCCCGCGCGCGCCGTTCCCAACCATTTCTGGATGGTGGCGTTCAACTCCGCCTTCTGCGATGCATCCGCTGGTTTCGGACCCGTGTCAGCACTTGCACCGCCTGCTGCGGTCTGCTTCTTCATGGCATCCCGAGCGAGATCCTTCGCAAGTTGCACGTCCGGTTGATTGAACGGATGGATTCCGAGTATTGCTCCCGCCGCCGCAATGGCCATTTCCCAACGGAAGAATTCCTGACCAAGGTCCGCCAGTTCCGGCAGTTGAATCCGGACGACCGGATGGCCCGCGGCTCGCAGGGCGCGAAGCTGATCGTTCGAGTCGCCATCCGAATCTGTTGCCAGCTTCAACTGCACAAAGATCCGATCGTTGCCATAAGTGCCGGCGGCCGCAAACGGTTCTTCGCCGGCGATGGGCACGATCCCTTTGCCTTCTTTGCCAGTGCTTTCGGCGATGAGTTGCTCGAGCCAAATTGGAAGCGAACGCACGCCCGGCGAGGCGAGGAAAGTCACCTTATCCCGACCGGCGCGAGCCGCTTCCCCTAGAATGGCTCCAAGAATCAGGCCCGGATTCTGTGGCTCGGGCACGCACGAAGCACAAGCCTCCTGCATCGACCACGCGTGATCCAGGAAGCGATTCAAGTCCAGGCCGATCACCGCGGCTGGAACAAGTCCGAAGGCCGTCAGCGCGGAATATCGCCCGCCCACGTCCGGTGTCGCTTGAAAAACGTGCCGGAATCGGCGTTGTTCGGCCAATTTCTGAAGCGGCGTTCCCGGGTCGGTGATGGCCACGAATTGGCGTCCGGGAGTTTTTGAACACGCGCTGACCACTTTCCAGAAATAAAAGAAAAAGGAATTCGGCTCGAGGGTTGTCCCCGATTTGCTGGACACAAAAAACAACGAGGTCGCTGGATCAATGCTCGATTCGATGCCGCGGACTGCGGCGGGATGAGTGCTATCGAGCACGCGCAGCTCCGGATAGCCTCGCGCGTTTCCGAAGGTCGTTTGAAAAACCTCCGGCGCCAGGCTCGAGCCCCCCATGCCGAGGAGCACCGCATGAGTGAACCCCTCGGCTTTGATCTGCTCGCGAAACGACACAAGATTCCCTACTTGCTCCTGCATGAGCTCCGGCAACCGCAGCCAGCCAAGACGGTCTGAGATTTCCGGAGTGTCCGGCTTCGCCCAGAGCGTGGGATCTTTGGCCCACAGACGCCGGCCAAGACCGGCTGCCTGCCACTCAGCCAATCGCTTCTGCACCGAAACGTTGAGAGAGCCGAGGTCCTCGCTTTCCGTGTCGACTTGCTTCGAAAGGATCGCCCGGCGCTTGGTTTCGAGCGAGGCCATCAACTTCTCGAATGATTCAGTGAATGACGCGACGCCGTCTACCTGGAGCTTTTCCGTGATTTCATCAAGGCTGATTCCCAGCTTTTTCAAGGCGGCAAGATCCTTGACAGCGGCGTCGAGCGATTCAGAAATTGTCGCCCCTCGGACCTTTCCATGGTCACGGAAGGCGTCGAGAGTAGCGGGAGGCATCGTGTTAACAGTATCCGGCCCAATCAATTCCTCGACATACAGCACGTCGCGATACGCGGGGTTCTTCGTGCTGGTGCTGGCCCAGAGGACACGCTGGACACGGGCTCCCTTTTTGCGGAGTGCAGCGAACGCATCTCCGTAGAAAATCTCACGGAAACGCCTGTACACCACGCGGCAGTTGGCAATCCCGATCTTCCCGCGCTGCGCAACGGCTTCGGGCGTGCCAATTCTTTCAAGCGCGGCGTCCACGAGCCCGTCCACCCGGCTTACAAAGAACGAAGCAACAGAGGCCACTTTTGACGGTTGGGCGCAGCGTTCGAGTCCGCGCAAGTAGGCATTTGCGACCTTCTCGTAATGCCCCAAGGAAAACATCAGCGTGATGTTGACATTGATGCCCGATGCGATCAGATGCTCGATCGCAGGAATTCCCTCAGGAGTGGCCGGCACCTTGATCATCAAGTTCGGGCGACTAACCGCTTTCCAGAGACGTTCCGCCCCTCGGATCGTTCCGGGCGTATCGTTCGCCAGCGTGGGTGAGACCTCGAGGCTCACAAATCCATCGGCGCCCTGTGTGCGATCGTAAACCGGCCGAAGGATGTCCGCGGCCATACGGATATCCTCGACAGCGAGCGCCTCGAAGAGCGTCGCGGCATTGCTCCTCGGATCCTTTGCCAGCAAGTCGCGGAGCTTCTCGTCATAGTCGGAGCTGCCGGCAATCGCCTTGTCGAAAATCGTGGGATTGCTTGTGACGCCGGTCAGGCCGTCATTGTCGACGAGCCTTTTCAGTTCGCCGCTCGTCAGCAGACTGCGGCGAATGTAGTCCAACCAGATCGCCTGACCTTGCTTTTCGACCTCGAGCAACGGGTTCCCGGCAACTGTCGTCGCTGCACCTTGACCTGCGTTACGCTCCGGACTTAGCTGCGTTACCATATCGCACCTCCATCGCCTGGACTTTGGCGAGACGCCGCACATGGCGCTCTTCGCCCGTGAAATTTGCCTTCAAATAAATTGCCGCAAGGTCTTTCGCCAATTCAGGGCCAATCACCCGCGAACCGAAAACCAGCACGTTCATGTTGTCGTGCTCCACGCCCTGATGCGCCGAATAGCTATCATGACAAAGTCCCGCGCGGATTCCCGGAACTTTATTCGCCGCCACGCTGGCCCCGACTCCGCTTCCGCAGATGAGCACTCCGCGGTCAGCTTCTTTGTTGCGGACGGCGAGGGCAACCGCCTCCGCGTAGTCGGGATAGTCCACGGGCGCGGTACTGTGAGTTCCGAGGTCCTGGACGACATGACCCAGATTCTGGAGGAAGCCGATAAGCGCCTGCTTTAGTTCATAACCCGCGTGATCTGCAGCGATGGATATTTTCATGGCCTCATCCCGGTGGGAGATCGGAAGCGATTCGGGCAAATTATTATCCTCACTCGGACGAGATTCGGGAAGCAGATTCGTACACCCTCCAAACCTGTTCTCATCCCGGACGCACCAGCGTTATCCTTTTAAGCGGCGATTTCGTGACACCCATGTTGCGGGCGCATGAGCTTCTGAAGTCCTGCGAGTTCGAGCGAATTCCGATATTTTTCTCCGACGCCTACAATCGCTACTCCCAAAGAATGGAGCTCTCACTTCTAGCTGATGAGACCGCCAAGGTGAAGGTTGCAGAATTCGCAGGTTTCGCTCTCCGGCTACGGACGCTGCGAACAACGTGTGGCCGCGATAATTTCGCCCGGAATTTGTTCGAGCGATAGAACGCGCTTCAGAGTGCCCGTTTCCGCGCAGGCTCGGGGCATTCCGTAAACAGCGCAGGAGCCTTCGTCCTGACCCACCGTGTAGCCCCCCTTTTCCTTGATCGCTTTCATACCCAGAGCGCCGTCGCTCCCCATCCCGGTAAGAATCACACCCATTGTCAGGGCGCCGCAGACTTCCGCCGCAGAGAGCATCATCACGTCTACCGACGGCCTATGAAGGGTTTTCTCGGGAGCCTTGGACAGGTGAACTGCATACTTGGAAGCCGAGCGGCGGACGACGGTCATGTGCCAAGTAGCGGGAGCGAGCAAGACGGTCCCCGGTTCGACCGGCTCGTTATTGGTGAACAAGCCCTGCGAGAACTGAAGACCTTCCTTGATGAGATGGAAGTATCGCTGCGGATGCAACGAGCGCAACTGGAGTCCAGCCTGAGCCGGTTCGAGGCCGCAGGCGCTTGGGCGGCGACCGTTGGCAAGCTCGACTAGCCCGGCCGTGCAGGGTTCGCCGCCAAAAGCTCGGAGCCGGTGGAGATATTACCTTTGGGAGGCTCTCGACTTGCCACGTCTGCGACCACGGCGAGCACGCGAAGTGGTTTTGGGCTTGCTCGCTTGCTGCCGCTCGTTTACTGTCGTCGTGGGCGCATCTACGAGCACTTTCCAGCTTCCATCCGCCTGCTTGCCCCAGACCACCACGTACTTTGCTTTCACCGTTTGTGGCCTGCCCTTTTTATCGTTGGTGGTCAGTTCGTAGTCGCCCAGATCGTAGGCGAGGTCTCCGCCCTTCGAGACCTCCACCTTGGCCGGCGTGAACATCAATGTAAACCCCGGCGTCGACATGAGTCCTGCCCAAGCCGTGCGGATGGCTGCTTTTCCGGTCGCCACCGCCGCCCCTGGGGGCAGCAACGTCCCGTCATCCGCATAAAACGAGGCGCTCTGGTCCGCATTCTTCGCCTCGACCGCTTTGACCCAGTCGGAGTCAAGCGCGCGGATTGCTGCCTCGTCGGCCGCGCGATGGTCTGCCTGAGCCGCTTGCTGTTCCGCCTGCCGCTGATTCTCTTTCGCGCAGGATGCCACGAACCCGAGGACCAAAAGCACACACGCCGTAAACCCAAGAGAACGAAAAGCCTCCATCTAACACCTCCTCAGTGGGAAACGGGCGGCAAGTGTAGCATAGGCCTCAGCGTGTGCGGATTCGCGTGTGAACCTGCCTCGCTGAATATTCGGGTCGCCAGCCCGGGTTCCTCAAACCCAAGGATCGAGGGAGCCTCGAAGACCTGCTCGATACACGAAATGCCAGTCGCAAGACCCGAACTCATAGAAAACAAAGGCCGATCACGCTTTCTACTCGCTACAAATGAGGAAAAGGCGAAGGCCTATAGCGAATGGAACGGGGCGCCGGGGTCCAACGATGATCCTTCGACCCGAGCGCAGCTACGGAGTGAAGACGCTTGCACGACGAAGCTCTTTTGGCGACTTTACTCTGCGATGTGAGCTGTGAAAAAAGACTTGGACACGGAGCCGACAGTCGATTAAACTCCCCAAAGAACCAAATCGACCGCCCGTGCTCATTATGCGCACGGGCGGTTTTTTTTTGGAGAAAACATGACTGAACTGCCTTGCTATCACTCCGACGAAGAGATTCGAGAAGTTGCGCGTCGATTCGAAGATTGCTCTTACCGGCCCGAGGAGTTCCACCACGCGCAGCACCTTACAGTCATTGTGTGGTACCTCGCCCAGCTCGGACCGGAAGCAGCTCTCAAGAAAATACGCGAAGCCCTGCTGAAGTTCACCAAACACTACGGCAAAACCGCTTACCACGAATCCATCACCTGTTTCTGGGTATCTACAGTGAACAACCACTTGCGGCAGACAAATCGGGACGGCAACCTGGCCGCCGTCGCGAACGAGGTGATCGAACGGTTGGGCAACAAGGACCTGATTTATGAGCATTACAGCCGGGATCGCATTATGTCGCCTGAGGCGAAAGCGGAGTGGGTCGAGCCGGACCTGAAGCCCCTCAGTCGAGGGGCGCCGACGCAACCGCCAGCCTTCGGGACACGGCATCCCGCGCCCGATCGTTGAAATGGCTAATCTGCGGCAGGGAGGGATGAAACCAATTCGGGGATTTCGATGTGGATCTGGGTACCGCGGCCTTCCTGGCTGCGGATATCCATCCGGAACTGATCGCCATAAAGAAGGCGGAGCCGCTCATGAACATTGCTGATGCCGATGCCCCCGTCGTAGACCATGGCAAGGCGATCTTCAGCGATGCCGATGCCGTTGTCCTCGACTTCGATCATCAAGCATCCATTCTGGCGGCGTGTGCGGACGTGGATTTCTCCTCCCTCGAGCTTCGTCGCCAGTCCATGCTTGATGGCGTTCTCAACCATGGGCTGGAGGAGCATGCTGGGAACAAATGCTTCGAGAGTCTCCTGGTCGATTTCCTTGAAGAATTGAAGCTTGTCGCGGCCGAATCGCACCACCTCGATATCGAGGTAGTCGTCGATGAATTCAAGCTCATCACGCAAAGGCACGAAGGTTTCATGCTTGCGCAGCAGCCGCCTCAAAATATTCGAAAGTTTGATGACCACGATCCGCGCCAGATCCGGGTCGTAGCGGATGAGCGAAGAAACTGTATTGAGCGTATTGAACAGAAAATGGGGATTGATCTGGCTCGTCAGCGCATCCATGCGGGCTTTCAGCAGATATTGCTGGTTCTGCTCGAGGTTCATCTCGATCCGGGTGTTATTCCAGATTTTAACCGGGACGGCCACTGCCATCACCGAGCTCAGAATTACCAGCAATACGAGAGGCCAGGACTGCGGATGGATCGCAAACAGCCAGCGTTCCGGCGCCAACTGAGCCAGAGCCATTTGGCCCAGCGAACACGAAGCACAAGCACCGAGGGGAAGCATGGCCCAGTTGAAGCGGCCCTCGCGGAAAAGCTGCACGACCGCGCGCGGAATATTCAGAAACAGGAAGGGACCGAAGTGCCAGACATCTTCCTTATTCGGCATCACCTGGCGAATCAGACCGGCCAACAGTCCGACCATCGCGGCCAGGGGCGTGGAAAGCCATTCGTGATTGCCGAAAGCCGGGAGACTCATCAACGACCCACCCAGAAGGCCCACAACATTTCCGCCGATCAAACCCATCAGGAAGGAGCCTTCCAGCGTGAGGTCGAAGAAACGGTAACCCGCCAGCCGCAACAAGACGCCCACCGCAAGCGGTGGGGTCAAGAATAGCAGCAGTAACACCTTCTGATCGGAATCACGTTGCTCCGTGAAAAGAATCCGGCGAAAGACCGCGAAGCGCACCAGAAGGGCGGCGAGCGACGCTGCCCAACCCACCTTGAGGACAAGTGTGAATAGCAGCTCCTTCCCACCGGTGAGCGTATCGACTTGTACCGGAGCTACCAGCATGCGCGCGTCAAAGGGTGTCGCCCGATTCTATGTTCCATCGATGTCGGGGCACGATGCACTTAAGTTAGCCAAACCAGACAGGGATGTAAAGCGCCCCGGGCGCGGTGCGGCCGGAGCATACCGACGAGCCTGCTATAATGGCGGCTCTCCCATGAGCGCAAAGAAACCCGCACGGAAAGCCCGAGTCGCGGCGAGAGCCCAACTTCCGACTCGGTTCGGAGCTTTCACGATCCTTGGGATCCAAGGGCGGAAGCGGTCGGAAACCGCAGTCGCGCTCATTCGTGGCAAGCTCCGAAAAAACCAGACGCCGTTGGTGCGAATTCACTCGCAATGTTTGACCGGAGACGTGATGGCATCGGAGCGCTGCGACTGCCGCGCCCAGCTCGAATTCTCGCTGCGAGAGATCGCCAAAGCAAAGAGCGGAATCTTGCTCTACCTCCCGCAGGAAGGCCGGGGCATCGGCCTGATGAACAAATTAAGAGCTTACGAGCTGCAGGACCATGGCATGGACACGGTACAAGCAAATCGCCGGCTGGGATTCGCCGCCGATTCCCGCGACTATGGCTTCTCCGCCGAGGCGCTGAAACTTCTCGGCGCGCGCTCGGTGCGGTTGCTCTCGAATAATCCCGACAAAGTGAAGCAGCTCGAGCGCGCCGGGATTCGCGTCGCCGAGCGCGTTCCGTGCCAGCCGCGCACGAGCCGCGTCTCCCGCTCGTATCTACGGACCAAAAAGGACAAGCTCGGGCACCTCCTCTCCGGCTTCTAGGGCGGACGCGCTTGCCAAAAATTCGCTTGACAGCGCGGTGTTTCCGGCCAACACTAAACCATATGGTTAACCATTCACCCGCGGCGCTCGATGCCACGTTCGGAGCGCTGGCCGATCCCACCCGGCGCGCCATGCTGGCGCGGCTGGCGCGCGGCGAATCTTCAGTGATGGGGCTGGCCGAGCCGTTCGACATTTCACTGCCCGGGATTCTGAAGCACCTGCACGTGCTCGAAGACGCGGGACTGGTCCGGTGTCACAAGGACGGCCGGGTGAACCGCTGCCGCCTCGTCGCCGAGCCGATGAAGGATGCGGCGGCGTGGATCGCGCACTACCAACAGTTTTGGGAACGCCAGTTCGACGCTTTGGCAGATTTTCTCGAGGAATCTCAAAGAAAGGAAAAACAATCATGGCAACACAAATACAAGGGCCCGAATCGAAGCTCCGAATCCGGCGCACGTTCGCAGCGCCGAGGGAAAAGGTCTACCAGGCGTGGACCGAGCGCGCACGATTAGAACAATGGATGTGCCGCGACGTGCCGACACATCGCGTCAAGTATCTCGAACTGGACGTACGAACCGGCGGGCGCTACGTCATGGAGGTCAATGATTCCGCCACCGGCGACCGCTACATAGGACAGGGCATTTATCGCGATGTCAGGCCTCCGGAGCGGCTTGTATTCACGTGGGCTTGGAAGAAAACGATGCCCGACGGCACTGAAAGCGCATTGCATGACGAGACGCAAGTCACGGTCGAGTTCCAACAAGAAGCCAACTCGACAGAAGTCGTTCTGACCCACGAGTTCTTCAAGACAGCGAAGGAGCGCGAAGAGACCAATACGGGTTGGAATGGCTGCTTCGATGCGCTGGCAAAGGCGCTAGAAACCTAGAAGCTATCAGCGCTTCAGGGGCTAGTAGAACGCAAACCGCGTACTCTCAGGAGGCGCGCCGGTGACCAAAGCCATACAGCAGTCAGTCAAGTTCCAAGCGTCCCCGAAGGAGCTCTTCGATATTTATATCGACTCGAAGAAGCATTCGGAGGCTACGGGCGCGCCCGCCCGGCTGAGCCGCAAGGCTGGCGGCAGCTTCACCGCCCACGGCGGCCAGCTCTGCGGCAAGAACCTCCTCATCATTCCGGACAGGATGATCGTGCAAGCCTGGCGGGCGCGGCAGTGGAATGCATCCGACCCGGATTCGATTCTGATCCTGCGCTTCAGCAAGGCGAAAGGCGGCGGGCAACTCGATATGGTCCACGTGAACGTGCCGGCCTACGATCACGCGGGCGTCACTAAGGGCTGGCCCAAGTACTACTGGGGCCCGTGGAAGGCCTACATCGCGAAGCGACTGCGGAAGAAATAGCGGAGACCGCGACCCCGCTTTGCACGGACCTACAACCACCCCAGGGCCGATACCGACAGGCACGAAGCTCGTGCCTCAGCACACGATGAGACGGAAAGCGGCCGAGCGCTGGGCACCGAGCGCCGCGCGGATGCCGATCTCGGGCCTCTGCCGGGCGATTGAGCAAGGCACAGGACCCCGTCCATGCATCCCCCAGGACGGCTCCCTATCTGTGGCACTCGCGAATTGCCATTTGCTTATCGCAACGTATAATCCTCCCCATGGCTTTACCGTCCCCGCTGATTTTTACTTCCCTGAAAAATCTGCCAGCCGGCAGGTACCTGAAGACCGTGCGAGAGCGTCTGGGAATGGGTTTCCAGGACGTCCAAGACGCGAGCTCAATCATCGCCGCGGAAGAGAAAAGCGATCAATTCTTCATATCGGTGGCACGTCTCTTTCAGATCGAGAACGAGCTCACAACCCCAAGCGCATTCAAGATTCTGACTTTGAGCGCCGTTTATGGTCTGGACTATTACGACCTTCTTCGCCGATACGGAATCGATCCCGATCGCGTCCACCACCTTTGGTCCCTTCTGCCTCACCGCACGACGCACCTGGTTTCCATGCAGGTCCATGGTTCCGAAGCAAAAGTCCGGTTTCCGCTGCGTGTTGAGCCAGAGTTTCCGTGGCAGACGACGCAACTGATCAACCGGGTTGTTCGGCTGTGGGGGGAACTACCCGTTACATTGCTGGCTAAACTCAACCATCGGAAATACCTGTACGGATATGTGGGCCTTCAGGACCATACCATGTCGCCCCTGCTGCGGCCGGGCACAATCGTGATGATCGATGGCAAGCGGCGACGCGTTACTTCCGAGGGATGGCAGGATGAATTCGCGCGCCCCATCTACTTCATCGAATTTCGTGACGCGTACCGCTGTGCATGGTGCCAGCTTGAAAGCGGCAAGCTGACCCTGATTCCTCACCCGTCGTCGGCAGTCCCGGCGAAAACGTTTAATTATCCCGATGACGCTGAGATCGTGGGCCAGGTGGTGGGGATTGTGATGCGGTTGGCTCCGCCAGAAAGCGAATGTCCGGCGCTTTGATCAAGATCTCGAGAGCGGTGTGGATTCTGGATTGAAAGAGTTGGCGGTCGAGCGCGGAACACGCTTGCGGGATCATATCCCGGTAGGGTTCCAGTTCGAGCCAAACCGCTCCTGCTTGTTCAGGGCTGTCGGGCTGTGTCAGCGATGCGAGATAATCCTTCAGTTCGCGACATAGATTCGGAAGAGGCAATTCGTCCACCAAGTCGAACGTCTCCTGGTGCAGGGCCCGCAAGAGATCATGGAGGTCCTCTTCACTCGCCTCCGTGCTCCAGATTTGGTGCAAATATCTGCCGGTGTAAGCATCGCGAATGGTCGCAAAGTAAGCGAGCCGGGTAAAGACACCCGGCAACCAGGCCAGCGTTGAGTTAAGGTCGTCGATTACCCTCCTGGAAATCATCCCCGTTCATTTAGCAGAACAGTACCCTGTTTGTACACTTTTACTTTACTAAAAAACCGCAGATAACCGCCGCTCTTCATTCCTCCCCTTGGTAGGTTTCACGCGGATTTCTCTCAAGGAGGCACTATGCACACTAGAACGTATCGTTTGCTCATCTTGGCTGCTTGGATCGCGGTGGTGGGATTGACCAGCCTGTCTTTCACAACCACAACCCCTGCCATGTCCGCACCAGTGGTGTCCCCAACCACGGGGCCGTTGAGCGAGGGTCCGGCGCCCGCGCCGTGGCACTTGCCTACACTGCGCTGAACGGCCAGAACTGGCCGGCACCAGAGGATTCAAATACTCCTTCGCTACTCGTACGATATTTGTCGAAGAGAGTATAATTCCGCCCATGGGGCGGCTCAGCTACGTTGTCTTTTATCTTGGATTCACGCTCCAAGTCGTTTTGCTGGGTCGCCTTGTCAAGATTAAGATCTGGAAACACTATCCCTTTTTCTTTGCATATTTTGCGCCCACGGTTATCCACAGCGTATCTGCCGTCTTGATTCTCCTTCTCAAGCCCCAGTGGTATCAGGCTTGGTATTGGGCCGATTACCTCACGAGTACTCCACTTCGGTTTGCCGTGGCCTGGGAAATCTTCCGCCAAGTATTTCCGGCCAACTCTCCCGCTCGGCGCGTCGCCGGCTGTATGCTGGTCATCGTCCTTTGCACGCTTGCAATCTGCTTTTACGTTCGACCCCCGGTCGACCTTCCTCTTCCCGACGTGATTCGCAAAATGGGACTGGCCGATGCCGCTTGGATCCTAGTGGTCCTAGCAATGGCCAAATATTACTCGCGTCCGCTGGGACGCAACATCAGGGGGATGGCGTTCGGCTTCCTCGCTTATGTGTCCACCCAAGTCGGCCTTTATTCGGCCCGGGAACTGTTCAGCGCTCTGCGTCCTATGTGGTCACTTCTGACGTCTTTGGCATTTACATACATGATCGTCGTCTGGCTCTTCAGTCTCTGGGTCTACGCCCCTAACGAAGCACCTGTCATTCCGGACGAAAGAGTTCGAAGCGCCGCGTTGGCTAATTGGGCGCAACAGGTGAACGCAATCGGTCTGGCAATTCGGAAAGCGACCAGGCTGTGAGCTATCTTCTTTTTCTACTGCTATTGGCCGCTGGGCTATTCGTTTATTCGACCTATGCCGTCCTGCGGTCGCCGCGGAAGTATACCGCCACACCGGAGGCGGTCGAAACCCTGTCCCGGTTCGTAGGCTTGCCGTCCTTGGATTTCAGACACGCCTCGGCGCTTTTTGACCCCTCGGACTACAAGCTGATCGTCTCCGATCCAAGGCTCGCGCAAACGGCCGCTCAATTTCGTGAGGATCGGCGCCGCCTTGCCCTTGACTGGCTGAAGCTCCTGGAAAAAGACATCTTTCTACTTTGGCGTTTTCGAAGACTCCTCACCGTTGCCGGCGTTTTCGAAGGAGTGCAGGCGGAAGTGGCGATTGCGGGCAGGGTGATTCTAATCGTGATTCTCATTGCCGGGCTGCGAATGTCAGTGGCAATTGCGGGGCCTTTTGCCTTCAGCGCAACAGCGTCGAGGGCTCGCGAGTCGGTACGTTCCTTCTCTCTATACTGCGCGACGGCGGTTGGCCGCATGCCCATATACCAACTGAACGCTTTGGAGCGGCGCTGGCGCGAGCTGGAGATGGGTTCGGCATCGTAGTGTAATGCGAGTCTTTGCTGCCGCTTCGCCTTTGTGCGGCCTCTCGGCATCCAGCGCAGGTCGCCTCTTTGGATCGTATTTTGCAGGATGTATAGTTTCAACTAACTCGCGATGTGTGGGTTCCCAATGCCAGCTAGACGGAGCATGCCTTGCTCAGCGTCAAAGGCTGTGCCGCAAGAATAGTCTCTTAGCCGCCGCCGACGAGGTGGACGATTTCGAAGCGGTCGTCGGGCGCGACCTGGGTCGTGGCCCAGCGGGCGCGAGGGAGAATGTCGAGATTGCGCTCGATGGCGACGCGTTCGGCAGACATGCCCAAATGGTCGACCAGACCCGAAACGTTCAGGCCTTCCGGAACTTCGCGGCGTTCCCCGTTAATCGTAACGGTCATAATCCTGGGAACTCGCTTCAGGACTTCGCGCGGGCGCGCACCATGTAGCGGATCACTTCCTCGTCGGAGCCAGCGCGGGCGCGGATCACAAAGACGCCACCGTCGGCACCGAGTGTAGGCATGGGAAAGTGAAGCTGGAGAATGCCATGATCATCGGTCTTTCCGTCGAGGCGCAGGGATTGTTGCGCTCCCTCCAACGTAACTTCCAACGCCGCCGCCGGAATCGGGCGTTGCGTTTGGCGCTCGACAACCTCGAGCTCGAGAGTGGCGCTGGCGGCGACGACGATGGAGAGCAATTTCCTAAGGCGGATTTCGATCGCGGAGGCCGTACTAGCAGCGTGGGCCGCGGAAGTTTCCAAGGCCGCCGGGTCGATATCGAGCGACCCTTCCCGCAGGGCTTCGATAACGGAGCGATGATGATCTTCGACCCGCCGGCGAAGCAGTTCCTCGGTGAAGTCCGAGGAGGAAGTGAGGTCCTGGTAGCTCGAAGAGCGCCGGTGCAGAACCCGGCCGTCGAGATACACAACTGTATCAATCAGCGGATGATGAGGCCCGCGGTCCTCCGTCTGGATATGGAAGACACGGTCGCCGACGCGCACATTGGTATTGAATCCCGAGCTCAACGGCACCGCATCCTTTCGGTTTCCTGACCTAAATGTAACAAGAAGCATACTCTTCTTTGGGGAGTTTATTTGACCGATGTGCGCTAGCGCCAGTATCATAGCAGCGGACGGAAAATGAACGGCAATTACCTGGACGCCTACGGCCCTCTTCTGCTGATGCTTCTGGCCGCCATGGGTGTTTCGGGAGGAATTCTGGGGGTTTCGGCCCTGATCGGCCGGCACTGTCCATCGCCGGCCAAAGATCAACCGTACGAATGCGGGATTCTGCCGACGGGCGATGCCCGTGAGCCGTTCCCGGTTCATTTTTATCTCGTCGGTCTGGTCTTCATCCTGTTCGATATCGAGGCGATTTTTCTCTACCCCTGGGCGCTCGTGTATCGCGACCTGAGCTGGTTCGGTTTTGTGGAGATGGTGCTGTACATTATAATTTTGCTGGCCGGATATATTTACCTTTGGAAGAAGGGCGCGCTCGACTGGAACCGCTGACCGCCCTCCGGGATTGCAACCATCGTGGAATCAAAAGCTGAGGGAAAGAGCGCGGTTGTGCGCAAGCTGAAGGAGTGGGAGCCACAGGCCGTCGCGGAAGTGATTGAGTTCCGGGGTGAAACCACAGTGGTGATCCCTCGAGAGCAGTTGCGGCGCGCTACGGAGTTCCTTGCCACTGATCTTGGCTTCACCTTCCTCTCCGATATAACTGCGGTGGACCGTTTCCCGCTGGAGCCGCGCTTCGAACTAAATTATCACCTGCTGGCGCTGGACCGGCAGGAACGACTGCGCCTAAAAGTTCGCGTTTCCGGAAGAGAACCCGTGGTGCCGAGCGTGACGGCCATCTGGCCAGGGGCGAACTGGCACGAACGCGAATCGTACGATCTGATGGGCATCCGCTTCGAAGGCCATCCTGAACTGACGCGCATTCTGATGCCGGACGATTGGGAGGGCTATCCCCTGCGCAAAGACTATCCCGTGGAAGGGTACCGTTAATGCCCACGACGGTTGAAACAGCCACTGGCGCGGCGCAGGCGATGGTTCTCAATATGGGGCCGCAGCACCCGTCTACACACGGGGTTCTGCGCGTGTTGCTCGATCTCGACGGAGAAACGGTGGTCAAAGCGCGGTCGGTGATCGGTTACCTGCACACCGGGATTGAGAAGACCTGCGAAGCGAAGACGTATACCCAGGCGATCACCTGCACCGACCGGCTCGACTACCTTGCGCCGCTTTCGAACAATCTGTGCTACTGCCTTGCGGTCGAGAGGCTCCTGGGGCTCGAAGTGCCGAAGCGCGCGCAGTACATCCGAGTGCTGCTGACTGAGCTCACGCGAATCAGCTCGCACCTGGTGTGGCTGGGGACTCATGCGATTGATCTTGGAGCGATGTCGGTGTTTCTATACGGATTCCGCGAGCGCGAGGAGCTGCAGACAATCTTCGAATTGGTTTCGGGCCAACGGATGATGACGAGCTATTTCCGCATCGGCGGCCTGGCCTTGGAGCCGCCGCCGGGCTGGCTCGACCCGGTGGCGCGATTCGTCGAGTCTTTCCCGGATCACATCGGCGAATACGAAGACTTGCTGACGCAGAACCGCATCTGGATGGGGCGCACGCGGGGGATTGGAATTCTCACCGCAGCCGACGCGGTCGCCATGGGCGTTTCCGGACCAATGCTGCGGGGCAGCGGCGTGGCTTATGACGTCCGCAAGGCGTTCCCTTACTCCAGCTACGAGGAATTCGATTTCGATATTCCGACGCAGACCGCGGGTGATTGTTACGCTCGGTACCTCGTGCGCGTCGCCGAGTTGCGCGAGAGCCTGAAAATCGTCAAGCAAGCGATGAATAGAATCCCCTCGGAAGGCCCCATTCGGACCGAAGCGCCCGGAATCGTGCCTCCATCGCGCGAGGAGATGAAAACTTCGATCGAGGGCCTGATCTACCACTTCAAGATCTACACGGAAGGGTTTGCCCCGCCGCCCGGCGAGGTTTACCAGGTGATTGAATCGCCGCGGGGCGAACTGGGATTCTTCGTGGTGAGCGACGGTTCGGCGAAACCGTACCGGGTGAAGGTGCGGGCGCCCTCGTTTGTGAATCTTCAGGGTCTTCCCAGGCTGGTCGAAGGCCGGTTGATCGCCGATGTGGTCGCCTGCATCGGCACCACTGACATTGTACTGGGAGAAGTGGACCGCTGATGCAATTCCCCCCTCAACTGGAGGCCAAATGTGGTGAACTGCTCGGGCGATATCCAGTCAAGCGGTCGGCGCTGATTCCGTTGATGCTGTATGCGCAAGATCAATTCGGCTACCTCAGCGATGAAGTGCTGGAGGAAATTGCGCGCCGGCTGGACCTGAACATTATTCAGGTAACCGAAACGCTGGCGTATTACTCGATGCTGCGACGCAAGCCGATGGGGAAATATCACGTCCAAGTCTGCACGAATATCTCCTGCATGCTGCGCGGCGCCAACGAACTCTATAAGCACGTACAAAAGCGCCTCGGGATCGAAAACAAACAGATCACGGCGACAGGGACGTTTTCGCTCGAAGAAGTGGAGTGCTTGGGGGCTTGCACCGGAGCGCCCGCACTGCAGGTCAACTACGACTTCTACGAAAACCTCGACCCGGGAAAAGTGGATGCCCTTTTCGAGCAACTTCAGGTGGGCAAGAGGCCGAAGCCGGAGCCCGCGACTTCGGGCGCGTTGAAGGAGCGCCATCCGGCGGAGGTTGCGGTGATCAGCCGGCGATTCGGGATTCCCGAATCCACGAAGCTCGACGTGTACTTGCAAAACGAGGGCTACCAGGCGCTCGAAAAAGCTCTGAAGCAGATGACGCCTGAGCAGGTCGTCGAAGAAGTGAAGAAATCGAACCTGCGCGGACGTGGCGGCGCCGGCTTTCCCACCGGGGTGAAGTGGAGCTTCGTGCCGAAGGACACCTCGAAACCGAAATACATCCTGTGCAACGCGGACGAGAGCGAGCCGGGCACGTGCAAGGACCGCCCTTTGATGGAGCTCGACCCACATCAGTTAATCGAGGGGATGATTCTTGCGGGCCGCGCGGTGGGAGCACAGCGCGGGTACATCTATATCCGCGGTGAATACCGCTACGTGCTTGACATCATGGATGGCGCGATCGTCGAAGCCTATTCACGCGGGTATCTCGGGCAGAACATTCTTGGTACTGACTTCAGCTTCGATCTCTCGACACACACCGGAGCGGGGGCGTACGAATGCGGCGAGGAATCGGCGCTGATGGAATCGCTGGAGGGAAAGCGCGGATACCCACGCATCCGCCCTCCCTTTCCCGCGGTGGTGGGTCTCTACGGCTGCCCAACGGTGATTAACAACGTCGAGTCGCTCAGCTCCGTGCCTGCGGTGATCCTGCGGGGAGGCGAATGGTACGCGGGTCTCGGGACGCCGAAAAATGGCGGGACGCGGCTGTTCGCAATTTCGGGCCATGTCAATCGCCCCGGCATCTACGAGCTGCCGATGGGATTCAACCTGAAGCGAATGATCGAAGAAGTCGCGGGAGGCGTGAAAGACGGCAAGAAACTGAAGGCGGTAATACCCGGAGGGAGTTCTTGCCCGCTTCTTACTGCGGCGGAAGTGAACGTGGCGATGGATTTCGATTCGGTGGCCAAGATCGGTTCGATGCTGGGCTCGGGCGGTGTGGTGGTAATTGACGAAGAAACGTGTATGGTCGATGTGGCGCGGCGGATCATGCACTTCTACGCACACGAATCGTGCGGATGGTGCATTCCCTGCCGCGAAGGAACCGCGTGGCTGCGCAAGATGCTTGACCGTTTCCATGAGGACGGCGGCCGAGCGGAAGATATCCCGCTCATCGAGGAGCTTTCGAAGAACATGCTGGGGCGCACTTTCTGCCCGCTTGGCGACGCCGCAGCGATGCCGACGATCAGCATCGTGAAAAAGTGGCGGAACGAGTTCGAAGAGCATCTGCGCGGCAAGTGCGCCTATAAACCCGCTGAAGTCCTGGCGGCGACTCCGTAGGAACTCGCAATCAAGGAATCATGGTAGAACAAAAGCAAATTACGTTTACGCTCAACGGGCACAAGGTGACAACACCACCGGGCACGCTGGTGATCGAAACCGCCAAGAAAATGGGGATCGAGGTCCCCTCATTCTGCTATTACCCAGGATTGACGCTGCAGGCGGCGTGCCGGATGTGCCTGGTGGACGTGGAAAAGGCTCCGAAGCTGCAAACGGCGTGCACGCTGGCGGCGGTCGAAGGAATGGTGGTCCGCACCGACACGCCACAGGTGCACAAGGCGCGCAAGGACATGCTCGAATTCCTGCTGACGAACCATCCACTCGATTGCCCGGTGTGCGACAAGGGCGGCGAGTGCGAACTACAGGACATGACCTTTCGCTATGGCCTGGACCACAGCCGGTTCATCGAAGAAAAGCTGCATTCTCCCGAGGAACAGTGGTCGCCGATTGTCTACTACGACGCGCCGCGATGCATCCTCTGCTTTCGCTGCGTGCGCATTTGCGACGAAGGCATGGACGTGAAGGCCTTGGGCGTCGGCGCGCGCGGCGTCCATTCCGTGATTCTCCCGAACAGCGATGGCCAGCTCGCCTGCGAAGAATGCGGAATGTGCATCGACATTTGCCCTGTCGGCGCGCTCACCAGCGGCACGTATCGCTATCTGACGCGGCCGTGGGAGATGACGTATGTCGCCAACCCCTGCGCGCACTGCTCGAACGGGTGCAAGACGACGCTGAGCGTCCGCAACAATCAGATCCTGCGCGCCAATAATCGCGATCATTCGGGAGTCAACGGCGAATTCCTCTGCGCAAAAGGGCGTTTCGGCTTCGACTTCACCTCGCACCCGGAGCGGATTCGCCAGCCGCTGATCCGGCGCGATGGCAAGCTCGAGCCGACAAGCTGGGAAGATGCGCTGGAGCAAATCGCGCGGCGGCTGATCGTGGCGCTTGATGCGAACGGCGCGAGCTCGATCGGCGTGATCGGTTCGAACCGCACGACGAACGAAGAGAACTATTTGCTCAATCGGTTCGCCCGCGCGACGCTCGGTACCAACAATCTCGATCACCACCGCACCGCCGATTACGCGGGTCTCGCTGCCGCGCTCGGCCCGAATGCGACGGGTTCGATGGCGACAATGGCCGATATCTACAACGCGAGCGCGGTTCTGCTGATTGGCAACGATCCAACGCAGCAAAATCCGCTGGTGGCGTGGCAGATTCGCACGGCGGTGCGCCATCACGGCGCGCGCTTTTACATCATCAATGCGCGAAACATCAAGCTGCATCGGCAAGCGAAGCAAAGCATGGTGGCGCCGACTGGGTCGGAGGCGGGGATCGTCCACTGGCTGGCAACGGGAGAAGGCGTCGCGCCGGACAAACTCTCGGAGCTGAAGGAAGCGCTGGAAAAAGAAAACGATGTGGTGATTCTGTTCGGCGCGGAGCTGACTGGCGCCGCGATGCGCGACCTGCTGGCATTCGGATCCCGGCTCGGCGGGAAGACTCGCTACATGGCGCTGGGCGACTATTCGAATTCGCGCGGCGCTGCCGACATGGGGCTGATGCCGGACCGTTTGCCCGGCTACGCGCGAATTTCGGATGGAGGAGAACGCGAGCGCTTCGGCAACCTTTGGGGCGCCGAAATTCCCTCGAAGCTCGGCATGGACGCGCGCGCGATGACGGACGCAGCGGCCACGGGCAAGCTCAAAGCTCTTTATGTCGTCGGGGCGAACCCCGCAAAGTCATTCGGCAACGGCAAGGCGAGCGATTTGTCAAAGCTTGCCCTGCTCGTCGTGCACGACCTTTTTTTGACCGAAACTGCGCAACAGGCGCACGTCGTGCTGCCGGCCGCCTGTTCGTACGAGAAGGACGGCACGCTGACCAACACGGCGGGCGAGATCCAAAGAACGACCCGCAGCATCGATCCGCAGGGGCCGCGAAGCGATTTCGATTTGCTGCGAATCCTCTCGCACCAACTCGCCCAGCTCGGGGTGGGCAAGGCAATCAAGCTGCGCACGCCGGAAGCCGCATTTGAAGAAATCCGCCAGAACGTGCCAGGCTACGGCGTGTCGATGGCGAACCTTCTGGCGGGCGGCTCGGAAATCGCAGCGGTTGGTTGTAAGACGGTCGAGACGTCGTATGATGTCGCGTCCGGGTTGGTCTTTTCTTCCAGGGACAATCTGTTTACCAGCGGAACCGTGGGGCGGTACAGTTCGAAGCTCACTTCCTGCACTGAGGCCAAAGAGACGCCGTGGGGTTCATCGCCCAGCATCCACTCCTGGTGGTATCGGTAGTTAAAGTAGTCGTCCTGCTGTTTCTGTTGCTGACGGCACTTGCCTACCTCACCTGGTTCGAGCGGAAAGTTGTCGCGCGCATCCAATCGCGCGTGGGGCCGCTTTTCGTGGGCGCGCATGGGTTGCTGCAGCCGCTCGCCGACGGCCTGAAATTTCTATTCAAAGAAGATGTAACGCCGCCGTCCTCCGATCGCTTTTTATACCGGCTGGCGCCATTTCTCGCGCTCTCGCTGGCGTTGACGACGCTGGCGTTGATTCCCTTCGGTCCCGCCACGATTTACATCCTGGGGCAGCCCACGCAGCTCGCCATCACCAGCGTGAATGTCGGGCTTCTGGCTCTGCTCGCGATCACTTCGATCGGCGTGTACGGAGTAGCGCTCGCCGGGTGGTCGTCGAACAGCAAGTATCCACTGCTTGGCGGGCTGCGCAGCTCGGCTCAGATGATCAGCTACGAAGTCTCGCTTACGCTCTCGGTTGTAGGAGTTCTGCTGATCGCCGGCACGCTGAATTTCAACGAGCTGATCGAAGGGCAGAGCGGGCATTGGTTTCATTTCCTTCCGCGATGGAATGTGTTCCCGCAAATTGTCGGTTTTCTGTGTTACATCATCGCAGCGATTGCGGAGACGAATCGCGTTCCCTTCGATCTGCCGGAAGCGGAAACCGAGCTGGTGGCGGGGTTCCATACCGAATATTCGAGTTTCAAATTCGCGATGTTCTTCATGGCGGAATACGCCAACATGATCACCGTTTCCTGCCTGGCCACGATTCTTTTCTTTGGCGGCTGGCTCTCACCTTTTCCAGACAGATGGCAGTGGCAACTCTACTTGCCCGGCGTGGGTTTGCTGGGCCTCAGCCTGTTTCTGATGGCTGATTCCGTACTGAAGCACCGCGGGATCGCAAGGATTCAATTGATCGTCGTTGGCTTGCTGGCCTTCGGACTTGGATGCCTAGCCCTGCTCCCCGGGGTGATGCCGGTGATTCAAGGGCCATTCTGGTTTTTGACGAAGGTGCTGTTTTTCCTTTTCTTCTACGTGTGGGTGCGCGGCACGCTTCCGCGGTTCCGGTATGACCAGTTGATGTCGTTCGGGTGGAAGTTGCTGCTACCGCTCTCGCTGGCGAATCTGGTGGTGACAGCCCTCTTGATCCTGGTGGCTCACTAATGAGCCTTCCCTTCCTGATTTTCTTTGCGTGCGCCGCGATGGCCGTGGGGGGCGCCCTGATCCTGATTCTGGCGCGAGAGCCAATTCACAGCGCGCTTGCGCTGATCCTGGTGATGATCTCACTGGCGGTGTTGTATCTGCTCTTGGGCGCGGAATTTATCGCTGCGGTTCAGGTGATCGTCTATGCCGGAGCGATCATGGTGCTCTTCGTGTTCGTCATCATGCTGCTGAATGCGGGGGAGGAAGAGCGAACGAATCGCAGCAAGCTTGCACCTTACGCGGGGCTACCGCTGGGAATCTTCCTGACGTTTGAGCTGGCTTACTGGATTTCGCGGACCGCCCTGGGAAACACGGTGGTAGCGGGAGCCGGCGGACCCGCACAGGCTTCTTCGACCATGGAACTCTCGAAAATGTTGTTTCGCGATTTTCTGTTTCCCTTTGAAGCGACTTCGATTCTGATCCTGATCGCGATTCTGGGCGCGATGCTGCTGGCGAGGAGGGAGCCGTGAGCTCCGTTCCCCTCTCCTATTTTCTGATTCTGAGCGCCATCCTGTTCGGGTTGGGGGTGGTGGCGTTTGTTTTCAAGCGCAACATCATCACGATTTTCATGGCCATCGAGCTAATGCTCAACGCGGTGAATCTCGCGTTTGTGGCGTTTGGGCGCGCCTGGAACCGGCTCGATGGGATGGTCTTCGTCTTCTTCGTGATTGTGGTGGCGGCGGCGGAAGCGGCAGTGGGACTCGCGATCGTGATCAACATCGCGCATAACCGCCAGTCGCTCAACGTGGAAAAGGTCGATTTGCTGAAGTTCTGATGCTGATACTCAATTACCTCTGGATCATTCTCGCGCTGCCGCTGGCCGGGGCGGCCATTAACGGGCTCTTTGGGCGCCAGTGGCCGGAGAAGACCGTCAACGCCGTTGGTGTGGGGTCCGTTTCGCTCGCTTTCCTTGCAGTTGCCGAACTGGTGCGCGAATTCGCTCAACTTCCCGCGAACCAGGTTCCGTGGGTGAAGTCGTTCTTCGTGTGGATCACCGCCGGAGTTTTCCGCGTGGATTTGCTGCTTCAAGTGGACCAGCTTACGGTGGTGATGCTGCTGGTTGTTTCCGGAGTCGGGCTGCTGATCCATATTTATTCGATGGGCTACATGTCGCACGAAGGCGGATATTACCGTTTCTTCAGCTACATGAATCTTTTCATGTTCTTCATGCTGACGCTGGTGATGGCGGGGAATCTCGTCCTGCTGTTCGTGGGCTGGGAGGGCGTGGGCCTGTGCAGTTACCTGCTGATCGGCTTTTACTTCCGAAGGAAATCGGCGGCGGATGCGGGAAAGAAGGCGTTCATCGTCACGCGGCTCGGGGACCTGGCGTTCACGGTGGGCTTGCTGCTGGCCTTTTGGACGTTTGGCTCGCTCAATTACGGGACGATTTTCCGGAAGGCAACGGATATGCCGGTCGAGAGTATGGGCCAAACCGGGGTGCTCACGGCCATTTGCCTCTTGCTGCTTGGTGGAGCGATCGGGAAATCGGCGCAGCTTCCGCTCTATGTATGGTTGCCGGACGCGATGGAAGGTCCAACGCCGGTCAGCGCGCTGATCCACGCCGCGACGATGGTGACCGCCGGCGTGTACATGGTCGCGCGGATGAACGTCCTCTATTCCCACGCGCCGGTAGCCATGCTGGCGGTGGCGATTGCGGGTGCGCTGACGGCGTTTTATGCCGCGACCATTGGGTTAGTGCAAAACGACATCAAGAAGGTGCTCGCCTATTCAACGATTTCCCAGCTTGGATACATGTTCCTGGGTTGCGGCGTAGGCGCCTATGCTGCGGGAATCTTTCATCTGATGACCCATGCATTCTTCAAGGGGCTGCTGTTCCTCGGCGCGGGGAGCGTGATTCACGCGATGGGCGGGGAGCAGGACATGCGCCGTATGGGCGGATTGCGCAAGCACGTTCCGGTGACCTATTGGACGATGCTGGCTGCGACGCTGGCCATTACGGGAGCCCCGGGTTTTTCCGGCTTCTTTAGCAAGGATGAAATCCTATTCCAAGCGTTCGCGGGGCCCTATAAGAGCCCGATCCTATGGACGATCGCGCTGTTGGGGGCGCTGCTGACCTCGTTCTACATGTTCCGGCTGTTCTTCCTCACGTTTCACGGTTCGCCGCACTACGACGAGCGCAAAACGCACGCCCACGAATCGCCTAAAAATATGTTGGTGCCGCTCGTGATACTAGCGATTCTTGCGACGGCGGGTGGATCGTGGGCGGCGCCGAAACTGTGGGGTGGAGAAAATTATTTCAGTGACTACCTCGCTCCTGTGTTTGCCTCCTCGACGGCGCTGGCAACGAGCGGCGGCTCTGAAGCCGGCGGCGTGCAGGATCATGCGCTCGAGCTGCAGATGACGGGCGTGGCCGTGTTCGTTGCGTTGATCGGCTTCCTGGTCGCGTGGTGGCTCTACATTCGCGACCCAGAAGCGCCAAAGCGCCTGGCAAAAAAACTGGCGACGCCGTATCAGCTTCTGTCGAACAAGTACTACGTGGATGAAATCTACGCCTTTGTGTTTGTGCGGCCGCTGATGTGGATTTCGACAAATGTCTTGTGGCACGGCGTGGATGAAGGAGTGATCGACGGCGCGGTGAATGGCATCGGAACGGTTGCGCAGCGTCTCGGAGGCGATGCGCGTAAGATCCAGTCCGGCAACGAGAGAAGCTATGCATCTTGGGTGGTGATCGGGGCGGTGGGAGTGACAGCGCTGCTGCTGGGACTCTGGGGGATGGCGCGTTAACGTGGAAACACACAACCATCTTCTGAGCGTGATCACGTTTCTGCCGCTCCTCGGCGCGGCGGCTATTTTCTTTCTGCGCCGCGACGACCACGAATGGATCCGGCGGATCGCGCTCGCCGCGTCCATCGCGGATTTCCTGATTTCGCTGCTGGTCCTGCCGGGGTTCCACGTTTCGAATCCGGGTTACCAATTCGAGGAGTTCCACCGATGGATCAGCGCGCCACCGATTTTCTATCACCTTGGCGCGGACGGCATCAGCTTGTTTCTCGTACTCCTGACGACGTTTCTCTCGCCCCTCGCGATTCTGTGCTCGTGGACCAGCATTCAGACGCGCGTCAAAGAATTTTTCACCATGATGCTGGTGCTGCAAGTGGCCCTGACCGGCGTGTTTCTCTCGCTCGATCTCTTCCTCTTCTTCTTGTTCTGGGAGCTTTCGCTGCTGCCAATGTATTTCCTGATCGGCATCTGGGGGCACGGCCGGCGAATCTACGCCGCGATCAAATTCATTCTCTATACGATGTTCGGCTCGATTCTGATGCTCGTAGCGATCCTGTGGCTCTACAATCTGACGAGCTCGTTCCAGCTCCCGGAGATTGTGGCGACGCTGCAATCGGGCTCCGTCTCGTTACCGGTGAATGCGGAACTACTTCTCTTTGGCGCGTTCTTCCTGGCGTTCGCGATCAAGGTGCCGTTGTTTCCGTTGCACACCTGGCTGCCCGACGCGCACACCGAAGCGCCGACGGCGGGCTCGGTGATCCTGGCCGGGGTGATGCTGAAGCTCGGAACGTACGGAATGCTGCGATTCTGCCTGCCACTCTTTCCGGGTGCCTCCCACCAGCTCGCTCCAATTATCGGAGTGCTCGCGATCATCGGCATCGTCTACGGGGCGCTGGTAGCGATGGTGCAGCATGACGTGAAGCGGCTGATCGCCTACACGTCCGTCAGCCACCTTGGTTTTGTTGTTCTCGGCATCTTTGCGTTCAACACGATTTCGATTCAAGGCGCGATCTACCAGATGTTGAACCACGGTGTCTCGACGGGCGGACTCTTTCTCGTGGCCGGCATGCTCTACGATCGCCGGCATACCTACGAAATCAAGGAATACGGCGGCCTGGCGACGCCGCTTCCAGATCTGATGGGCTTTCTTCTCTTTATATGCCTTTCTTCGCTGGCGCTGCCGATGCTGAATGGCTTCGTTGGCGAGTTCTTGATTCTGATCGGAGTGTTTGCGCGGCATCAGGCGTGGGCGGCATGGGCAACATCGGGCGCGGTCCTGTCGGCGATTTATTTGCTGTGGATGTATCAGCGGGTCGCGCTGGGCGAAGTGACCGTCGAGCGCAACCGCACTCTGCCCGATGCCTCGAAGCGCGAGAAGGCGATCCTGATTACGGTTTCCGTAGTGATCCTGTTCATGGGTATTGCTTCGCCCCTGTTCACGCGACGGATGGAGCCATCAACCGAGAACTTGCTGCAGCAGATGGGCCGCGTGCGCAATGCTTCTCTGCCGGCTGACACGAAGCCAAGAGCGCGCGCGGCGGCAGAGCTCGTGCGCCTGCCGGCAGGGGTTACTTCGAACGAATCCGCACGATTTGCCGATCGGGCCGGGGATCAATCAACTCCGCGATGACCGTCTCATTTGAACAACTCGAAAACCTGTACCGGCTGGCGCCCGAGATTGTGCTTTGCGGGACCGGCATTCTGATCATGCTGGTTGATGGTTTCCTGAGTGCAGCGAATAAGAAGGCGATGGGTTGGCTCGCATTCGCGGGGACGCTCGTCGCTCTTGCCGCGATCGGCCTTTCCGCGCGTCATGAGGGACCGGCTTATTCGGGCTTGATCGTGGTCAACCCGTTCAGCCTGTTCCTGCATACCATCGTGGTGGGCGTCGCGGCTCTGGCGATTCTCGGGTCGTTCCATTATCTAGACGAGGAGCGGATTCAGCGCGGCGAATACTACGCGCTGATTCTGTTTGCATCCGCGGGAATGGGAATCCTGGCCGGCGCGAATGAGCTTGTGACGGCTTTCCTTGGCCTCGAGATGAGCTCGATTTCGAGCTACGTCCTGGCGGGCTTCCGCCGCAGCGCGCTGAAATCCAATGAGGCTTCGCTCAAGTATTTCGTGCTGGGCTCGTTCGCCACTGCATTTTTCCTGTACGGAATCGCGATGGTCTACGGCGCCACGGGCACCACCAACATTGAGGCGATCCAGAAAGCGGTGGCGAGTGCGCCGTCGAGCTCGCTGCTCATTTTGGGAGTCGGGATGATCTTTGTGGGCCTGGGATTCAAAGTTGTGGCTGCGCCGTTCCACATTTACGCCCCGGACGTGTATGAAGGGGCGCCCACGCCGGTGACTGCCCTGCTGGCCTCAGGTCCCAAGGCGGCGACGTTTGCGTTGATGCTGCGGATCTTCTACACGGCTTTCAGCATCGCCAACCCGATCTGGTTGTGGGGCATCTGGATTGCGGCGGTGCTTTCGATGTTCGTGGGCAACCTGGCGGCGCTGGCACAGTCGAACGTGAAGCGCATGCTCGCGTATTCGTCGATTGCGCATGCGGGCTACATTTTGGTGGCGTTCGCCGCTTCGACCGAGATCGGAATCGCGGCGGTGCTTTTCTACCTTGCGGCGTATGCCCTGATGAAACTGGGAGCGTTTTTGGTCGTAACGCAGGTCGGCGGGATAGGCGAGAAGCGGCTGGAGATCAAAGATTATGCCGGCCTGGGGACGCAACAACCGGTTCTAGCAGCGTGTTTCACGCTGTTTCTGTTGTCGCTGCTGGGACTGCCGGCGACGGCAGGCTTTCTCGGGAAATTTTATGCGTTTCAGGCTGCGCTCGATTCGCGGCTGGTCTGGCTGGTAGTGCTGGCGGCCATCAACAGCGTGATCGGCGCTTATTATTATCTGCGGGTGATCATTGCCATGTATTTCTGGGATCCGCAGACGGAGTTCCCGACAACCAAGGTTGGACCCGCGATCGCTGTCGCGCTGTCCCTGGCGGCTGCGGGAACCCTGTATCTGGGTATATTTCCCAGCCGCGTAATGTATTTTGCGTGGCTGTCGGCGAAATCCCTCATTCGATAGCCATCCGAGGAGCAGACACGGCGTGCCGTGCCCCTACGGCTGCACCCATACAGTCAGACGGCGGCCGCAGAAGCGTGACTCGGTATGCGGGACAGGTGTAGTAGCGACAAGCCCAGCTACAACTGCGAACCATCTGTGGATTGCCGCCATGTGACAAAGAGCCCCGCGTCTAGAGACGCGAGCTACAATCACGACGAAAATGCCCCGCAAAAACAACGCCCGGAGACTGGGCAAACCAGCCTCCGGGCCGAGTAGACGACTGGTGTACGCTTACTTGACGCGAATGAACATGGTCGCGAAAGTGTACAGCGCCATGGATTCGATCAGAACGAGCGCCAGGATCAGCATGTTCTGAATCATCTTGCTGGCGCCAGGATTGCGGGCCATGGCTTCCGACGCGGCAGCACTTGCCTTGCCCTGTGCATAGCCGCACCCTGCCGACGCAATGGCCATGCTGAAGCCAGCGGTAATGACGACCCAGTTCGCCGCGGAGGTGGGCGCTTCCTCAGCCGCGAAGGCAGCCGGCGCGAACAGGCTGAGCGCAATCGCAGCCAAGAGGAACAACGCGTACTTTCTCATGGTGTTCTCCTCGTATGAATTTGCCGCCAGGAGGTGGCTCCCGGAGACCACAAGTTTCCTGGATCACACTAGTCGGCGATGATGCCGTATAAGAAGACTGCCTCCGCGGTTAAAGCCCCCGATCCTACGCTCGGTTTCGGCTCGGCTGAAACCGGGCCCTTCCATGACGAGAATGTCGGATTAGTGCTCTTCCGTCACCGCCCCAGCCACATAAATGACCGGCAAGATCGTGAATACGAAGGCCTGCAAAAATCCCACGAAGATATGTAAGGCGATAAAAATAACCGGCACGAGCAAGGGGAGAGGAAATGAGATGTAACCCACTGCATTCAGTTTTCCCAAGAACGTGAACAATTCCAGCAAAAGTCCCAGGAAAATTCCATAGAGCAGCTCGCTGACAAACATGTTCACCCAGAGACGAACGGTGAGCGAGAGCAAACGCGCGGCGTTGCTGATCAACTCGATGGGCAGCATAAGCGGCGCCATGTAGATGCTCGGACCCAGGAAATGCTTCCCGTAGCCGAGCGCGCCGAGCTTCCGGACGCCGGACCAGTTGTAATACACGAAGACAAGGATGGCACAGCCAAACGGCACGGAGACCTGGGCGGTAGGCGATTCGAGCGTCGGGATCAGGCTGATCAGATTGCAGAATAGAACGAAAATGCCGATGCTGCCAATCATGGGGATATATTTTTCATAGCCGTGGGCCACGTTACCTTCGAGAAGATCACGCACGCCGAGATCCAAGGGGTTTGTCAGCAGCGCCTCCATGCATTGCTGTGTGGCGCCGGGCCGATCTACGGAAATGCGCTGCTTCAGCCAGAGAAAAAACACAATGGCGAGCGCAAAGACAAGCAGCTCCATGGCAATGTGATTGGGGATCGGGTACTTGGGATCGGAAGGCGTGATATGCAGCGCGGTCAAAAGCGAGAGCGCCGGCTTGCCGAGCAGCCGGTTCACCAGTACGGTGACCCAGATGGGGTGTTCCATGAGTTGTCTAAGTCTGCCGCATGCTGCGAAGCAAGTGGGCGATCATCGCGGCCAGGACACCCGCGACAACGGCAAGAAAACCGCCCAGAACCGCGACCGCAAGCGAGTCAAAACGCCAAAGAATAACACAGACGACAGCGAGGAGCAAAACGAAGCGCCCGAAAAACTTGACGTACACACGCTTCGGGATCCGCACTTCTTCCGCACCGGCCTGTTCGACGGAAACGGTGGTCAGCGAGATCACGCCCTGCTTCAGCCATCGATAATTCAGCCAGGAAAGTAGTGCCCCGACAGCTACCCCTCCGCCGGCGCGCCAGCCCCAATGCAGGCCGGCCGCGAGCGCCCCCACAGCGCTCAGCGCCAGCGTCCAGTGCTCAACGTGGCGGACGAGGACCGAGGAATCGTCCTCATCGGCTGTCGTTCTTGGTCTCGGAGCTGCCATTTCCACTCGCGGAGATGCGCCGCAGCAACTCACGCATGCCACTACCGAACCCAAGGAGGCCGAAGAGGAGCAGCAGCCAGGGAGCTGAGTGCAGCCAGCGGTCTAACAGCCAGCCTATCCCGCCGCCGATTAATATGCTGCCGACCAGGACAACCGGGAGCTGTGCGACCATGACGAGCTGATTCCAGAATCCACCAGGCACGATCTGATTGAGATGGTTGTCAGTTCGTCGCTTGCGCGGAGCTTGATCTGGCATGCGGACCTCGGCACTCAGTGGCCGAAAGGAGTCAGAAGTGAATACGTCGCCATGCGCAGGAAGGGGTCGGGGTAGATTCCGGCGACGAGGGTGACGACAACCATCGCCGCGAGCGCCAGGCCTTGAGCAGGCGAAATGATGGGCGGCGCGACATCCACGGGCTCCTTCACAAACATGTGGGCCACGATCCGGAAATAGTAATACACCGCGGGGAGGATATAGAGCACAGCGAGGACTGCCAGCGTATAGTGGCCAGTTTCAATAAGCGCCCAGAAGATCAGCAGCTTGCCAACGAAGCCCGCGGTCGGTGGAACCCCTGCAAGTGAGAGCAGGAAAATCAGCATCAGGACGGCCGCGCCGGGATTGCGCTCCATCAGGCCGTTCATGTCCTCGATGTCGTCGCCGATGATTCCCTTTCGCCGCAAGACGACGACGATCGCGAACGCGCCGGTGTTGAAAAACGCGTAGACGAGCAAATAGTAGGCCATGGCCTGGAGGCCGCGGTCATTCAGCGAGCCATCGGGTTTGATGGCGGCGACGAGGCCCAGCAGAATATAACCCACGTGCGAGATGGAAGAATAAGCCAGCAGCCGCTTCACGTTGGATTGCGTGACCGCGGCGAGGTTTCCGAGCGTCATCGACAGCACGGCGACAGCCGCGACAATCATGACCCATTCCGCGCGAGCGGGCCAGAAAACCGCGAGGAAAAGACGCAGGAGCAGCGCGAAGCTCGCCGTCTTTGACGCAACGCTGACGTAGGCGGTGATTGTGGTCGGCGCGCCTTCGTAGACATCCGGCGCCCACTGGTGGAAAGGCACCGCGGCAACTTTGAAGAAGAGGCCCGCCGCGACAGTGACGATCGCGATGAGGACCAGCACGTCATTCGGAGGCCGCGCGGCAATTTTCGCGGCGATGGCTGGGAGGCTGGTCGAGCCGGACAGGCCGTACAGAATTGAAAACCCGTAAGCGAGGATGCCCGAGCTGAACGCGCCTAGCAGAACGTATTTCAGCGCGCCTTCATTCGACCGGCGATTGCCGCGCAGGAAGCCGACGAGAACGTAGAAGCTGATGGCCATGGTCTCGAGGCCCAGGAAGAGGGTGACCAAGTCATTGCCGCAAGCCAGGAACATCATCCCCACGGCCGAGAACAGCATCAGAGCGTAATATTCACCGTGGTGTTCGTGCTCGATTTCCAGATACCGCACGGAAAGCAAAATCACGAGCGCGGTCGCCACGAGGAAAATGGCGCCAAAGAAAATGAAAAAGCGATCGATCACGATCGAGCCGCCAAAGCCGGGGGTTGGCCCTGCGGCAAGCGGCTGGAGCATCCAGACCGAAATCCCACTGAAAATGACGCCGAGCATGGCCGTCAGCGCGTTCCAAGCTTTTTGATCCGGCTCAAGGAGAAAATCAGTGAGGAGCGTGGCCAGCCCAAAGAACGCGAGCATCACCTCCGGCAGTATGAGAGAGAAATCACGCTGGGTGCTCGCGAGGATGTCCTGCCAGTTCGGCACGGCCTACTTCCTCTCCGCCGGCGGGGCCGTCGCAGGAGTCAATTCAGCGGCAGTTGGCGGCGCGGGGGTGGCCGGAGCGGGCGTCGAAGCGTTCGCTGCCGGCGGCGCCGCGTAGTAGGTTGGATTGTAGCGCTCGACGAGCTGCTGGACGGGCTTATCGAGAACCTTGAAGAGCGGCGCGGGATAAATCCCGATCCAGAACGCAAGCAGGACCAGAGGAACAAGCGTGGCATACTCGCGAGCATTCAGATCGGGCAGATGCTCGTTTAGGGGGTTCGTTACACTGCCGAACATAACTCGCTGGTAGAGCCAGAGCAGGTAGGCGGCGCCGAGAATCACCCCGATAACGCCCCAGGCTGCCCACGACCATTTCACTTCGAAAGCCCCGCGCAGGATCGTGAATTCGCCGATGAAGCCGTTGAGCAGCGGCATACCAAGCGAGCTGAGCGTGACGATCATGTAGATCGCGGCGAAATTTGGCATCGGCGTCGAAAGGCCGCCAAATTCGGAGATCAAGCGCGTGTGCCGCCGCTCGTAGAGCACGCCGACAATCAAGAAGAGCGCCCCGGTGGAAATTCCATGGTTGACCTGCTGGATGATGCTGCCGGAAAGGCCGAGCGGGGTGAGCGCGAAGATTCCGAGCGTGCAGAAACCTAAGTGGCTGACCGAGGAATAGGCGATGAGCTTCTTCATATCCTTCTGCATCATGCAGACGAGCGCGCCGTAGATGATGGCAACGAGCGAAAGCGCGATCATGATCCAGCGGAACTGCATCGTCGCGTCCGGGAACATCGGTAGCGAGAAGCGCAGAAAACCGTATGTTCCCATCTTCAGCAAAACGCCAGCCAGAATAACGGAGCCGGCGGTGGGCGCCTCGGTGTGCGCGTCCGGAAGCCAGGTGTGAAACGGGAACATCGGCACCTTGATGGCGAAAGCGAAGAAGAAACCCCAAAAGAGCCATCTCTGCAGCGAGACGGCAAACATCGAATGAGGCGATGCCAGAACCGCTCGAATATCGAAGGTATGGGCGTTGAAGTAGATGGCTAAAATTGCCAGGAGCATCACAACCGAGCCAGCCAGCGTGTACAGGAAGAATTTGATGGCCGCGTACAGACGCCGCTCGCTGCCCCACACGCCGATCAGGAAATACATCGGGACAAGCATCGCTTCCCAGAAAACGTAGAAGAGCACGAAATCGAGCGCCATGAAGACGCCGAGCATGCCTGTCTGCAGGAGCAGGAACAGGATGTAGTATTCCTTCTCGCGTTTCTGAATCGCGCTCCACGAGGAGAGGATCGAGACCGCGCCAAGAATCGTGGTGAGCATCACCATCAGGAAACTGAGACCGTCGATTCCGACCGTGTAGCGCGCGCCGATCGAGGGAATCCACGAGAGGTCCTGGACGAACTGAAAGTGCTGCGCATCCCCGACATTGAACCGCCACAGGAGCGGAAGTGAGACGAGCAAGCCCAGGAAGCCGAAGATGTTGCCGATCCAGCGGTGCGCGTTCGCGTTTTCCCGCGAGACGAACAGCATCAAAACCGCCCCGGCGAGCGGGGTGAAAAGAATCGTGCTTAAGATGTGGCTATCGGAAAAGAGCATTCGTCCCTTCCTCGCCTTCTAATGCATCTGGTGCTGCAAGAAATACCAGTAATAGCCGAAGAATCCCAGGATGCCGATTACGATCAGAAGCATGTAAGTCTGCAAGAGTCCGTTCTGCATCATTCGCACCGGGTAGCTGGTGAGCCAGACGATTCGCGCGCCGAGGCGGACCGAGCCGTCCACGATCCAGGAATCCCACCATATGGAAACGCTGGATACGAAGCGAGTGAGCCAGCCGGCGCCATTCACACCGAGGCCATCGATCACCGTTGAATCGAAGGCGCCAAGGGTGGTCGCCAGATCTTTGGTGCGATTGACGAACACCGCATTATAAATTTCGTCCACGTAGTATTTGTTGTAGACGAGGTTGTACAGGCGTTTCCAACCGAGCGCAACATTCTCAGCCAAATCCGCCCGCTTCAGGTAGAGGTACCAAGCCAGCAGTATCCCCAGTAGCACCAGCCCCTCGGACAGCAGCATCAATTGGATTTCACCGAGCCGGGAACCAACACCCTGGGCGGCCTCGATATGCTCCTGCTGAGGTTGAGCAACGATGGGCTCGAGGAAATGCACGAAACGGCTGCTGCCCTTGAGAATCTCCGGCCAACTGATCCATCCGCCGACGATCGAAAGCACCGCGAGAATAACCAGCGGGCCGGTCATCGATGGCGGCGATTCGTGGATGTGGTGCTCGACTTCCGGCTCGACGCGCGATGCTCCGAAAAATGTGAGGAAGATGAGCCGGAACATGTAGAACGCGGTCATGCCGGCGGTGAAGTAGCCGACCAACCAGAGAGCCATGCTGTGCTCGTAGACTTTGCCGAGAATCAGGTCCTTGCTGAGGAATCCTGCAAACGGGAAAATTCCGGCAATGGCCAGGGTGCCGATCAGCATCGTCCAGAACGTAATGGGAATCTTGTCACGCAGGCCACCCATCTTGCGCATGTCCTGCTCTCCGGAAAGGGCGTGAATGACGCTGCCGGAGGCAAGGAAGAGCAAACCTTTGAAGAAGGCGTGCGTCATCAGGTGAAAAATGCCGGCGGTGAAAGCGCCTACGCCACACGCCAGAAACATGTAGCCGAGTTGGGAGACGGTCGAATAGGCGAGAACCTTCTTGATATCGTTCTGCAGGACGCCGATCGAGGCGGCGAAAATCGCGGTGGCGGCGCCGATCCCCGCAACGATTTCCATTGCGACAGGCGCCATCTGGAAGACGAAGTTGGTGCGCGTGACCATGTAGACGCCTGCAGTCACCATCGTCGCCGCGTGAATCAGCGCACTGACGGGCGTCGGGCCCTCCATCGCATCCGGCAACCAAACGTACAAGGGAATTTGGGCGGACTTTCCTGTAGCGCCGACGAAGAAGAGGAGCGCCATTGCGGTCAGCACGGGGGCGCCAAGCTCAAGATGCGCGGCAGAAATTGCGGGACCAATTTCGCTGAAGCGAATCGTGCCGAGCACGGCGGAGACTAGGAAAATACCCAGCAAGAAACCGGCGTCGCCGATGCGGTTGACGATGAACGCTTTCTTGCCTGCGTCCGCGGCCGATTTCTTTTTGAACCAGAAGCCGATCAGCAAGTAGCTGCACAGGCCGACGCCTTCCCAGCCGACGAACAGGAGCAGGAGATTATTGGCCAGGACCAACGTGAGCATCGCGAACATGAAGAGGTTCAGGTAGCCGAAGAAGCGGTAATAGCCACCCTCGTGCGCCATGTAGCCGATCGAGTAGATGTGGATCAAGAGGCCCACGCCGGTCACGATCAGGATCATCACTGCCGAGAGCGGATCGAGGAGGAAACCCCAGTCGGCGACAAAGCGGTTAATCGCGCCGCTCTGCGTGTGATACACACCCACCGGCACCCACTCGAAAAGAATCTTTTGGGCGACTCGGTCACTGATCGGACGGTGAAGCAACTGGAAGAACGCCCCGCAGGAGAGAAAAAACGAAATGGCGACGCTGCCCACGCACATGGCGCTGACGATATTGTTGTTCAGCCGCCGCCCGTAAAGGAGCATCACCGTTGCAGCCGCCAGGGGAAATAGCGGGATGAGCCAGATGTGATCGAGAAAGAACGGCAGCGGCGTCATGGATTCTTTCTCAGGCCAACCGGGCCTTTTCCTTTCATTTTGAGAGCTGATTCACCGGCTCGGCGAATCTCAGCGTTGAGATGCTTCGCTGCGTGCAGCATGACAGGCACGCGTTTTGTGCTCGCGATTTTCACGCCTTCACCAATCCAGCGCGTCTATCTCTCCCATTCAGCATTTCAAACGCGTCCATTTCGTGCTCACAACTCCCTACCATTTGAGCAGGTCCATTTCGTCCGCCAAAACCGTCTCGCGATTCCGGAAGAAGGCGATGATGATTCCGAGACCGACCGCCGCCTCAGCGGCAGCGTCGGTAATGATAAAGATGGCGAACACCTGGGCGTCCACCGATCCAAACAGGCGCGAGAAAGCAACCAGGTTGATATTCACCGCGTTCAGAATCAGCTCGATGGACATCAGGATGACGATCACGTTGCGGCGAGTGAGCACGCCGACCACCCCGATCGTGAACAGCGCCAAGCTCAAGAACAGATAATGGCTCGCTGAAATCATCACACTCTCCGCTTTGCCATCACCACCGCTCCAATCATCGCAACGAGAAGCAGGATCGAGGCGATCTCAAAGGGCAGCATGTAATTCTGAAACAGCGATTGCGCCACTTGTCCGGTATTTGGTGGAAGCGAGGCTGCGGGCGGCGCTGGTAAATTGAAGATCTTTCCACCCTTCCAGAACGCGGCGACGAATTCAGTCCCCAGCACAAGCGCGAGCAGCGTTGCGACCAAAAGCTGCCGGTTGAACTGGGCCTGGCGCAGCGCCATGTCGAGATTCACCAGCATGATCACGAAGACGAAGAGCACCATAATCCCGCCGACATAGAGGATTACCTGGACGATGAAGAGAAACTCGGCTCGCAATTGAAGAAAAATTCCGGCCGTGGCCAGAAGCGTGGTGATCAGAAAGACGGCGCTGTGGACGACGTTTCGGCGTGTCACCATCGCCACGGCCGAAACAACCGCCAGCGCCGCGAAGAAATAGAAGAACGCGTATTGGAACGCCATTCCCGTGTTCATCTAATCTCCGCCCGAAGGGGAAACCGCCGGCTGCTGCCGTTCCTCGCTTGCCAACAGCCACATCGCCACAAGCAAAGTCGCGAGCGTCGTCAGCCCGAATGATGTGAAAAGACTCCAGCCGTACTGCTGGTGCAGGACTTGGGCCACTGCGATCGCGATCACGTTCGCCAGTGCGAGCGGGATCAAGAATTGCCAGCCGAGTCTCATCAACTGGTCAAAGCGATAGCGCGGAAACGTGAATCGGAACCACAAAAAGGCGTACAGATACGCCAGCACCTTGGCCATAAACCAAAAGGCTCCATGGATGCCCGGCATAAGCTTCGGCGAAAACAGCGACAAGAACATCACTCCGGCAAGCGCGAGGCACAAGCCGCCGAAAAGCGCCATCACGATTTTCTGGATTTGCACGGGCTGGCGTGGCGTTCGCCAAAAGCAATAGGCGGCGGCCATGAAGAACGCCAGCGAGGGAGCCGCGTCCATCCATTCCATGGATGTGCCAAAGACGTGCGCATGGAAACTGCCCAAGGGCCGCAGCCAGCCGCCGAGGAAGAGCGTGGTGGCGATACCGGCCACCACAATCATGTTGGCGTATTCCGCCAGGAAATAAAGCGACCAGCGGAAACCGCTGTATTCGGTCATATAGCCGGCCACAAGTTCTGATTCCGCTTCGGGCAGATCGAACGGCGCCCGATTCGTTTCCGCGATCGACCCAACGAGATAAATGAAAAAACCGAGCGGGACGACAAAAATGAACCAGACACCCATCTGATCCTGGGCTTCGACCAGCGACCGCATTGAAAGCGAGCCACCAAGAAGCAAACCGGAAACAAGGGCGAGGCCCGCGGCCGTCTCGTAGCTGACAAGCTGAGCGGCGCTGCGGAGAGCGCCCATCAACGAGAAGTGGCTGTTCGAGGCCCAACCGCCCAGAACGATGCCGTAGATACCCAAGGAGCTGACGGCGACGATGAAGAGCAATCCAATGTCGAGATCGGCGATCTGAAATGAAGGACCAAAGGGCAACGCCGAGTAGGCGACCATGGCCATTGTCACGCTGACAAGGGGAGCAAACCAGAACATCCAGCGGTCGGCACCTTCCGGGATGATGTCTTCCTTGAGAAGCAATTTCACTGCGTCAGCAATCGGCTGAAGCAGGCCGTGGGGGCCAACGCGCATCGGTCCGAGCCGGGCTTGCATATCGGCCATCACCTTGCGCTCTAGAAGAACGATGTATCCAGCGAGCAGCGGCAGCACAAGGACGATCACCACGGCGTCGATCACCGGGAGAACATAGGGCTGAATCGCTTGCGGAATCAGATGGCTCATCGTTGCCGAACCTGGAGCACAGCCTCCCTCAGCGGTCGACTTCTCCCAGCACAATATCAATCGTGCCGATAATCGCGACGACGTCCGCCACCAAACTGCCTCGCGCCATCCTGTCGAACGCTTGCAAGTTGATGAAGCTGGGCGGGCGAACGCGCACGCGGTAGGGCTGCGTCGTGGCGTCACTCACGATGTAATAGCCGAGCTCGCCTTTTGGCGCTTCGATCGCGTGATAGACCTCTCCCGGCGGCGGCTTCAGCACTTTCCCGATGCGCGCCATGATCGCGCCCGAGGGTATATTCTCGATGGCCTGGAGGCAGATCAGGCGCGACTGGCGCATCTCCTGCATGCGCACGATATACCGGTCGAACGTGTCGCCGTTCTTGCCGGTCGGAATCTCGAACTTGTACTGATCGTAGGCGGCGTAGGGCATCGCTTTGCGGATATCCCACTGAACGCCGCTGGCGCGCAGGACCGGCCCAGTAATGCTGAGCGCGACGGCATCTTCAGCCGTGAGGATGCCGATCCCCTTCGTGCGCCCCACCCAGATGCGATTTTCAGTGAGGAGCTGCTCGTATTCATCAATCTTGCCGTCGAGATCGACGCAGAAGCGCTTCACTTCCTCTTCGAAACCGTCGTAGGTCTCGTATTGCAAGCCGCCGATGCGGAAGGCGTGTGTGGTCAGCCGCGCCCCGCAGTATTTCTCGAAGATTTTCAGGATTTCTTCCCGCTCGCGGAAGCAGTAGAAAATCGGAGTCAGCGCTCCGATGTCGAGCGCATGCGTGCCGAGCCACAGGAGATGACTCGCAATTCGCTGCAGCTCCGTCAGGATCGTGCGGACAACCCGAGCCCTCGGTGGCGCTTCCGCCCCCAGCAGCTTCTCGACAGCCTCGCAGTAGCCCAGGCCGTTCGAAACCGCGGCGACGTAATCCATCCGGTCGACGTAAGGAGCGAATTGCTGATAGCTCCGGTGCTCAGCGATCTTCTCGACGCCGCGATGAAGGTAGCCGATGATGCACTCGGAATCGACGACGCGCTCGCCATCGAGTCTCAGCTTGACGCGCAGCACGCCGTGAGTGGAAGGGTGCTGCGGGCCCATGTTGAGGATAATTTCGTCGGCGCCGAGCACCGTGGCGCTGACGTTGGGCATTCCGGTTGTGCGCGTGTCGCTCATGTGTAATCAGGCCCTATTGCCCGCTCTCGATTCCCAGATTCTCGCGGACCCAATCTTCGTCCTGCTTCAGGATGTCGTAGTCCTTCCGCAGCGGGTAGCCCTGCCATTCATCTGGCAAAAGAATGCGCCGGAGATCCGGATGGCCTTCGAAGATGATCCCGAACATGTCGTAGGCTTCGCGCTCGAGCCAGTTCGCAGCGGGCCAGACGGGTGTCACGCTGGCAATCGACTCGTTCTCTGCAACATGCGCTTTCAAGCGCAGCCGCTCGTTCTTACGAAATGAGTAGAGATTCAAGACGAGATCGAAGCGCTTTTCGCGCTTGGGCCAGTCAACCGCGGTGAGGTCGCTCAGCATGTTGAAGGATTCTTCGTCGCGGCAATAGCGCGCGATTTCGAGCAGGTCGCCCGCGGCAACCACAACTATCGCCTGCTTTCGATCAAGCCACGCTTCGCGGATGGCCTCTCCGAAGCGTTCTTTCATGCGCTTGACCAGGTCATTTTCGAGGGGAACAGGCTTCGGTGGGGCCTCCTTCGCCGCCGGTGGAGCAGGAGCGCGAGGAGGTGCCGCGGCCGCGGGAGTTGTCGCGGGAGCAGACGGTTTAGGAGCAGCAGGAGTAGGTTCCGCCGCGCCGCTGGGCGGCTTGGCTGACGGTTCTTTCTCCGAAGGGTCTTTGGCCATCTCGTTGGATGATCGGAACTTCTGCAACCGCCGGCCCGGCACCTGGCCGGGGAGTACGGCAGCCCGCCTTTCTAACACACCCCAGAAAACAGCGTCAACGGACTCGCACTGCCAGATTCAACCGATTGATGCTCGCGAAATATCAGACCCAATCGAGCGCGCCCTTCTTGAACAGCCATACGTAGCCCACAACGAGAATGCCCAGGAAGACGAACATCGTTACCAGGCCGTAGACGCCGAGTGCGCTGTATTTCACTGCCCAGGGAAACAGGAAAATGGTTTCCACGTCGAAAATCACGAACAGAATTGCCACGATATAAAAGCGAACGGAATACCGGCCGCGCGAATCCGTTTCCGGAGGAATCCCACATTCATAAGGCTTGAGCTTGTCACCCACAGCGCGCATATCGGGGCGAATGAGCTTAAAAATGAGCAGAGTGACCGCCGGAAAGGCCGCAGCGAGGATCGCAAAAATCAGGACCGGGATGTATTGACCGGGCATCGCCCAATTTAAGAAGGCATCCTAACACAGGCGTCAATTTGCGGCCAGAGGCTTACGCCGGCGCTCATCCTTCGATAAGCAATTCTTTGGCGCGCTGGGTGGCCTTGACAACGGCTTTGATCAAGGTCACGCGCAGCTTTCCTTCTTCAAGCTCCAAGATGCCGTCAATCGTGCAGCCGGCCGGCGTTGTAACGGCGTCCTTGAGCAAGGCGGGATGATCGCCTGTTTCGAGGACCTGCCGCGCCGCACCATGCATGGTCTGTGCGGCCAGCAGCGTGGCGATGTCCCGAGGCAGGCCCACTTTCACTCCGGCCTCGGCGAACGATTCCAGGATGATGTAAACAAAGGCGGGCCCGCTCGCGGAAAGGCCGGTGACGGCGTCTATGTGCTTCTCATCAACGACGACCGTCTTGCCGACAGCGTCGAAGAGCGCTCGGGCCGTTTCCAGATGAGCCAAGGTCGCAAATCGACCGCGACAAAGTCCGGTCATGCCCACACCAATGGAGCATGGCGTATTCGGCATGGCGCGTACAACCGGAATCTCTGCCTGCAGTGCACTCTCGATGAACTGCGTGGGGACCGAGGCAGCAACCGAGACCAGAAGCTTGCGCGGGGTCATCACCGGCCGAATCTCCTCGAGGACACTCCGCACGACCTGAGGCTTGACGCACAGGAGAATTACATCGGCGCGTTTCGCCGCGGCGCGATTGTCGGTCGAGACCGGGATTCGCAGGTCGCGGCTCAGGTTGCGCGCTCGGTCCGGATGGGCCACCGTAGCCGATGCTTGTCGAGGCGACATAAGCCGTTGCTTCAGATAGGCCCGTAGAAGGATCGAGCCGATTTTGCCGGCGCCCAGCACGGCAAAACGCTTTCGAGGAAAGCTGCTGCGAGTCATAGGATGTGCATTGTGGAGAAGATTCGGGCATTCGTCAACGAATCTATGGCTATCAGAGCGCGGCAAATTCGCTGAGGAGGACTTCCTGCTCGCGAATCGTGGGAAATGCCTCGCAGCAGCTCATGAGACGCGCCAGCGCTTGATTGAGGAAAACATTGTTGTCGCTGGCGTGCAGGTTTTCTATGGAGTCCCACACGGACACGATCATCGCGTCGGGCTTATCCTTCGCGGTGCCACGAAGGACGAGGACGACACGGAATCCCGCTAGCTGGTGGATGGCAGGCATCAGGGAATCGACTGTCGCGGTGAATTGCTCCAGCTTACCCGGATGAATTCTGTATTGAGTAACACGCGCGTACATGGCAGCCTCCTTCGCGATTCGGGAGGTGAGCATTGGGATGGATGCTACCGCAGGGCTGCCTCAGTGTAAATGCTCGTCTTCGCTCGTTGGGCGGCGGAGAATGATTCGGGGCGAGCCTGACAATGGCTTTCCTTCAGAGCAGAATGCCCGCGCCGACAACCCAGCTACGATCTCGTTGCAACCAACTAGGCAACTCTAAGACGACGCGTACTATTGCTGAAGACGAATTTTCCCCATACCCTGCTAGGGCCAACAAAGGGAACAGGTGGACGACCAAAAAGAATACAGCGCCACTCAAGAGGCGCCAACTAACGCACCGAAGACGCCGATTGACGCCTTCTTCCGCGTCGCCGCGATTGCCAGCTTTGTCACTTTCGCAATTGCAGTTGCGGGCCTGCGCCCGGCCACAGGCCGCGCCGCGTGGGAAGAATTCGAGCGCATCATCAAGATCAAGAGCGATCCCCCGGCGGCGCCTGCCCAACTATCGGGTCATCTGACTGAGCAGCTCACCGGACTCAAGCCGCAGAAACAGGCGGAGCTTCTCGTCGAGGCATCCATCGACCACGACGGCGGCGCGACCGACCAAATCGGCCGACTTGTCGATAAATGGCACGGCAAACTCCAACTGACCGATCACTTCTCGGCCCTGCTCGAGAGCGCCCTGAATTCAAATGACCTGCGCGTGCGCGCGGCGGCTCTAGAGGTTTTTTTAGCGGCTTATAAGATCTCGAAGACCCCGGCGGGAGCAGCGCGGCTCGAAAACCGCATTTCGGCTGATCCAAATGCTCGACCCTGGGCGCTCTGGATGCTCGGCGCGATTGGAAATCGCGGTATCGAGCCGGAAAACGCCCTGGCCACGCTTCGGAATTACACTCATAACCCGGATGAGCGGATTCGCTTCTGGGCCGTCGAAGGACTCGGCGTTCTTGGAAGCGATGGAACCATCGAGCCGCTTCTCGACGTCTTGCGCTACGATCCTTCGCCGAAGGTGAAAGAACGAGCGGCGAGCAGCCTGGCACAGTCCGGCATGTTAACAAAGGGCCAGCGCATGAAAGCTGTGCCTACCCTATTGAATTATGCTCAAGATCCCTCTTTTGATCTCACTTCACGTCTCTGGGTCTTCCAGGCCCTGAGCGACATCACCGGCGAGCATCACGGGAACGATCCCGATGCATGGCGCAAGTGGTGGAACGAACGCGACCGCGGATAACTTCGAAGTCATTCAGACCTGGAATTTTCTTCGACCGTTCCAAACCCACGATGCATCCACGTTCGTGGCCGACGCAGCAATTCGCCCAGCCGGCTCTACAGTTTGCGGGAAAAGTCTGGTGGCAAAGTCACTCCTGGCTGTGTGCCGAACTAGGTGCAGCAAATTCAGTACAGGCAAGAGTGCCTGTGCCACCGGGGACCTGCTCCTAATCGACTTTTTCCGCAAACTGTCTACAGCTCATTTCAAAACCCTGCGTAAGGTGATCATGAGACAGGCGATATGAAAGAAAGCTTCATAAATGGTGATCGAGCGATCGTAGCGGACGACCAATCGGCGGAAGTTGCCGAGCCAGGCG
>JBARRP010000049.1:0-4159 GCA_049644285.1 Candidatus Acidiferrales bacterium | reverse complement strand
ACGCAATCGGTCGCCGATCAGCATGACGGCCCGACCCTATCGCGGAACAATGTCTTCGTCAATCCGCAACTGCGACCGAATCGGCCAAGCCGAAGTGACCCGGCACCGCATCGGCACTGCAGAAACTATCTGCGCACTAGGTGAACCGGTTTCTGCATCTTTGACAAGCTGCAGCCGTGAGAACTAAACCGGTCCGCTAACCCACCGCGCCTCAGCAAACGCAGACTATCAAGCTGGTCGTCGACTTGCTACAAAACAGCGGAACCGGGGTGGCGCAAATCGGCAGACGCGGAGGTGCTCGGCAAACGGGCCCTCTGCTCCGCAAGGGGCGTGTCGGTTCGAGTCCGGCCCCCGGAGACCACCAAAAACTCCCCCAGGATGCCGAGGTGCTTTGGCTCCCCCACCGAAGCGCCTCGGCTATTCTCTATCCGCTGGCAACATCGCGGTCAGTGGGCGCCTGCGCTTCGCCTGGCGCTTCCGAGACTTGCCTGACAGCATTACTCAAGCCATGCATCTCAGTGCCAGTGTCCCAATGTGTTCGGGGGCTCTATCTAAGTCTTGGGGTGGGTAAATTAACCTCTATCGCCACATCCGCTAAGGTCGGCAACGGCCGCACTGAAATTAGCGGAGTGACCCGCTCCCGCCTCCCGGGAAATCGAGCGGAAAGGATTGCGAGTATGCCTCGTCCAAGTGCGCGTTGGATGGCGAGAAATGGAAGTCGCGCCAATTAATTGTTCTTCCGGCGGTCGCCGCGGTCTTATTTCTCCTGGAGGGTGGGACATTCATTCCTTCCTTTGCTTCGGCGCAGGAAAGCAATGAGCCCAAGGCAAGCGACTGGGTGCAAGAGGTAGGGCCAACGAACTGAAGGCTCAAAAGGAAGACCACACTCAATGGAGGTACTGCTACCGCAAAGAAGAGCCCGGAAGAAGCGAAGTTGAGGAGCTCACCGGCGCGACACTGTCAGAGGCCTCGCCCTAGTGGAGGGGTCTGCCTTGCCGCCCAGGCGACCATCCTTCAGAGGTCCGCGTAAACTCCTCTGCCTTTAACAACGTGTAGCCCGAAGTTTTCGCGTCCCAGGTTAATCTCTCCACTACTAAATTCGCAGCCTGAAGCTGCAGTACGTTGAATGAGTTTAGTTCACCCCGGTACCGGTTTGAGATTGCGGTACCTGCCTGCACGATCAGCGCGGAATGTCCTGGAATGCGATACCGCTGGGCCGTTTGGCTGGTGTGACTCAAGTGAAGGTGTCCGGACAGAATGACATCCACCCGGCACTCCGCAAAGGCTCGCATCGCGCTTGCGGCGCTGCGGATCAAGTCTCGCTGCGTATGGTTTGCGGGAAGATCGAAGGGATGATGGCAAACCACAATCTTCGTAACCCTCTCGGTGAGTTGCATCAGTTTTTCGCACACGCATGCGATGTCTCTTTCCCTAAGCTTCCCGTGCTTGGTGGTGAACGAGAGTGTGCTGTTCAACCCGAAGACGGCCACCTCGTCGTCAATGTACGTTGGCAGCAGATCGTCTGTTACGTACCGCCGATATCTTTTTAAGGGCTCGAGGAACCGTCTGAATAAGTTGTAGGCGGGTACGTCATGGTTTCCGGGAACAACAATCTGCGGTCGAGGGAGAGACTCCAGGAACCGACGCGCTTCTTGGAATTGCCATGTTCGAGCCCGTTGAGTCAGATCGCCCGAAATCACTACCAGGTGCGGCTGAACCGCTCTGATCTGGCGAACTAGAGGCTGAGTGGCCGCTTCATCGACGCGGCCGAAGTGCAGGTCTGAGAGGTGAACGATGGTGCGCATGACGGATTTTACTCAGCCACAGGAACGATGACCCGCAGCGCAAGGGGGCGAATTCGATAGACCAATGGGGGAACAAACGTTGAGACTTCCCCATCGGTAGCAACCTGTATTGTTCCGCGAGTGGCTTCAATCTGTAATTTCTCAGTGGACAGAAAATCGAAGTCGACGCCGCGATGAAGCCTGCCGAGTATAGCCTCAACTCCCATTCTGATCAAAGTCCCCGCGCTGTCCTGATGAACTACATAAACGGCGAGCTTGCCCCTATCGAGCGATGGGCGCGAGCCGATCTCAAAACCTTTCATTTCGTACTGGTTGTTACCGATGAAAACCACTGGCGTGCGGCGTGTAAACTGTTGACCGTCGCCGGAAGTTAGCCGAACCAATAGAAGGGGGTGGCGACGCAACACCGCAAGGGTCGCCCAAAAAAGAGCCATCCATTTGCCTCGTCCGAGCCTTTGCTCTTGTTCGCGCCCGCGGACCATGCTGGGGTACAAACCAAGGCTTGAGTTGTTGATGAAGATCTTGCCGTTGGCTTCGCCCACATCAATTCTGCGGATCTCGCCGGTAGCGATCGTTTGCGCGGCCTTTTCTACGTCGAGCGGGATTCGTAGGTCTTTGGCGAAGTGATTGAGAGTTCCTACCGGCAAGACGCCCAAGGCGCATTCCGAGTCGACCAAGGCTGAAGCCACGGCGCTCACCGTACCATCGCCACCCCCGGCCGCCACGGCGAAGCTGCCGTCTCGCGCCGCCGTTTTGGCAAGCTCGGTGATTCCGTTACCCCCCTGGACCATACGTACCTCGGCCTTGATGCCGTGCTGTTGGAAAATTTCAATGAGACGGTCACGCAGAGCGCCTTCTTTCTCCGCACCCGCCGCTTTGTTGAGGATGACGGTGAGGTGTCGCGACTGCATCTCAAGACTCACATCGACTGAGATGTGCTTGTCGACCGTTCCGGTCCTCGCTCTGGCCGGCTTCTAGAATCTTGTCCAAGAAACCAACTGCTCCACCCAAACGGCCAATCTTTCGCCCAAACCTGCGAGCTGCCAGTTGGCCGTACTTCTGGGCCGTCCAGTGGCAGCCCTCACGCTGGCAGCTCAGGGTCATAGCCATGTTGTCGAGGTCCGCATCGGTGCAGGGGGAGTTCGAACAAATGACGGGGACAAGAATTGGTGCACCGCATTTCTCGCATGCGAAAACGAGAATGTGTAGGAAATCCACGAAGCACCCGCTACCGAAGCGTGGGGCCAGCCAGCGCCATTGTCAAGCATCGCTCGGCTGGATTAAGAGCAGTTAGAAATCAAAAGCCCCGCGCCGGGGTCAGGCGACGCGGGGCGAAGCAGCTAAAGGTAGGTATGTGACGCGTGAACGATAAGCCCGAAACGGAATCGAAGTCAAGCCCACGTCGGAAGTAACGGAATCAAGGCTCGATCTCTTGCGAAGTGATCGAAGCTGTCCGTTTTACTTCGCCTATCGCAGCCGTCGTTGCTGAGTACGTCCAGCTGCGGCCGGCGCGACGGCGCTGCTGGGATATCTTGGCGCCCGGGACCGGCGGCGCGTTGGGTAAGGCGATGGGGCAAGAGGCCGCGGCGCCGCAACCGACCGCAGAGGAGCATGTTCCCGAAGACGCGGCGCTTTTTATCGGGTTTTGCCTCTCGCATTCGAACGCACGCCGCAAGCGCACGAGAGCCAGTTCGGGATACCCATTGTTCAGGAGAGCCACGCCGTGTTTAAACTCGGTGAGAGCATTTATGTCGGCCATGCTTTGCTCCCTTTTTCACCGGCGAGCTGGAAGCTTTTCGAAGGACTCCCTCGGCTTGCATCTATCTATTCTGTCCGTTATGTGCGGCCTGCAATCTGGTTGCACGAGTTGCTTCTTGGCAATGTCTTGCCTTCTTCGTTAGCTGTCGCAAGGTCGGCCAGAGTCAAAGAGGAATCTCGATGCCTTCTGAACCCCACCGCCGTTCCGGCAGTTGCTTCCAGGTTCTGTCGAGTCCGAGCTACCCGGGGGCGTCCTTCTTCTGGCGGGAGAGCAAGCGCTGGAGGTATGCCGCCCCTCTGAGCCGTCTGCCCCAGCTGATCAGTTGCGAGCCGATTTCCTGGGATAGGCCAACTTCAGCGCAGCCTGCAGGAGCAATCGCCGGTCCCATTCCTGCATTCGAGGCAGTGCTCGTAGCAGTTTTTTCATGAACCGCGCATCCTTCGGAGATTTCGCGAGTTGCAGAGCCTGTGGGAGCACGGACGGTTTCGCTGGCTTTTTGCCTTCATAGAAGATGGCGTACAGTGGAATCCCAAGCGCTCTAGCCCATTTCTCTAGCGTCTCGATTGCCGGGATCGTGTGATCGTTCTCCACACGA
>JBARRP010000048.1:0-2591 GCA_049644285.1 Candidatus Acidiferrales bacterium | reverse complement strand
GACCGCGCTCGAAATACTTTCCTTGTGCACGTCTAGGCCGATATATTTGGTGCCAGTCATACGGGCGCTCCTTTCTGGAGGGGTTTGAGCCGAACACTCAAAACCCTACTCCAAAAGGGGCGCCCCTTTATATCGCGTCCGTTGCCCTTGCCACCCGAGCGGCACGGCGTGGGGCCTAAAAGGCCCTGGTTTTGGCCCCAAGTTGGCCCTAAGTTTTGGGGTGACCCCCTAAAGTGGCACAACTTTTTTGGGCACAGTTTCCGAATTTATTTCGGTGCCTTTGTATCTCCTAGCAGGGGTTGGGGCCTGGGGAAGGGGACAGCGACTGAGTCCCCTTCCCCAGTAGCTCACTAGAATCCCTCTGCTCGTTCACATTGTTCTCAAAAAACACCATCGTAGCGCTCCGAGAGTCTACAGCTACAACTGTGTTCCGCTGCTCGAATTCGACCGGAGATTGGTAGCCCAGCGCGGAGTGCATGCGCTGCTGGTTGTAATACTGCTCGGCCGACTCATGCTCGCAACCATGCCGTACTTCTCTAACGCTGCCACATACTCTGGGCTCGCATATTGAAGCCCTCGATCGGAGTGATGCACCAGACCCGCCCGCGGCTGTCGTTCCGTAACCGCACGCTCCAGCGCAGCCACCGTCAGGCGGCTGCTCATCATCGTGTGGTCCAGTGCCCAGCCTACCACCTTGCGCGAGAAGCCATCGAGGATCACCGGGAGGTAGACAAACTCGCCTTGCAAGCGAACATAGGTGATGTCTGCTACCCACAGCTGGTTGATGCCCGTCAGCTTCATACGGCTGGCTAAGTTCAGGTAGACCTCAAGCTTGTGGTTCGAGTTCGTGGTGACCACGAACCGTTTCGGCTGAATGGCCAGCCGATTATCGTCCCGCATCCTTCGTGCCACCTTCTTGCGGTTCCCCGGCACGCCTCGGCGGTGCAATTCTGCAGTGATCCGTCGATATCCGTAACGGCGGCGGTGTTCCAAAGCGATCTGTTGAATCAACGATCGCACTTCCATCTCTTCCTCTGCCGGTTCCCGTTGTCGCAACGACCGGTAAAACCCTCTGCGGCTCACCACTACCAACTGACACAGGTGCTCAATGCTGAGTCTGCCTTGCAATGGCATCATTTCTCGGATGTGTTCGTAGATTCCATCTCGCCAGAGTCGCTGCTGCGCTGGCGTCGAGCCTCGATTTTTTGCAAGGCAGGGTCGAAAATCTCTCGCTCAAGCTGGGACTGTTCGTTGAGGATTAGGGAGTTCGACCCGGTAGCCAAGGCTTCGGAGCTCACGGATCATTCGGGAAGCGCGCTGGTATCGTGACCTTTGGCTAATGGCTGGCCCGCGTTCCTCGTAACGGACCCCTCGGTTCAGAATCTTCCAGATAAGCCGGCAAAGACGATGGGCAATCACCCCAATTGTTTGATTGTGTCCCAGGCGGGGGACGTATCGTCGGTAGAGGGTCTGGAAGATACTCCCTTTGTATTTCACTGCCGCGTTGGCGGCCTGATTGAGAATGCGCCGCATGTGACGGTTGCCCTTCGGAGACCGGTGACCATGGCTTACGCCCGCGCTCTCGTTGTCGCCGGGGCAGGTGCCGACCCATGAAGAGAGGTGTGCCTCGGAAGCAAAGGTCGCAGCCGTCACTCCCACTTCGGCAATGATCTGCTGCGCTGAATCCACGCCCAGGCCGGGTACCTCTGCCAGCCGATGGACCTGGTCCTGATGAGGATGGATCAGATCGGCCATCTCCTGGTCAAGTTGGCCAATCTGCTTCTCAATCAGACGCAGGTCTTCCAGCGCCATTTTCAGGAGTCGGCGATAGGTGGGATTCAGTTCCTGGCATGCACCGAGGGCGTCGCGCAACTGTTCCGGAGTGGCGCGCAACCGACCATCAGCTAGCCCGGCCAGCGCCGCCGGGTCGGTCTCCCCGTCAGCCAGTGCGTCCAGCATCCGCCGCGCACTGACACCCAGCAGATCGGAAACCAGACTGGACAACTTGATGTGAGCCTCCTCCAGCAGAGCTTCCAAGCGGTTCTGTAATTGCACACGGTTGCGCGTTACTTGGTACTTCGTACGCGTGACCGTTCGCCACAGGCGCTGCTCGGGATCCGGCACAAAGCTCAGGACCAGTTCACGGGCGACCAACCGCTTCACCAGACGTTCAGCGTCGGCAAAGTCATTCTTGCGTCCGTGCGGCGCTCGGTTCGACTGCGACTGCGCCAAGTGCAGCGTTCCCGACATCGGAGCGGCCTCTTCGCGCTTCTGGCAAAACGGCTTCCAGTGCTGTTCCAACGCGCCCCAGACCGGTTTCCAATATTGCGCCGTCGATTCCATCACGACTTCCTGAACCTGTTGCTCGATGAGCCACTCCGCCAGTGTTCGCAACTGCGCCGGATTACCGCCAAACTGGCGCCGCTCGAAGTTGTACTCGCCATCGATTTCCACGTCGGACACGGCCACAGCCAGCATCCTTTTATGCACGTCTATTCCTGCTATCTTGTAAGGCATCCGTCGCTCCTTCTGGCGGGAGCGGAGAGCGTGCCTCAAGTTGCCTTAAGCAGGGTCACGGGCTATCGGTGCTC
>JBARRP010000047.1:0-4096 GCA_049644285.1 Candidatus Acidiferrales bacterium | reverse complement strand
AGCTAAGACATTGTGAGATTATTCGGGGTTGCATAGCCGGCTCGGAACAAAATAGCGGGCGAGGGCCTGTTTGTTAATGGAACGGGAGTACTACTGTATCTTTGAGGTTACCTTCTGTAGGGTATCCGACACTGATTAGGGGTCCCCTCTTTCTAACAGCTTAAATGGTAGAGCACGGAGAGCAACGCTTCGCGTTTGCGTGTCTAATCGAACGTGCTCCGAATCGGTGTTGGACATCCTACAGACAGCATTCTTTCTCTCAGCTAAATTCTGCTCTGCGCCCGTCCGTGCATAGGTCGGCTCAAATGGGTCGCTGCGAATCGCCGGTGAATTACGATCTCATGCGACGTCGTCTCAGAGTGCTCATTGGGGAAACGCGCTTGTACACACCCCTCCACGCCCGCACTAAGAAATGAACGCCGGCCATCAACCTTTCCCGGTTTTGGTGGTTGACGATTCACCGGTCGCCCGCAAACTGGTGGAACAGGTGCTCCCACCCGAGCAGTACACGCTTCTGCCTGCGAAAACTGTCAGTGACGCTCTCGACCTCTTCGCATTGCATCGCCCAGGGCTAAGCGCAACCCGTGACGTACGAATGGAATCAGACCAAATAGAGAGAGATGGCCACAGGCCCCTGGATCCATCCCGAGGTCTGCGCAATCGCCGAGTGGAGGGACTGAAAATGACGAAGCCTGCCTTCTCGAAAATCCTGCTTACGTTTGTCGCAGCGTTTGTCCTTGCTTGTGTGCCGAAGCCTGCGTCTGCTCAGCACGGTGGAGGCTCTCACCGGGGCGGAGGCTCCCATAGAGGAAGTTCTCACGGAGGCGGCAGCTTCCACGGCGGCGGGCACTCTGGCTTCAGCGGGGGCGGACATTCTTACGGCGGCTCTCGCGGCGGAGGCTCTCACGGAGGCGGCAGCTTCCACGGCGGCGGGCACTCTAGCTTCAGCGGGGGCGGACATTCCTACGGCGGCTCTCGCGGTTGGGCGCCCGTGTCGTCCGGTCACATAGGCGGGGGGCACATGAGCAGCGGACGAATGAGTGGCGGCTCGTACGCGAGGCCCGGAGGATTTTCTTCTCGTCCGTCTGGCAATTTCGCGCGCAATTCTACCTACGGGGGCGGAAGTTTCGGCTCGCCCTTAGCCTCTCGCAATTTCGGTCGCTCCGGAGCTTCGCAACCGGCGGCCCGAGGTTCCCGCAGCACCATGGGCGAGTGGCATTCGTTCGGAAATTCGACCGGTCGGTCGATGCCCGCGTCGGCTCGCACCTTGGGAAACGCGATGGGCGGCGGGTGGCATTCATTCGGCAACTTGAGCCATGGTGGCGGGGCGGAAATGTCTCGCGGCTATGGGAGCTATGGACGAGCTGACGGCCAGTGGCATTCGTTTGGAAATTCAAGAAATGCTTCCTTTGGCGCGAATGTTTCAGGATTCTCGTCTTCCGGGGCGAGCCGCGCGACGCCATCGAACACACGCGCGCCCCGCCTGGCATTCAGCTCGAATCGCTTTTCGACAAATATGCCGGGATCGTCGCGGTTCTCGGCGTTCTCGTCATTTCGTTCCCGCCGCTCGATGGCGAATTTCGGAAGCTCTCGCTTCGGGGACTTAGGCTTCGGCAGTTCCGATTTCGGAGACTCGGCCTTCGGCCGTTCGGGCTTCTCCAATTCGCTCATCGGGTCGAATGTGTCGCTGATCCCGAGCTTACTGCTCGGTGGTTTGCTCGGCTTGGGCACATCGGTCTTCGGAGGAGGGGGCATCCTCGGAGGGAGCGCACTTTCGTTTGCTGCGCGCTCGTTCGGTTCCGGACTAGGCTCAAACGGATTCGGCCAGGGCGGCTTCGCTGGTGGTGACTTGGGTTTTGGTGGAGGCGGATTTGGCTGGGGTTTCGCATTCGACGCAGCCCCGGTTTGGCCGGCTTGTGGTGCTGGCGCGAGCTTCTGGAGACCGGGCTGGGCATGGAGCGGTTATTGCGGACCTTACCCATATTATCCGTTGGGCTGGAGCGGCATCGGTTACTTTGGCGATCCCAGAATCGGCTACAACGTTACCCGCGATAGTTCCGGTAATTCTGACTTCTACCAGCAGCAAAACTAAAGCGATGTGAACTCTTACCGAAGCGCACTGAAGCGCCTGCCGGCCGGATTGACGATGAAAGCCAAGCTTCTTGGAGAAACATTCTTTTTCTGTCGCCCGGCGACTCATTCTCGGCGCAGAGTTTTGAAAATACAACTGCGCTCTAAGCGTAAGACTCCCTACCCCTCCCACACCCCTTTTTCTTGGCGGGACCCCAGATACCGGGGAAAATGCGCAAGTGTTCAAAACAGGACAGAGGTTCCGTCTTCTCTGTGACTAATCTGGTGTCAGCGCAGTGTCTCCCCGCACACGAGCGCAGTCCGCGAAAGAACGAGATCGCAGATGTTCTCGCGCTCAGAAGCAAGGAGATGAAAACATGCCTTGGATACTCGCCGGAGTCCTGATGGTTTGTTGGTTGCTTGGGCTTAGGGGTCTGCTTTTGGCCCTGAAGTCTCGTCACAGGGATTTGCGGTCAAATGCCGTAGGGGTAGATTATCCTGGGACGGGGCATTTTTTTGCTCCTAAGGGGGATGCGGAGTGGAATGAAGGGGGTGGTGAAATGCGGTAATACGCACACACTACAGGGTTTGTACCAAATTCCACTCACTCCATGTAAGTATAGGGGGTCGGGCATTATTGGTTCTCCAAACTTAAATTTTGCTCTGGGGGTTTCTCTTCTTTCGTAAGCGCTTCTGCCTCGGCCCGCTGTGCCAGGGCGTCATGCGGAATTCAACGATCTGCAAGTTTTAACGCTTGAAAATCATTTGAGTCACATCTACAGCGGCGTGGTGAATAACGGTAGTAGGTCGGTTTCCGATAAGCGTCTTACACAGCCAATTAGAAGCGGGCCGGACGAATGAAAGAGACGCTTATTTCCGGGAACTTCTTGTTTTCACATACGTGCTGTATGGAACATACATCGCGGCGCCCCGGGGTACATAGTGATGGCTACCGGGGTTCTGAATCTGGGTATCTCGGGCTTGGAGGACTACATCATGCACCGTATAAATCGCTACATCGGTTCACTATTCCTGGCTGCTGCCATTGCTGCACCAGCCCTGGTGGTGGGCGAAGCCAAAGCTCAAGAGGCCAGCGTCCAGGTCCGAGTCTACGATCGGGACCACCGTGACTACCACAACTGGGACGATCACGAAGACCGCGCCTACAGGCGTTACTTGGTGGAACAGCACAGGAGTTATCGTGCCTACAACAGGCAGCACCACAAAGTGCAGCGGCATTACTGGAACTGGCGCCACAGTCATGCAGACCGCGATTAACGAAGGCCGATTAAAGAGCAGACTGTCTCAAGCTTGTTAGACTGTGCAGCGGGCGCCGTGGTCTAGGCTCATGTGAAATCAAAATGCGAAAGTGTTCAAAACGGGACAGACTGTCCGTCTTCTCTGTGATTAATTTGACGTCTCCGCAGTGTTTTCCCCGCACACGAAGAGGCATCACGTAGTTCGGAAGCACGAGATCGCAGCTCAGAAGCAAGGAGATGAAAACATGTTTGGGATAATCGCCGGAGTTCTGATTGTTCTTTGGTTGCTTGGGTTTTTCGCATTTCACGTAACCAGCTCTTTCATTCACGTTGTCCTCGTTGTGGGCCTGATATTACTTCTGCTGCATTTCGTGAGAGGCAGAACAGCGAGTGTGTAGTACGGCGCAACGGGCTGAGCTACATCTGTTCAGAATGGCTGGTTAAGCGGTAAGAGCTTCAAACTTGACAATAGCGGCGTAATGTGGGTAGTGTATGGCTACCCCGCAGTAGCAGTTGCTCAGGCTTTGTTCCTCCGCAGGAGTCCTGAAGTTTTTCAAACAGGAGACGAGTATGGATAAGTGCAAAGCAACATCGTGTTTGTCGTTCCTCGCTTTCTTGATTTTCTTGGCGCCCAGTGCCTGTGCGGATAGCCTTGGACCTGATTTGAGTACTTTTGCGACCCTGGGCGGCGCGGGGGTAGCCATTAACGGTACAGGGTCCGTGATCGACGGAAGCGTGGGCGGCTGCTGCAACGCTACTGCGGTCAC
>JBARRP010000046.1:0-5615 GCA_049644285.1 Candidatus Acidiferrales bacterium | reverse complement strand
CCAGATAGCCTCATTGCTCAGGCTGATTCGCCACGCTATCATGCGCACGCGTAATTCTGGCAGGTGTTCTTGTCCGACTTCACTCTCATCGGCGCCTATTCGACCTTCCTAGCCAGCTATCTGGTCTTTGCGCTCGGCAAATTCCCCGGAATGAAAATTGACCGACCGGGTATGGCAATCATTGGGGCAGTACTGATGTTTGCCTTTGGCGCGTTGCACCCTTCCGATGCGCTGCACTTCGTTGACCTCGGCACCATTGTCCTGTTGTTTTCCATGATGCTTCTGGTCGCCTATCTGCACGTTGCGGGGTTCTTCGACTGGGTGACCGAGCGTGTGATATCAGGATTGAAGCCCCACCATTTGCTGCCCACGGTCATTTTCCTTAGTGGGATTCTCTCTGCATTTTTCGTCAACGACATCATCTGTCTCGTGATGGCTCCCTTCGCGCTCACCGCGAGCCGCCGGATGGGACTCAAGGCGGTTCCGTACCTCTTGGCCGTGGCCACGGCTTCGAACGTCGGAAGTGTCGCGACAATCACGGGAAACCCGCAGAACATGCTGGTCGGGTCTTTTTCGGGCATTGGGTATCGTGATTTCCTTTGGCACCTAGGCCCTGTTGCGCTCGCTGGGCTGTTTCTTGTATGGCTCGTGCTCTGGTTTTTCTGTCGGCGTACTGGTCTGCGAGACGTTCGAGCCAAAGTCCCCACTGACATACCACTCGTGAATCCTGCCGCCCTGCTCAAGCCGGGTATTGTGGTTGTCATGGTCTTGGCAGGATTCCTTGCAGGTCTTGCTCCACCTCTTGTCGCTGCGCTTGGGGCAGCCGTGATGCTTATCACGCGCACCCGTGACCCGCGCTTGGTTTATGACGAAGTGGACTGGGGCTTGCTGGTCTTTTTCGTGGGATTGTTTCTTATAGTCGGTGGCGCTGAGAACGTGGGGATGACTGGCGGGCTGCTCAAGCTGGGAGAGGGGTTGAACCTGCAACACCTGGGAATCTTCACTTTGGTGACGGCAGGCCTGTCAAATCTGGTCAGCAATGTGCCCGCTGTGATGGTTCTCAAGTCGCTAGTCCCCCGGTTCACTAATCCACACACGGGCTGGCTTGCACTGGCCATGGCAAGCACACTTGCTGGCAACCTCACCATCACCGGCTCCGTTGCCAACATCATCGTAGTGGAGCGTGCTCGCAAGGAGGCCAATATCACTTTTGGCGAATACTTCCGCGTTGGGCTGCCCGTTACGGTGCTGACCATGGCCTTGGGCTACTTGTGGCTTTCGTGGATGAAATAGGCTTTTTCAGTCCCTGCAGACGGAGGCGCAACGTGCCACATGGAAAGGATGACCTCAGAGACCGCCTGTCTCAGTACCGCGAGATCAAGATCAGCGTGATCGGCAGAAAATCCGGGCGGACGATCTCCGTTCCCGTCTGGTTCGTATTGGAAAGCGAGAAGCTCTACCTCCTGCCAGTGCAAGGCTCGGATACGCAATGGTATCGAAACGTGCTTCACTACCCGTGGATTCGGATTGATGCGCGAGGCGTGGGGAAGGAGTTCCGGGCAACGCCGATTAACGAAGCGAAAGCTGTGAAATCCGTGATCGAGAAATTTCGCAAGAAGTACGGGGCGAAGGACGTGAAGAAATATTATTCGAAGTTCGATGTGGCGGTTGTAATGGAACTGGGCTGAATCGCGAAGCCACTCGGCGTTGACGGGGTATTACACACGCACCACCATTCTGCGCCCCTCCATAACTTTCGCGTTACTCTCTGTTGGCGACTTTGCAAACAATGTTCGGCGCGGAGAGATCGAGGAGGGGCCCGCCAATCGCGCGGGCGCGAGAGAGTGGCGGGGATGCGGGAGGGAGAGAGCCGGAGTGGAAGGAGGGAGGCGTAGGGATTCCTTTGTAGTCACAGCCCCATGTTGCTACCTTCATCTGTGTGCTAGGATGCGCCCTAGCGCATCGTCCCGCTCAAACACTCCATCCAAACCAAGTAGTGTGAGTCAATGATAGAATTCTGAATGGGCCGGGGAATCGAGATGCGAGCCTGTTGGGCAGCCTGTCTTGGAGCCTGTTCAGATAAAATCACACGAGAACATATTTTTACGGAAGGCCTTTTTCTAGATGATGCGGTCAAGGTTAAAGGCTTTTCGTGGTGCCTCGATGACTTCAAAACCGTTGGGCTTGCTGCTCTCGTCAAGAAGGTTCTATGTGCGGCTCACAATTCCATGCTGTCAGAGGTCGATAATGCCGCGATTGGCCTAATGAAAGCACTGCGGGCCGCAGTTGAATTGAACAACGCTCGCGCGCTGCTTGAGCCACAGAATTGGCAGGTGCAAAAATTCCCCGTGGACGGCTCCAAACTTGAGCGATGGTTCCTGAAGACCTTTATCACGTTCGCATTCGGTGCGCAGTCCTTAATTGGAATTGATTCTTCGCAACCCGGACACCCGTCCCGTGCGCTTGTGGAGACCGCCTTTGGTTTACGGCAGTTTCCCCCGCGTGCGGGACTCCATTTGCTAGGGGATGCGGGCGAACAGATTCAGTCCGAAGAAGGCATCGTGATGACGACGTTCAGCGGCCAAACTGGTCGGCTCGCCGGGGCGAGATTTTGGTTTCGGGGCTTTGAGTTCCTACTCTTATTGGATGAACCACAACCGGGGCCATTCACTTTTACTTCTCAAGATGACAAACATAAACGGCAACCCACCGCTCGCTACCATTCGCCGGGAATTGGATTTACGATGCATGACCGCTTGTCTCACCTCGTAGAGTTCGTCTGGATGAGTGCCTAAAAACTTGGGAAAGATTCGGGAAAGAACTGCTGCTGCCAAATCTCTAGCTAAATCGCACAGAATCAGCGGGCTGTGTGTCAGTTAATGTGCTCATAACCCGATGAATCAGAGCCTTGAAGCTTGGTTGAAAAGCTGGCCGAAGGTCGAGAATCCGCATTACAAACAAGCGCTACAAAGACCTCCGGCAGGAACTGGGAAGGAAGGTGCGAACTCTTCGATTCATTCCGGCCTGGCCCGAAGCGAGTCAAACAACAGGAGAGGCTCGAAAAAACTGGGGCCTGAAATCGTTCTCCTGATGCCGAGATCATTTCAACTTAGCGTACTCGGATTTGGCCGCGATGAGAATGGGAATGTCGGGGTCGGCGTCTTTCCACAAGCGTAACGTCTTGGAGCAAAGTCCCTGGATCTGCGATATCTTTACCAATGGGACTACGATGCAAGCCGCAGGAATCCACAGCGTCGAACTGATTTTTCTTCTTCTACTCTTGTTTGTGGCGACGCTGGCGGCCCTCGCGAAGCGTCTGAAGGTTTCCTACCCGATCGTTCTGGTCATCGGAGGGCTGATTCTGAGCTTTTTTCCACGCGTGCCGCGCGTCGACCTCAATCCGAACGTGATGTTTCTTGTTGTTTTGCCGCCGCTCCTGTTTTCGTCCGCGTTCCTCACCTCATGGCGTGATTTTCGCTACAACCTCGTGAGCATTGCGATGCTGGCATTTGGCCTAGTGGGCTTCACCGTTTTGGGGGTAGCCGCGGCATCGCGCTGGATTCTTCCCGGATTCAACTGGCGAATGGGCCTGGTGCTTGGGGCGGTGGTCTCCACCACAGATGTGATCGCGACGACGTCGATTGCCAGGCGTCTCGGTATGCCAAAGCGAATCACGGACGTTCTAGAAGGAGAAAGCCTGGCGAATGATGCGACGGGTCTTCTTGCGCTCGAGTTTGCCACGGCACTGCTCGTGTCGGGACGCACCCCAACACTCGCGGAAGGCGCGGGGCGCTTGCTGTACCTGATCTTCGGGAGCATCGCGATCGGATTGCTGATTGCGAAGCTGATCCACATGTTCGAGTCCGCGATTGATGATGCGCCCATCGAAATAACGATCAGCTTGCTGGCACCGTACTTCGCCTATCTCGCAGCGGAAAGTGCGCACTCGTCCGGAGTGCTCGCGACGGTCGCTTGTGGCTTCTATCTCGGCCATAGAAGCTCCCTGTATTTTTCGACGGGCGCCCGGCTGAAGTCCGGGGCCGTGTGGGACACCCTGACGTTTGTGTTGAATGGTTTTGTTTTCATTCTTATCGGCCTTCAATTGCCCTGGATCCTCGAGGGCATAAGAACGATGAGTCTCGGCGGGCTGCTGATTCTCGGTGTGTTATTCAGCGGAGTCGTGATCCTTCTCCGTTTTCTCTGGGTTTATCCGGGAGCATGGGCCTCGAATCTCATTCGCCGGCGTGTGCTTCATCAGCCGGAACCTTTGCCAAATCCGCGATCAATCTTTATCGTGGGCTGGGCGGGGATGCGCGGCGTGATCGCTCTGGCTGCGGCCATTTCTTTGCCGGAAGTCTTGAACAACGGCGCTGCCTTTCCGCAGCGAGAGGTGATGATCTTTCTCACCTTCTGCGTGATTTTTGTCACCCTCGTGCTGCAAGGACTCACGCTGCCACCGCTCATTCGTTATCTCGGAATGGCCGGCGTGGTTGGCGGAAATCCAGAGGAAGAAAAGGCGCGCCGCGCAATGGTTGAGGCGGCTCTTACCTACCTCGAGCATGCTCGCGACGAAGATCAGCCTGAATTCGCTCCCGTGTATGACGAATTGATCCATTTCGAGCGTCACCGGCTGCATTTGGTTTCCGACAGCGCATCGCAGGAGACGGGACACCGACCCGAGGATTACAAACGGTTCCGGGATCTCTCCCGGCAAGTTCGCGCGGTGCAGCGCGCAGCGATCCTCAACCTGCGAAATGAAAATGAAATCAACGATGAGGTAATGCGCAAATTCGAGCACGAACTCGATTCGGTAGAAGCGCGCTTCGAGGCATCGCGCGATTCGTTAAAGAACTGAGGCGGAAAAACAGTCAATGCGTGGATTCGCGTCGGTCGCGATGCTCAATGCCAAACAAATTGAGAACGTCATGCATAACGACGACGCCCAGGAGGTCGCGAATATTCGCCCGACTGACGACAGGCAAGATCTCCAACTTCGCAGCCCCCATGCGTTCGAGTGCCAAATGAAGCGGTTGATCCGGATGCACGTGTGGGAAGTTTCCCGCGGGGACGATGTCACTCAGTTTCTTTGCCCCTTCGCCATTCGCCATCGCTTCCTCGATCCTCGCTAGGCTGACGACGCCAACCACTCCTCCTTCATCGATGACCGGCCAGGCCTGGAAGTCGCTTTTATGCGCCCGTTCAAAGGCCTCACGTAGTGTTATTTGCGATTGCATAACGTCGGTGCCGGCTCGCATCGCGTCCGCTACTTGGCGTTGCCTATGGCGTCCATGCGTCTCTGCGCCCGGCAAGTGGATGCCATCCTGTCGCGCCAACGCTTCGTAGATGGGTTCTCGCTGCAGCCGGGAAGAAATGAAGAAGCTCACCAGATTTGAAATCATCAGCGGAACGATGATCGCGTAATCCTGAGTCGTCTCGAAGATCATCACTACTGAGGTCATGGGCGCACGCACGATGCCAGCAAAGGCCGTGCCCATACCCACCAGCGCATAGGCTCCAGCCGTCGCCGTATGGGCGGGCAATAATCGGTGCGCGATGCTGCCGAGGGTGCCCCCGAACATAGCCCCGATAAATAGGCTGGGGCCAAAGATGCCCCC
>JBARRP010000045.1:0-7246 GCA_049644285.1 Candidatus Acidiferrales bacterium | reverse complement strand
ACATCTGCGATCTCGTTCTTCCGAACCTACGCTGATGCCTCTTCGTGTGCGGGGAGAACACTGCAGAGACACCAGATTAGTCACAGAGAAGACGGACGTCTGTCCCGTTTTGAACACTTTCGCATTTTGATTTCACACGCAATCTTCCACGCGAGTGCAGAGTCGCGGGCCGCATATCGCGCATGTGATTGAGTACAACCTCGTGGAGGCCGAGCCAGTAGTAGAAGACGAACATCCAGCCGAGAAATGAAATGACGGGGAGTTGCGCTCCCCCCATTCATCTTAGAACTAAAAGTGGACCACAACGATAACCAGCCAGAGATACCCCACACAAAAACAGAGTATGCCGCCAAATCCGCGTCGCGTTGGCTGACGCGCTCAAGGCGAGGCCTGCCAAGCTCCTCGAACCCATCCCCTGACTTGCTCCCATACCAGAAATAGCAGGCTGAAGCCTTATCCGGAGGAGGCAGCGCAGTAATACTCGCGGCACCAAAGGCTTCACGCTGCCATCCCGCTCGGTCTCAAACAATCTGACTCCGAAAATGCAACATTACGAGGGAGTGGGAGTAAGAGGAGCGGAAGCTAAGTCTCTAAGAGGTCCTTAGCAATTCCGACGAAAACGCAACAGAACACGCTTTGGACTAAACCGCTACGCGGTATGCGGTAAGGCGACAGTCCGCTGGTTGTGATCGGGGCGCGCCTGCTGCCGTTCCAGTTGGACCCTTCCTCAACAGGTTCCTTTGCGAAAGCATGGAGTGGCTGTTTGCAGCACATCCATTTCCCAAAGGAGCTCTCCATGACATCTCTTCGGCAACGCATGATCGAGGACATGCAGATTCGGAATCTCTCGGTGCTTACCCAAGCATCTTACGTGCAACAGGTCTCGCTCTTCGCGCGCCACTTCAACAAGTCACCGGAACTGTTGGGACCTGAGCAGATCCGTGCCTATCAGGTCTACTTGATCAACGAAAAGAAGTTGGCAACTGGTTCGACGGCCATCTCTATTGCGGCTCTTCGCTTTCTTTACAAGGTCACCCTGAAGAGGAACTGGTCCGTTGAAGACATCATCCCCGCTCCGAAAAAACCTCAGAAGCTACCCATTGTCCTCAGCCCTGAAGAAGTCGTCCAGTTTCTCGGGAGTGTTGCCAGCAGGAAGCATCGCGCGATCCTGACCACCTGCTACGCAGCCGGCCTGCGCGTCTCCGAGGCCGTTGCTCTCACACTCCCCTCGATCGACAGCAAGCGAATGGTCCTGCGTGTCGAGCAGGGCAAAGGTCAGAAGGACCGGTACGTGATGCTCTCGCCGAAGCTGCTGGAGATCCTGCGGGACTGGTGGCGAGTGAAAAAACCGAAACACTGGCTCTTCCCAAGCTGCAGACAGAACCAGCACATCAGTCGCTTCGCGGTTGAGCGAGCGTGCCGGAAGGCTCACCGTATTTGCAAAATTCCCAAATCGATTACACCGCATTCGCTTCGCCACGCCTTCGCGGTTCACCTGCTGGAATCAGGCACCGATGTTCGCACCATTCAACTGCTACTCGGCCACCGCAGCCTGGCGACCACAGCAAAATATCTCCGCATCGCGATCAGCAAAGTGTGCTCGACCTCGAGCCCACTAGATTTGCTGCCTCGCCCGGTTTCCCTGGAGGTCAAGCCCACACCACCCCAACCCTTCTAGCCGCCGGGCCTGATGGATCGCCCGAGGCTGGAAGTGGCGGACATCTTCCGCCGCTACGGCGAAGCCTATCGTCAGCAGCATGGTGCCTCGCTCTCAACAGTACAGCGGCGCGTCATGACCGCAATCGAGGTGTGTCGCACCGCAGCCCTCGGCGGTCATCTCGAGCGGTGCGACCGCTATAATTACGAGCGGCCCTGCTACGACAGCTGCCGCGACCGCCACTGTCCAAAGTGCCAATCGCTCGCGCGTGCGGAGTGGGTCGAAAAACGAATGTCCGAGGTTCTCCAGACGCATTATTTCCATGTCGTCTTCACGGTCCCGGAACCAATCGCGTCCATCGCTTACCAAAATAAAGACCTGGTCTACGGCATTCTGTTTCGTGCCGCCGCCGAGACCTTGTCCACGATCGCGGCCGATCCCAAACATCTGGGCGCACAGATCGGCTTTTTCGCTGTGCTCCACAGCTGGGGGCAGAACTTGCTCCAGAACCCTCACTCAGGATGCCTGTCATTATCATCTCCTTCGTTTTCAGCGAATAAAGGTGGCTGATTTTTCGTGCGGCCCCCCTCTAGCATCAGCTTTCCGGTCCGAAGGAGCCGCTCAACGATGCTCCGAACCGGTTCGGCACTCAAATCCGCGCGGCGAATCTCCCAAGGGGCGCGGGGAGCAGTTTGTTCGCGCTTCAGTAGGCCTGCCTCCACCAGCCGTTCGATTGTGCGGTGACTCACGCCACACACTCGAGCAGCTTCGTTCAAACTAACTCTCTCAGGATCAGGTAGCGCTCGTTTTTGACCAGGAATCGAATAGTTGCGCCGAGCTGTAGCTACACGGTTCTGATTCCATCGTTTTCCCTTTCCCGTGGAATGTCCAAGTTGGTTCAACACGGAAGCAATCTGGTCGTCACCATGGCGTACGGACATCCGACGGATGATCTCCAAGGCTTCCATGGGTGTAGCCATCTCGGTCGCGGGGCGAGGCCGCTCCATCTCGAGCTGAGTGTGCGTACCTCCGTTCCAGTGAATGGTGAACTGCAGAGTTTTATTCTGCGCATCTTCGCGCACGATGATCTCTTCTATGGCTGTGCGAAAGATCATCTTCTTGAGTGTCGGCGGACACCGATCGCTTCGCCAGATTTCAGCAAAGTTCTCACCCATCAAACGAATTCTGGCTTCCTCTTCGGAAGACAACGAATAGCGCTTCTCATTGAGGCTGGAAAGTCGTTGTTTGACGATCGTAATCTCCTCCAGCTTTTCGTTCCAGCGACGCTCCAACTCGCCGGCTACCAGACGATTCCTGGCATCCACCGCGTCGTATTGTTCAAACGCCTTCTTGGCCTCGTACTCGAGTTGCTCGAGTTTGCTCGACAGGGCGGCCCGCTGTGCGGCATCTCCCGCGCTCAATTCCTCAAGTGCCTTCAGACTGGCTTCCACCCCAAAAGGAGAGATCACTCTTAGCAGTTCTTGACCCAACCGGCGGTCCACCGATGCACCGCCAAAACCGAGGCAATACTGCCCACCGTCGTCATAGTCTCCTCTGCAGAGATACCGCGCATGGGTTCCGCGGCCTCCCCAGTAGCGCACATGCAGTTTGCGCCCACAGTGGCCACAGCGGAGCAGGCCCACCAGAAGGCCTTGCCCGGCGCGGATCGCCGCCATGGTTTCGTCGCCCTGCCAGTTCACTGAATTACGCCGGGTCATTCGTTGGTTCTCTTCATAGGAGGCCCAGTCAATATAACCTACGTGATGATCGCGGATGAAGACCCGGCAATCTTCCGCTCGACGCGTGGCACTCTGGCGTTTTTCTAGCCTGCCCTCGATCAGTAAAGTCGCGACCGGGCGACGGCCCCAGACATAGGTCCCGGCATAGAAGGGATTGCATAGAATGTCGCGGACCAAGCTCTGGGTAGGAATCTTCCAGACGAGCCGCGTTCCATGGATCGGGTTGGCGGGTAGCTCTACGTCGTGATCCCGAAACCATTGGAACGTTTGCCGCACGCTCCACCGTTCACGAAACTTTGCGAATACGAGTTGAATGGCTTCGCAAATCCGTTGATCGGGATGAAACACGATCTTGTCCATGGGGTCCCGGACATAACCGACCGGAAGCCTCTTGAACAGCTCACCGCGACGTGCTTTGGATTCTTGGCCCGCCTGCAATCGTTGCCGAAGGACCTTAAGCTCGACGACGCTGAGTGTTCCCTTGATGCCAAGGACCAGCTGGTCGTCCAGATAGTTCAAGTCATACACCTGTTGCTCGTCGGCGATCAGGGTTCCAAAAATCTGGCACACCTCCAGCAAACGGCACCAGTCTTTGTCCGTTCGAGACAGTCGCGAGGCCTCTCTACTGCCGACGATTCCCACTTCCCCTAACGCTACCGAACTGAGCACGCGCTCAAATCCATCGCGGCGCGCGGAAGCGATGGCTGCGCTGGATCCAAGATCGCTATTGATGATTTCCACCTCCTTCCAACCCAGGGCACGTATCCGCTCGGCCACGTCATACTGAAGACGCTGGCTTTCCTTGTTCTGCCGTACCTGTTTATCGCTGGATTGCCGTAGGTAGACGATGGCTTTGCGAGCCAGGTGCTCCGCTTTAATCTTGGGATTGCACTGTATCTCTATCATCAACTGTTCCTCCTTCCGCTTGAAAAATCACCACCAGAATGCGGGCCATGAGATCGATCAATTCGGTTCGTGCCGTTGCGTCCATTGGCACCGCGACGTCTTCCGTTGGGATCTTCAGAACCAGAAGTTGTAGTTGCAGCACGCTCACCTCCCTTGCATCCATCAACAACTGTCTGCAGAAGGTTATCGCGAACGTGCCCCTCAAGGTCGGGTAGCGATAGTAACGAAGAGAAAGAGAGAAGAGCTTCCTTGCTCACATGCGGTCGGTCGGTAATCTTGATCTCAGCGCAATCCGGCAACAGCATCCACACCGGAATTTTCAGGCGTCTCCCCGTTGGGTCGATGACAGAGACCGCACCATCTCCCCGCTTCGGCCTGCGGACTACCTGAAGGGTGGCACCATGGAAAGGGTGGAATGGGTAGAAGACTTGGACAAACGTGTTTTCTACGCTCAGGGTATTGTGAGCGTGGATGCCATCATCCCCATCTGCATTGTGTCGTCCCGGGCGGCGGAATCTCACCCGATGGCACGCGGTGGGTTTACTGTCGCCCTCGCTTCTTCTTGCCCGTGCGGGTCCTTTCTCGCCTATTCCGCCGATTGTTCTTGAACTATCTGCAAGAAGCCTTCGACTCGGGCAGCTTACAGTTCTTCTCTTCACTCGAGGCACTGCAAGATCCGCAGGCTTTCCGTCGTCATCTTGATTCCGTGCGAAACATAGAATGGGTTGTCTACGCCAAGCCACCGTTCGCCGGCCCCCAGCAAGTGGTGGACTATGTCGGCCGCTACACACACCGGGTCGCCATTTCCAATCATCGGATCATCGATATCGAAAACGGTCAGGTGAAATTCAATTGGAGGGACTATCGCGATAACAATCTGCAGAAAACCATGACTCTCCTGGCAGACGAGTTCATCCGCCGATTCCTCCTACCCGTTCTACCGAGTAGGTTCCACCGCATTCGCTACTATGGGTTCCTCGGCAATCGCCACCGCAAGGAAAAGTTGGAACATTGCCGCCAACTTCTCTGCAGGGCTCCTCCAAGTGAGAGTTCTTCTGACCCCGTGACAATCGAGGACTATCGTGATCGATATGAGAGACTCACGGGCCGCTCTTTGCGGGAATGCCCTTTTTGCCATCGAGGTCAGATGATCGCGGTCAGGGATTTGCCCGAAGTTCGTTCTTCGCCGGCCATCCAAGACACCTCATGATCGATCCTGTGCGAATGCAACTTACCCTAACCGCGAACTCGAGACCGTGCGAGTGGAAGGAGTGGCGTTGCCCTACGACGTTCAAACTCTTGGCGCCCATTCAAGCGTCCCACATTTTGCCCTGCGCAAGCCTGCACAAGACCCAGCGTCGCAGCATACCAAGCTCATTTGTGCCGTTACCTACGGCTGTTCTCTCTCCGTCCTCGCCGATTCACGAATCAAAACCCATAGCACGGACCTTGCAGCGGTTTAGTCCAATCCATTTTTAGCTCACCGGCGCGGCTTCGACTCCGTTTCCTCTCCGCATACGCCTACTGCCGCCGCGCCGCCAACTTCATCTTTGCCCGAAACCATATGCCAGCGGCCCTCTCGTGTCCTCGAACTCATGGGCCGAACTCTTCTTTTGGGTCCTGAGTCGCGGGGCATTGTGTTCTCCTCGTGATCCATTCTACGCTCGACGAATCAGTTCCGCTTTTCGTCCTCAGGGAATTCTTGCCGCCCAAGCAGGTGAAACGCGCGGCAGCATGTGTGCAATTAGTTTCCTAGATCGTCATCGAGTAGTTCTAGCCTGAGTAATAGCCCTCTGCGACCGGTTGACGCGTTTGTGGTTAGGATATTACCTCGTACTGGCAGAATCACTCTACGTGGCGATCCAATTGCTCCGACATCTACGGTTTCTACGGTACCCGAGCCGTCCAGCCTACTCCTGCTGGGCACTGACATGGTCGGCTCAATCGGGTTCTCTCGGCGTCGTCGCGATAAGAACCGCAGAATTGCGGAATTGGACGTAGTAGCTCGCCCTCGAACTGGAGAGTTCACCATGTTGTCGCTATTCGAGCGCCTGTGGCGCCAGGAATCCGGTGCCGATCTCACCGAGTACGCGCTCCTGGTGGTAGTGATTGCTCTCGGCTGTGTTGCCGGAAGCCAGAACTTCGGGAAGTCGATTGGGCATAGCTTCAGCGCTGCCTTGGATAGCCTGGCTGCCGGCTCCTCGGGTGGCCAGGGCGGCGGTGGCACCATGGGCGGCGGCGGTGGCCACCAGGGCGGTGGTGGGGGCCAGCAGGGCGGTGTTGGCGGCCAGAGTGGCGGCGGTGGTGACCAAGGCAGTGGCGGCGGCCAAGGCGGCGGTGACGCCGGTGACGGTGGTGGCGGCCAGGGCGGCGGCGACGGCCAGGGCGGTGGTGGTGGTCAGGGTGGAGGCGGCGGCCATGGTGGTGGTCCTCCAGTGCCAATGAAGCCCTGAAGGCTGGTGCGTCTTCCTGCGGCCCCGGGGCGTGGCAAGTAAGGAGTAGATCCCCCGAAGACAAGTCCACATCGTCGGACAAGAAGTAAAACCTACTCGATTAGCTCTCGCCGTCCCAAACACGATCTGAAACATCACCTACCATCTCAGGGTTTACTCGCAGGGAAGAGTGAATCGGCAGAAGTTTTACCAAGCGAAGTGCAAAGACCAAGGTTCCTTCATCGCATAGGAAAAAAGGCCCGTGTATCGTTTCGCATCTTCGATAAGCTTGGATTGCCGAAGGAGAAGGCCGATCATCTTGCTTCTAAAACATCCATCCCCCAATAGGCGAGAAGGTTCGCGCCATGCGATCGGAGCCCAACAAATAATGCGGGTCGCCGTCGATACCGTGGGACGTCGTATGCGCCGAAAGCGACGCCGTTTGCAGGAGTGACCCGGAGAGGTTTTGGCGGATGCACCTGCGGCGCGGTGAACCGATCCCTCGCCAACAC
>JBARRP010000044.1:0-2254 GCA_049644285.1 Candidatus Acidiferrales bacterium | reverse complement strand
GAGGACGCTTAGAACTGCGCCAAACGTTGTTCCACAGCGGGCAAAACGGCTATTTTGCCGTTTACATCCAAACCTCACTAAAAGTGTGGTTTGGATGTAATGCCCCGAAGACCGAGAGAACTGCGTTCTGGCGCGCATTAGGTCTATTCTAGGGATCCGTTCTCACGCAGGATTCAGGTTAAGTTGATTTGGGCGCCGGAGCAGCCTACCATGTGCCCTACAAGAAAGCGGCCTCGCTATGCAACCTTCCGTCAAATCAAAGGGCCCCGCTGACGCCTTCGGCAGGCCTCTTCTCAACCTGCGGATTTCGGTTACAGACCGTTGCAACCTCCGTTGTCGCTACTGCATGCCTGAGGAAGAGTACGTCTGGCTGCCGCGCGAAAAATTGCTGAGCTTCGAAGAGATCAGCGAGCTGGCCGGTATCTTCACTGAAGTCGGCATCGAGAAGGTGCGCTTGACCGGCGGTGAGCCGCTTCTGCGTAAAGACCTTCCGGTGCTGGTTCGGATGCTGGCGCAGCACCCACGAATCAGGGACTTAGCTTTGACCACCAACGGCGTCTTGCTGGCCGGGCAAGCGCAGGCGCTCTGGGACGCCGGCCTGTACCGCCTGACGGTCAGCCTGGATACGCTCCGCCCGGACCGCTTCCTTGTGTTAACTCGAAGGGACGCCCACGCGCCGGTGCTCCGCGGGATCGAGGCGGCCCGTCAGGCAGGCTTCCGAGCGCTGAAGATAGACGCCGTCGTGGTGCGCGGCGCCAACGAAGATGAACTCGCCGACCTGATCGAGTTCGGAAAGCGGGCCGGTGCCGAAGTGCGCTTCATCGAATACATGGATGTCGGTGGGGCGACGCAGTGGTCCAGGAGCAAGGTGGTTTCGCGGGCGGAGATCCTGGAAGCGCTCAGCCGGCGCTACGGCCGGATCGAGCCGGTGGTGGAGGATAGTTCCGCACCCGCGGAGCGGTTCCTTTTGGCCGACGGGAACATCTTCGGCATCATCGCTTCCACAACCACACCGTTCTGCCGACGCTGCGACCGGAGTCGCCTGACCGCAGACGGGATCTGGTACCTGTGCCTTTATGCTCAGAACGGAACGGATCTGAGGAAATCTCTCCGCAGCGGCGCCACCCGGGAAGAGATCAAGTCCCTCATCGTGAGCCAGTGGGCGAAGCGAACCGATCGCGGCGCCGAAGAACGCAAGGATCTGCCGTCGCGAGGGGTGTTGGTCGGAATCCAACAGCTCCGGAAGGATCCCCACTTGGAAATGCACACGCGGGGAGGTTAGGCGCGACCTATCGAAGCCGCCCAAGTTCCCACGAACGTCCGCACTTATTGACCCAGCAGCGCCCCAATTTGCTACCAGCTTAGTTGAAGCGTGGGCAGCTCGTGGTCTTCTAGCTTGTGGCTTTCTCTAACGGCTCTTTGCGCCTTGCCAAGCCAAGTGCTGAGGCGATGCCATTCACCATCCGAATAGCCAACCCTATCAGCAGGGCGAGAGCAAGCCGTCCCGTCTTCGGGCAGCGTCGATAGCGGCGGCTTCGCCCGATGTACGCCGTCATCCGGCCACGATCGCGGATTGGACGCTGCCAAATCTCCAGTAAACATTACGCGACTTACGTGGACCTATTTCGAAGTCGCGCGGAAGATTGCTTGTATTCCAGGCGAAGCACCCGCGCGGCACCACTGCCGGCTCGGCGGGCAGCGAAAGTCGATCCGATCGTCGCCCTGCGCTACGAGTGAGAGTTCTGGAGCTAAGCCCATTAGACATCGGCAGCATTTGCAAGAGGCAACAGCTGTTGATAAATCCCCCTTCTCGCCAGTAATTTCCCGGTGAGGACAGCGCTTAAAATGGATTGGAACGATCAATTCACGTATTTACGAGCCACGGTGAAATAGAGTTTTTGGGCAGGCTGCAAGATTTCCATGTCGAGACGGCGCCGTCGAGGGCGACGACTGATTCGGTCGGGGTTTCTGCCAAGTTTGGCTAGGTCTTCATGTCGAGGTTGACGTTCAGCATCTCCGCTTGAACGGTGTGAACACCAGCCTGCACCGGTAGCTCCGCCGCGTGGTCACACACCATCGCTGCCTTGAAAATCCGAACCCACGCAACAAAGTGCAGAGCATTTTTAGCTTGGCGGCGCGGCGGCAGTAGGCGTATGCGGAGAGGAAACGGAGTCGAAGCCGCGCCGGTGAGCTAAAAATGGATTGGACTAAACCGCTGCAAGGTCCGTGCTATGGGTTTTGATTCGTGAATCGG
>JBARRP010000043.1:0-48762 GCA_049644285.1 Candidatus Acidiferrales bacterium | reverse complement strand
CGCGCGGAAGTATTCCCATTTCGCTTGACGGCCCACAGTAACCCCCTCAAAACGTCGGTTGAGTTCGGTTACATACTAAATGGCGCGATAACACCCCCTAGGGTTACATTTAGCACGGCGCGATACGAGGGAGTCCAAGGAATAAACAATAGTAGTATAATTCCGGCAGACGAGCGAGACATCCCCGGTGCCTGACCCGCTAACCTGCAAGCATTCCCGCACGCAGCTCATCGCCAAGGATCAAGACGCTCAATACGTCGAATGCCTGGACTGCGGCGCCATCCTCGAAGCCGGCGAGCTCGATGAGCCCCCCGGTTTCGACGAATCCCTCTCCGACGCGTGAACTCAATTCCACGCATATCGAGCTGACGGGACTGATAAAAATCGTGTCAAAATTCCCGGTCATGCTTCTGGGGCCAGCCAAATCCGACAGGGGCACTCGCGATAGTTTGCACAATGCGCGCGCTGCGGGGCTTCTGCATTATGCTCTGGCTTCTTTGCTGCTTTTGTTCGGAGTGGCGAATGCCTGGGCGGTCACGCCTGGCCGGGGTACAGAGAAGACTCTTCCGCGCGGCGTCGAAATCGTCCAGCATGGCGGGTACCCCGAATTGCATGTGGATGGCGAGCCATTTTTCGTTCATTCGGCCGCGTTCTTCTACTTCCGCATCCCCCGGGATCTTTGGAATTCCATGCTTGATCGGTATCGCTTGCTCGGGATCAACACGATCGAGATCTACATTCCATGGAACTGGCACGAGCCACGCGAGGGCGAATTCGATTTTGACGGCCACTCGAATCCCCGGCGCGACCTTCGCGGCCTGCTTCGCTTGATCAGCCTGAAAGGCTTCAAGCTCATCGCGCGGCCGGGTCCGGCTATGCTACGCGAGTGGCGCCACGGCGGTTATCCCGAATGGCTGCTTGAGCGCCCCGAATACAAGATGAGCCCGGCGGACCGGCTGGAAGGGCTCTATCCGCCGCTCGCGAGTTTGAACGCACACGACGCCGAAGCGGCAGCGCAGGGCTGGCTCGACAACGCGATGCACATGTCTTACGCGGAGAAATGGCTCGCAGCGGTTGCGCATGAGCTCGCACCTTACAGCTCGCATACCGTTGTTACAATCATGTCCGAGGCGCCTCCTAATTCGCGGCTTCAGGACGTAAGTGGTCCGCTCCTTTTCGTACAACTCGAAGGTATCGGCCGAACAAATAACGCTGGCCCGGCTTTCTGGTGCTACATGGCAACCCTTCGCGGCTGGTTCGAAGCGGGCGGCCTCGATGTTCCCTTTTTCATCAATTCCGCTGACATGCGCGTTTCGGCTGCCGGATCTCCTCTCGAAAAGCCCATCGCCGCCATGGGACAGTGGTACACGCCTCCGCGGAGTCCGAATGAATTGGGCCGCCGCGCACTGAACGACGCGGACGCTTCCACCATCGAGTTCTACGCCGAGGAACTCAAGACCCAGGCAACGTTTCCTCCCGTCCTGATCGAATATCAGGCCGGGTGGTATTCTCCCGGCGACGACGATCGGCCACCCGAAAGCCCGCCGGGAAACACCCTTCTCAGTTCGCGTTTGTTCCTGGCGAATGGACTCCATGGATTGAACTATTTTCCGCTGCAGGACACGCTCACTCCGGCGGGCTATTCGGTGCCGTGGGCGAATCAGTTCTACCGCTGGGAGGCTGCGCTCGGACCTGACGGTGACCGCCAGCCGCGCGCCCGCGCCGTCGCTCGGAATGGAGAGTTCCTCGACCGCTGGGGCCCACAATTGGCGGCTTCGCACAAGCGCGCCGATTTCGGCATTCTTTATCCACTCGGCGCTTTTCCCCAGTCGCTCCTTTCGCGTGAAGATATCGAGCGCGTCTCCAGCACGGTCTTGCGTCTCGAAAAGCTCGGCCAGCTCGACCATCTTGCAAGTGAAGTCCTCGATCCTGAACACCAGCCCGTTGAGCAACTCGCGCGTGATGCCGTTCTTGTCCTGCCTGTCTTCGATCCAGGCGAGCGGCGATTTCAGCTCTCGGAAGGGGCCCAGAACGCAATCGTCGAATACGTCCGGCGGGGTGGAACACTCATCTTTTTCCCGGAGCGGCCGAGAGGCCGCATCTTCGATGAACTCTGGAAGGAAGCGTCCATCCCGAGTCCCTCACCCGAACCCGCGTTCGCGGCCGAGTGGAAATTTGGCTCCGGTCAGATTATCGAATCCTCGAAAGATTTCCTCTCACAGATTCCCCTCGGGTACGGATTTTCAGAAATCGAAGGTCAGCCCCAGATCGAATGGGCAACGCGCGTGTTTCGAGAATTTCTCACGAAAGCGGGCGTGCGGCCTGCCGTGGTCGTTGACACCGATCCGGGCGCTGCCGCGAACCTCGTCGTTGATCAAATCGTGACGAACGAAGGGACTGTGCCCTTCGGTGGGCGCACCGCCGGACAAGGATTCCTGAGCGTCACCAACCTCGGAACCGAAGAAGCCAGTTCCGTCAAGATCTATACCTTGCCGCCGAAGGCGTCTGCGCGCGCCGCGGAGAATGAGTACGTAGCTGTGCAAATCACACTGCCGGGGCACGAATCTTTGCTGCTGCCCCTCGATCAACCGATCTGTGCGCAGCCGTCATCGGGCGCGCCATGCGAGGGCCGCATAACGGCTGGCGGCGCTGAATTTCTTGGTTCCGAACGAGATGGTAAGGTTCTCGAATTGACGTTTTACGCTCCCGCGCGTGCTGAAGTTCGTTTGAAACTTGACCGGCAACCCTCGCACGTGAACCTGGAAGAGAATCGGCCGGAAGCAACCTGGAACGAGTCGAGCGGCGAGCTGTTGGTCGAAATCCCGCGAGGTGCCTCGCCCGGGTTCCATCGCGTTCTAAAAATAGACATGAGGGAGAACGAGGCAGCGGAAGACAAGCCGTCGTCGGACAAGAAATCCGCCGCTGGCTTTACATTCTCCGTGGCAAACGGCATCCGCCTGCCCCTCGGAGAAAACGCGGCGTTGAAATCCTACCCGCCCCTGATCGTTCAACCCGGTAAGAATACCTCCGACTTGCTTTTGGAAACTGAGAACTCCAGCCGGGAAAAAACTCCCGATATCAATGTGATCGTGGAAGGATCCTACGGCGGTTCGGGAAGCTTCCACGTCAACCCGAGGGCCACTACCCTCACGCGCATTAAGTTGAGGCCAGCTGATAAACCCAAATCGGGGGACGATATCGCGCCGAGCCCGGATGGCTTGAGCCGCGGCTCCCTGGAGGTGCGGGCCGGCCAGGATCGCCGAACTTCCCCAGTTGCCTATCTGAAAATCCCGGAAGGCGCGGAAAGTCATTACCGCTTCGATTTTGATCGCGACGGCAAGGACGAATGGGTTCTCGAAAACAGCGGCTTCCGGCTCATCGTCTCGCCGGATTCGGGCGGCCGCGCAATTGCGCTTGTCGAGAAAAAATCCGGACAGGATCTTGTTTCCAGTGTGGGAGCTTTCCGGGACAACTTCTCGTATACCGGGAATCCGGTCGGTGAAAATCCGGAACGCGCTCACGGGCGCTACGGACTTTTCAATCGCGCTTATGCCGCGGATTGGCTCCCGGGAGATGCCCACACCCCGCTCCGGCTGCGCTATGACGCCCCCGATATCTTTCCCGATGGCGCAAGTATCGAGAAGACAGTGCAGTTTGACGCTCCCGATGTCATTCGCGTGAATTACCGGATTTCGCTGCGTGCGCCGGGCAAACCTGCTGCAAGCGGCGCAGGGGCCAATCAAGGCGCCGCGCCCGGGCATCCGCAATCTTTTGTGGCCGTGAATTCCCTTCAGGCAATTTCCAGCGGGGATCGCACGACCCGCTTTTGCTGGTCGGCGCGAGCAGGGGACGCTTCGTCTTCGGCCCGAGGAAGTGATTCCAGCAGCGCCGCCACTGCGCACTGCGAAGATTTCGTGCCTGGGGGCGAAACTCTCAAGCTCTCTGACGGAAGCACCCGCCTGGAGGTTCGCACTCCCGGGGAGCCCGGCTTGGCGTTCGAGTGGGAGTCGGGGACGATGACCATCGATCGAAAGAATTTCTCCGCGCTTCTCTGCCTCGAGTTTCCGCCACTCGAACCTGGAGGCGAAGGCTCCTACACCCTGCGTATGCGCCTCCTGCCCACCGAATAGCCGCCGGCTGCATACCGCATGCCGGTGGCCCACCTGCTTTGGGATGAAGACTAGTGAAGTCTGCTAGAATCCTGCCAGCGCGCTTCCAGATCGCGAAATCCAGGAGCCTCACATGACGCAGAATTTTGAGAACCACGTCCGCACCGTCCCCGGCTTTCACTTTGTTGTCCTTGGGATTTTCGCCCTCAATTTGATCTGGTCGATTTATCGATTGATCCGGTCATTTTCGGCCGAATCCGTGATTTCTCTTTTGCTCGCGGTAGCGTTTTTGTTATTTGCCTTCTACGCTCGAATTTTCGCCCTAGCGGTGCAGGACCGCGTCATTCGCCTCGAGATGCAATTGCGGCTGCAGCAGCTATTGCCCACGGAATTGCGCCTTCGCATCGGAGAGTTCACTGTTGGCCAGCTCATCGCCCTGCGCTTTGCGAGCGACGAAGAGCTGACCGGACTCGCTCGGAAGGTCCTCGACGAAAAACTGGACGACCGCAAAGTCATCAAGAAAATGATTAAGAATTGGAAGCCAGATTTTCTTCGCGCCTGAGGCTCCCAGGATTTTCGTTCAACCCCTCACGTCAGCCGCGACAAATCCCGTCGCGGCGGGACGTGAGCTACAATTCGCAATGAGGTCCAGAGCTGGAAAACGACGCACCGAACCAGAAGAGCATCTAAGGAACTGTGAGAAACCGCCTACTACAAGTCCTCCCGCTGGTCGGCTTTCTGGCAATGTGTTTCCCTGCGAGTAGGACTTGGGCGCAGGCGGGGGAATCCCAGGGCCCCATCACGCCACCGCCGAAATTCGAGGCGAAGCGCCTCCCCACCGCTGCGAATCCCGCTCCCCCGCCCATTCCTGCCGACGAAATCATCCGCCGATTCGCCACCAGCGAAGACGTAATGAAGAAAGCCTACGACAATTACACGTTCGCGCAGACGGTCCGCGTTCAGGAATTGGCGAACCCGGGGGGCGATTTCACTGTTACGGGAGTGTTTTACACGAAGCCCGATGGCCAGCGCTACGAGCGCATAACGAAGCCGCCGGTTTCGACGCTCAAGCTCGTCGCGTTCAGCCTCGAAGATGTGAAAATTATTGCCAGCCTGCCGCACTTCGTCCTGACCACCGACCAACTAACTCACTACAGCCTCGAATACATCGGGAAAGAAAAACTCGATGAACTCAACACTTATATTTTTCGAGTGAAGCCTAAACAGGTCGAGCGGACGCGCCGCTACTTCGATGGCGTTGTCTGGGTGGATGACCAGGATTTGGCGATCGTGAAGAGCTCGGGTCAGTTTGTCAGCGAGATTTCCGGCGGCGGCACCGAGCTGCCCTTCAAGATGTATGATACGTATCGAGAAAACTTCGACGGCAAATACTGGTTCCCAACTTATACGAGCTCGGATGACTACATCAGCAACCCCAAAGGAAAAGATCTCCACCTGCGTCTCGTGATTCGGTCCACCGATTTCAAACCCGAAGCCGCCGGCGATGGGCCTACACCGCCTCCACCTCCTTCGTTGAAGCAGCCCGCTGCTCCTTCAGGGAAACCAGCGTCACAACCCCATTGATCCGGAGCTGGCCTAGCCATAGGAACTTGACACATACGGCGCAAGAAGCCAAGAATTGATGGGTGAGATCCCTTCGGTCGCCAACGGCGACCTCAGGGCAAGCTCTTCGCTCTGCTCAGGATGACAAAGCGGCGTGTCCTCGACCGAGTTTCAGGAATTCGACAAAGCCGATAAGCAACCAGGAAGCTCAGCAATCGAATCGAGGAAGGTGTCTGGTCGCGCTGCGCGAACTCGCTCCGCCGTCGGGAACGGCCCGCGGACTCCTACAACGCGCACTCGAGCGCGGCGCGCCATTTCGACGTCTTCCGGCGCGTCACCCACGTAGACGCAATTTTCCGGCTTCAGGCGCAGGCGACCGAGCGCCATCTGTAGAGGCGCGGGATCAGGTTTGCGCCGTGGAGCGTCTTCGCTGCAAACGCAGGCGGCAAAATAATCGGCCAGCTCGAATTCGCGGAGCTGGCGACGCACCCTGCGGCGACTCCCGCTCGTTACCAGCGCAAGCACAAAGGAGCGATTCAGCGCCCGAAGGACCCGCCGAGCGCCAGGCAAAAGCTGCGGGCTTTCTTTGCGGTAGGCGCGTCGCCAGAGGCGATCGGCCAGGTCCCACTTCGAACGCGGCAGCCCGGCAGCGCGAAACACGCGGTACCAATTGGGCGAATAGTGGCGCTCGAGGTCTTCGACGGTCCAATCAATCCGCAGCGCACGAAACATCGCCAGATAGGCGCGCGCATCCGAATCGTAGGAATTCAGCAGAGTGCCATCCCAATCGAACAGCACGGCGCGAGCGCGGAGCAAGCGGCGCGGCATAAGCGAAAATGGTAACAGAAAAGAAACGGCCCGCTTCAGCGGGAAAGGAAGCGGAGAGGGATCGTATCGTCGCGGTTGAAAGCGATGTCGTCGAAGGTGGCCGCATAGCCGCGCCATCCCGGTGTGTCTGAGTCTTCGGCGCGGATGATATGGGCGGCTGTGCGCATGCGCACGCTACCCTGGCCCAGCGGCCGATCAATCAGCCCTACCTCCATCTCGATGGCGGTTCCGGGTTCGAGCCAGCGCGGTGCTAGGAAATAGACTCCACTCGAACTGATGTTTTTCGTGACCAGCGTGATCGGCACCGGCTCGTTCTGTCCGTCCACTTGCGTCAGGCGCAGCGGCAAGCACAGCGCTGCGCGAGGCGACCGCCGCCGCTCCTGGGCGACGCCAACCGCATGCGTGGGCACACGCTCGAAGCGGCGCGGCCGGTAGCCACTATCGGGCTGCGCTTTAGGCCTGGATGGACCTGGTTTTCGCTCCGGGCGCGCCGGAACATGCTGCTCGAGAGGATCGAGAGCAGCCCCCATAAATGATTGCTCCCCCATACCCCGGCAATGTTGGTACCGGGCCTCGAAAATATCGCGCACGACGCATTTGACGTCAACCTCCGATTGAGTGTTCGTGTTCTAAAATTCAACATTTGTTTCTCAATCCGAGATTCCCAAGGCTGGTGGCCAGGATCAATGCGCGCCCCATTGCTGATCTTGTGGAGCGGCTCAAGAGCACCAATTTGGACGGGTTTGGCCGCAAAATTCGGATAGCCATCCGCCGATGCTTTCGGTAATTTGGTCCCATGCAGACAACACTGAATCGCACCAGGTCGAAAGCAGCCCGAGACTCGCAACTCATCAGCCGGAATCGCGTTGAGGAAACTCGCCGGTGGCGTGCGGTGCTGGCCCGAGATCCGAGCGCGGACAATCTTTTTGTGTTTGCGGTGCGTTCGACCGGAATCTACTGCCGGCCCTCGTGCCCGTCGCGACGCCCGCATCGCGGCCAGGTGGTTTTCTTCCGCGTCCCGGAGATGGCGGAGAGAGAAGGCTTTCGCCCGTGCCGCCGGTGCCGCCCGCAGGATGCGATTCGGCGCGATCCTCAAGCCGAGGCGGTGGCGCGGATCTGCCGGCAAATTGAAGCAAGCGTCGCGGCGCATGCAGACGAACAGACAAACGACTCATTGAAGCTGGCTTCACTCGGAGCCTCGGCCAACCTGAGCCCACATCAACTCGAGCGCGCCTTCCGCCGCGTGCTCGGAATCACACCGCGCCAGTACGCCGATGCGCACCGTATGCGCCGGCTCAAGGCGCGCTTGAAAAAAGGAGATGACGTGACCACCGCACTCTACGATGCTGGTTTCGGCTCGAGCAGCCGGCTGTACGAACGCGCACCGGCGCATCTGGGAATGACTCCCGCGACCTATCGCCGTGGCGGCGCCGGAATGGAAATTGCCTACACAGTCGTTTCTTCACCCCTCGGCCGCCTTCTTGTCGGTGCGACCTCGCACGGCATCAGCGCCCTCTATCTTGGCGAGGACGACGCCAGGCTCGAAGCCGCGCTCTTGGAGGAATATCCGCGAGCCAAGATTCGCCGCGATCGGAATGGCCTTGAAGGCTGGGTTCGCACGATTCTCGAACATCTGCGCGGCCGCGAGCCGCACCTCGATTTGCCGACGGATGTGCAGGCCACCGCGTTTCAGCGCCGCGTTTGGGAGGAGTTGCGGCGGATTCCCTATGGCACCACCCGCACCTACAGCCAGATTGCCCGCGCGATTGGTCGGCCGCAAGCAACTCGCGCCGTGGCACGCGCCTGCGCCACCAACCCCGTCTCCGTCGTCGTTCCCTGCCACCGGGTGGTGCGCGAAGACGGCAACCTGGCGGGCTATCGCTGGGGGCTCGAACGCAAGCAATCGCTGCTTTCACGCGAGAGAGAATTCCTTCAGTCCGCGCGCGAAGCTGGATCGGACAAGAGCTAGCTGCCGCGGAAGAACGCCGCGCCGCCAGGGAGGAACGGAGACATGCACGTCGAACCCTGCAAGGAGAGTCCATCGACGTCCTTGTCGCTGGACTCCGCCACGCGAGCGGAGCTCTGGAAGCGTCTCGGCGAGATCATTGAGGGCTATCTCTCAAGCGTCGCGGAAAGACCAGTTTCTGCCGAAGTGACACCGGAAGAGGTTCGCGCACGGCTGAAGGCTTTCGATTTCTCTAAGCCCATCGCACCGCTCGAAGCATTAACAGCCGCTGCCGAAGGCCTCGAGCGCGCGCAGGTAAACACGCCACACCCGCGGTATTTCGGGCTCTTCAACCCCGCGCCAACCGCCATGGGCATCGCCGCGGACGCCATCGTCGCTGCACTAAATCCGCAGCTTGCCGCCTGGAAGCACAGTCCGTTCGCCGTCGAAGTCGAGCAACACCTGATCCGCGCGTTTGGCTCACGGTTTGGCTACGATCCGGCGGCCGCTGACGGCACCTTCACGAGTGGCGGCTCCGAGGCCAACTTCACCGCGCTTCTCGCTGCCCTCACAAATTCCTTCCCGGAAATTGAGAAGTCAGGGCTGAGGATTCTTGCGAGCCAACCGGTCTTTTATGTCTCCGCCGAAGGGCATCATTCGTTCGAAAAAGGTGCGCGAATCTGCGGGTTGGGCAGTGCCGCGGTGCGAGAGATTCAGGCTAACGCCCTCTTGCAGATGGATGTCGAATCGCTCGAAGCTACAATTGTGGAGGACCGGCGGAAGGGTTTGCTGCCGTTTCTGATCATTGCGAACGCCGGCACGACGAATGCCGGCATCATTGATCCGTTGCCGCCCATCGCGGGTGTGGCTGCCCGCCAGGGGCTCTGGTTTCATGTGGACGCGGCCTGGGGCGGCGCCGCAGCGCTCGTTCCAGAACTCCGGCCATGCCTCGACGGCATTGAACGCGCCGATTCAATCACGCTCGATGCCCACAAGTGGCTTTCCGCTCCCATGGGCGCGGGACTTTTCCTCACGCGGCATCCCGATATCCTCGGCCGCACGTTCCACATTTCTGCCGCGTATGTTCCCCCGAAGGCCGAGGGCGCCGGAATCGTCGATCCGCTCGAACATTCGATTCAATGGTCGCGCCGCTCCATTGGCCTGAAGGTCTTTCTTTCATTGGCCGTGGCTGGATGGGAAGGCTATGCCGAAGCCTTGCGGCACATGACCCAAATGGGAGGCGAACTGCGTCGTGAGCTGAAGGCTGCCGAGTGGGAAGTCGTCAATTCGACACCACTCCCCATCGCCTGTTTCGTGGACCGTCAATCGCCGCAAGGACGCTCGGCGGACTACCTCGAATCTGTCGCTCGCGAAGTTGTCGCTTCCGGCGACGCGTGGATTTCAACCACGCGCGTCGGCGGGGGCACAACGGTCCTCCGCGCATGCATCACGAATTACCGCACAGAACGGAAGGACCTGTCGGCTTTGATCCAGGCGCTCGAACGATCGCGAAGAAAGTTGGCAGCGGCAAACCGAGCGCGCTAGCGCCGTCCCAGCTTTTTCGCTACGAACTGGACCGCACCCTGCAATTCGCAGCGGCAAGCTATCCCAGTTGGCTAGGCGCCATCGGAGTCTCAGACAGTTGGGGCGGCACTAGCCCTGCGGCTTCACCTTTTCGGTGCCCTTGGGCCAGTGAGGCTTGAATTCGGATTCCTGGATGTGCGCATTCCGGACGATATTGGAATAGCGGATGATGAAGTAATCTTGCGTGCCGGTTTCGAAGAACTGCTGCTGCAAGGGTAGCCAGATCGATTCGTCAACCCACAACTCGATCTTGGAAATCTGATTGCGGACTTCATCGGACTTGGGGGTGAGCTCGAGCTGGACGACCTTCCGGTTGTCCAGCGTGGTCTCCCCGATGAACGTCATCAAATATCCTTTTTGTAGTTCCCGCCCCGGCGTGCCAAATCCCAGCAAGAGGAACTGGTCCACGAGGGTGCGGTGTTTCCCAACGTTGTATTCCTCTACGCGCTTCAGCCCCGGAGTATAAATGTAGAAATTATCCCCGTTGCGAAGTATGGTACGCGCATCCGGTGCCTTCAGCTCCAGCCGCATTTTCTCGCCATGGACCAAGATGGTGCCGGTTTCCGTCGATTTGTCGTTGACCACTACCGTGACTTTCGTCCGCTCGACATCTGCCGCCAGGCTATGAAAATCGTGAGCTTGGCCATCTAGCTGTTTCAGAACGCTTTCGAGCGTCCAGGTGCCGTGGCTCTGCAACGCAGCCGTGCTAAGCGACGCTACGAACATAAATACCATTACAGTTAACCGTCGCACGAAGGTTGAACCCCCTGTCACCCTGAAGCGAAAACCGGGCCATCATAGCACACCGATTAGGACGCAAAATACGTCCCCCCGGTTCCCATGTGTTCCAGAACTGCAACGGGGACGGTCCGAGCTTCCCGTCAAGGTGACTGAGAGCTGTGGTAGCCGCGACGATCCGGTTTGTGGGATCGTCGTAGGCTTTTGAACTTGGCGCTGGGCCCCGTGAAGGCGCTGTCTTAGGGCTTCACGGAGACATCGTAGTAAATCACGGTGCCATCTTCGCCCCGGACGGGCTCAATTCGGCGGACTTGAAATGTATGCCCTTTCAGGTCGTCCACGGTTCGTCCAAGGATATTGTGGGTCTCGCGCTCGAGTTCAGGAGTGGGCTTCGGCGTTCGCTTGGCTGGGGGAAGAAGATTCGCATCCACCCGGTACGTCCTCGTCTGGCTCCCTGCGTCTTCCGCAATGAGCTGAACATCGACACTTGGCAGCGCCGCGCTCTGCGGCTGGTCGTGGAACCACCGGCCGGGCGTCAGCAGAACGAAAAGAACGATCGCGATGACCATCAAGTCGTAAGGCCAGCTCCCACGCTCATACGACCAGAAAACCGTCCGAGCCACTCCCCGCCAAATCGTGCCCATGTCAGTTTGCGGGCACTCCGTCCACGACGAGGCCGTCACGCATGTGCAGAATACGGTGACCGTAGGCGGCTGCTTCCTGATTGTGCGTGATCATCACGATCGTCTGGCCCATTTCCTTGTTAAGCTGACGGAGCATGGACAGGACATTCTCCGAACTCTTCGAATCGAGATTGCCGGTCGGCTCGTCGGCCAGCACGATCTTCGGCTCGTTGATAATTGCCCGGGCAAGGGCCACCCGCTGCTGTTCGCCCCCCGACAGCTCCGATGGCTTGTGATGAAGCCGTTCCCGTAGGTTGAGCATCTGTACGATAACGTCGAACCGGTGGGGGTCGAATCCATTACCGTGGATGTGCTGGGCTAACGCGATATTGCCATAAGCATCGAGCGCGGGTAGCAGATTGAACCGCTGAAATACAAAACCCACTTTGTGGCGCCGCAGCCGAGTCCGTCCGGCATCGCCCAGGGCTGCAAGGTCGTTCCCGTCGAGATAAACGTGCCCCCGCGTTGCTTGTGTCAGTCCTCCGATTACATGCAAGAACGTGGATTTCCCGCAGCCCGAAGGCCCCATAATGGACACAAACTCGCCCGGATACACTCCCACGCTCACGCCCCGGAGTGCCGGCACGTCCATTTTGCCCGAGCGGTACACCTTCCACAGGTTCTCAGTCTTGAGTATTGGCTCCAACACGAACTCCCATGGGGCACGCTGAGAAATGCCCACTAAAAAATATTTTAGTCTGCTTTTCTCCCCCTGCCTAGGCTAAACCCCGCTAATCTGCCAACCTCGGCCTTTCGGGATTCCGAAGCCCTTAAGCCTCAGGTCGCAAGGCTGAATCCTCGGTCCGAGCGTCGAATCTAGAACTATAGGACAATAGACACTATGGCCAGGGCTGTCGAGCGGAGCGAACAGGGTTCCCGTGCGAAGTCACTAGGTCTCTTGAAGCTCCTCCCGGAGGCATGGCCCTTCATTCGGCCGCAGCGTTGGCTTCTGGCCTTTGGTTTCATTCTCATCGGCATCAGCCGCCTGGCTGGCTTGGTTCTGCCCGCTTCGATGAAGTATCTCTTCGACAACATCATCGGGAAGAGGCAGGTACAGCTATTAGCGCCGCTCGTCCTGGCCATCCTCGCAGCCACCGTCATTCAGGGGCTCACATCGTATTCGCTGACGCAGCTTCTATCGAAGGCAGCGCAGCGAATGATCGCGGACTTGCGGCGCCAAGTGCAGGCTCACGTCGGCCGGTTGCCGGTGGCCTTCCACGACGCGAACAAGACCGGCGCGCTGGTCACGCGAATCATGGCCGATGTCGACGGACTGCGAAATCTGATCGGCACCGGCTTAGTCGAGTTTGCGGGGGGCGTGCTGACCGCAATCTTCGCGCTGATTGTGCTGCTGAGAATCAGTGTGTTGCTGACCTCGGTTGCCTTCTCGATCCTGGTGGTCGTCGGCTTGGCGCTCAATAAAGCCATCGGCACCATCCGGCCCATCTATCGCGCCCGGTCAAAATTGAATGCCGAAGTCACCGGCCGGCTCACCGAATCGCTTGCTGGCGTCCGGGTCGTGAAGGGCTACCATGCCGAGGAGCGTGAAGAAGGTGTGTTCTCGCGCAATGTTCAGCGACTCCTCGACAATATCCTTAAGACGCTTACTGCCACTTCACTGATGAGTTTTGCCTCCACGACGATCCTCGGCCTTGTGAGTGCCTTGGTGATTTACCTTGGCGCGCGACGCATTCTCGAAGGCGCGATGTCGATCGGAACATTTGTGACCTTTGTCGCGTTCCTGGGCATGCTCGTCGCGCCGGTCTTTCAGATCGTCGGCATTGGCACGCAGCTCTCGGAAGCGATGGCCGGCCTCGAGCGCACCCGCGAGCTTCTTGCCGAGAAACCTGAGGATGCTGACCCAAATCGCACAATCGGTCTCGGCCCAATCCACGGCCAGGTCGAATTCCAACAGGTGGGATTCGCTTACGCTGAGGGGAAACCGGTCCTGACTGACGTTTCCTTCCACGCCCAGCCCGGAACCGTCACCGCGCTCGTGGGCCCTTCGGGCGCCGGGAAATCAACCATGATCGGCCTGATTGCGGCCTTCAACACGCCGGCGTCGGGGCGAGTGCTTGTGGACGGCGTCGATCTTTCAACCGTGAAGCTGTCCAGCTATCGGACGCAGCTTGGCGTCGTCCTGCAGGAAACATTTCTCTTCGACGGCAGCATCCGCGAAAACGTTGCGTTCTCGCGGCCCGGTGCCACCGAAGAAGAAATCATGGAAGCGTGCCGGATCGCGCGCGTCGATGAATTCGCGGAAACGTTCGAAAAGAAATACGACACGATCGTCGGCGAGCGAGGCGTCCGCCTTTCCGGCGGCCAGCGCCAGCGCGTTTCAATTGCCCGCGCGCTTCTCGCCGACCCGCGGATCCTGATCCTGGACGAAGCCACCTCCAGCCTCGATTCCGAATCGGAAGCGATGATTCAGGAAGGTCTCGCCCAACTGATGCGCGGCCGGACCACGTTCGTCATTGCGCATCGCCTTTCGACGATTCGTCGCGCCGATCAGATCCTCGTCGTCGAAGGCGGCCGGATCATCGAGCGCGGGACTCATGCGTCGCTCTACTCGGCCGGCGGGCGCTATTACGAGCTCTACACCAAGCAGCACGGCCTCGAATCGAATTTGTTCCTGGCTCCCGGCGAAGGCGAAGCCCCAGCCGAAGAGCTGGTCGACCAAGTGGCAGGTGCAGAGCCCCCCGGCGACGGCGCAAGTTCCGGATCAGATCAGGACGCCGGCTTGCCCCGTCCGGTGCGCATCCTTCCCCGCCAGGATTCGTAGCCGCCGTTCCGGGGGGTGGTAGCCACGGCGAGTGGTTTTCTCGCCGTGGGCCATGCGGCGCGTAAGATTGGGGTTGTAGCGCTGCCCATGTTTGCGGAAATGCCAGGGAAGACAATTATGCAGGACTGGCGCGATGAGAAAACTCACGCGGGCCTATGTGCGGACTGCATCCACGCGAAGAAAATCACGTCTGAACGAGGCTCAGTATTCATCTTCTGTCTGCTCTCCCAGACTGATCCCCGCTTCGCAAAATATCCGCGCTTGCCCGTCCTGGAATGTCCCGGATACGAGCCCACGCCCGGCGGGAATAGGGAACGGCCGCCAATTGCTGATCGCTGAAAGTTGACTACTCGTACGCGAGGGCTTCGACCGGGTCCTTCCGGCTAGCGACCCACGCAGGATAGGAAGCGCCAAGTAGCCCGCCGATTACCGCGATGACGGCTGCCTTCGCAATCCACGCTGGCGTGATCAAGATCGTAAGCGTGGGAAATGCGTGGAGGAAGAATCCGCGAACACCATAAGAGAGCGCGATGCCGCAGATTACTCCGATGGCACACAGCAGAGTCGTTTCGCTGAGGATGACTTGGGCGATGTAGGTCTTCGAGGCGCCCAGCGATTTCAAAACGCCGACCTCGCGCGTCCGCTCCGTCACCGTCGTATACATCGACAGGAAAATCACCAGAAAACCGATCGCCACCGCCAGCCCTATCATGGAATTGATGAAGGCCGCGAGCCCCGGCAGGTTCGACGATGTCATCAGTGAAATGAAGTCTTTCAGCGGGCGAATCTCATAGCGCGGAAGAAGCTGCCGGAGCTGGTCGATTACTGCCTGCGTGTTGTCCGAGTTATCGCACTTGATGAAAAAGACGGAGGCTTTGTCGTGGGCGCCGGAAAGATCCTGCAAGGTCGGCATCAGCACGAAAAGACGCGCGCCCTTGCCGTGCTCGACGATCCCGGCAACGTGAAAATCGTGTTCGAGGATGTGCAGTGTCTGGTCCGCCTGCACGTGTTTCGCCCGGGCATACCAATCGTCCACCAGGATGTCGTTTGGGCGATCGAGATCCCTTCCGGAATGAAACACGAATCCGCCCGAAACCGCGCTAAAAGTCCGCGGGTCGATGCCGTAGATGATGTCCAGCCCATTCACGGAATTGAACTGGAGGAGAACCGGTGCCACCGATTGAACGTGACTCAGCTCCGCCAGCTTGTCCCCCAGCCGGATAGGCATCGGGGCGCCGCTGAAAGCCATCATCACCGAGGCGGAGGGCGGCTGTACCATGATGTCGGCGCCGACGCCTTCAATGCGCTTCGCCGACTCCATCAGAAGACCGCTGGTGAGCCCGACGACGATAATTACGAGCGTCACTTCGACCGCGACTGCCAGGACTGTGACGACCGCGCGCACCGGGCGATGGAGCACGTTGCGCACGATCATGTGCTGGATCATGGCTTCGGCTCCGCGGGGTCTGCGCCCAGCTTCACCAGCTCAGTACCCGGCGGCTGCGCCAGCGAGAATCGATCCGACACTGGCTCGTTCAGGGTCAGCTTCACGATGCGCACTTCCAGTTGATAATCGTCATGGGGGCGCGCCAACCGGATATCGCGCGGGAACTTTCCCTCATCGGCCGGCTCCCAGTCGGAATAATGTATGTCCGCAAGAAGGCGCCCTGCCGGCCCGTACGTTTCCAGACGCATAATCGATAGATCGGCTCGGTCAAACCATATCTTACGCTCAATCTCCCAACTCGTCCCGCGGGACGGCTCTCCGATTGCTTCGCCCGGCAATGTCAAAACATAATAGCGCTCGGAGGCCTCGTTCCATTCCTCGAAAAGCACCGGAGCACCTTCGGAGATCGGCGGCCAGAACAGCGCGTCCACCAAATGCTGGGGCCGCAGATTCTCGATCGGCTTCTTTGCGGCGCGCTCCAGATTTGCCGGGCCGACAATGAACTTATTCTTGGATGGAATAAAAATTCGGAAGGTTTCTCCGTCGCTGACCATATCAAAAATGGTTTTGCCCACCACTGGCGCCTGTCCGATCAGGCGAATCTTGGCAGGCTTTTCCGCCAGAATGAAGCCGTTCACATCGTGATACTCCTCGATGATGCCGCTGTAGGTCGAGCCCGCCGTCGGGATCATGTCCACCGTGGCGCTGAGTGACCGAATCGCATTCGCCTGCCGGTTATACTGCGCGATGAGCTGGTCTTTCGTTGCTTCGAGGGCTGGGTGAACCTGCGCCGGCGGGACAGCGTGTTTCTGGCTGACGGCGCAGCCGGTGGCGCAAACCGCGAGTCCTGTCAGAGCCATCCTCCAGGCTAGAGCCAATCTACTCAGCGATCTTCTCCGCACACCGGCAAAATGCTCAATCTAACAGCCGTCGCTGGGGGTGTCAACGCACTCCCGGCTTTGGTGCTGTTAGCACCCGACCTGTCCTGTGGAATTAGCAGATGAAATGTCCACTTTCGATCGGGGCGCGACGTTCGCTTTGGCTTGCTGTTCGGAGCTGCCAATACCTCTTTCGTATCAGCAAGATGCGGGTGGTGTTCCATTCTGTTATTCTCCCCGCGGAATGCTCGTAGTCTTCTACATCCTTGTCATTCAGCAGATTTTGCAGGGACTGTACTCGCTGTGGGATGGAATTGGCTGGCTGCGCATGGTCCGCCACCGTCTCGGGAGCCACGCCGGATTTTACGCTCCGCAGGTGGCGGTGATTTGCCCGTGCAAGGGCGTCGAACTGGGGCTCGAGGATAATCTCACCGCGCTGACCCGTTTTGACTATCCCAACTACGAAATCTACATCTCGATGGCCACCAGCCTCGATCCTGCTCTGAAAATCATCGAACGCGTAAAAGCCGCGAGCAAGCCGCGCGTGCACATTGTGGTCGCGGGGCCGCCGGAAGCTTGCAGCGAGAAGGTCAACAACCTTCGGAAGGCTGTTGAAAAGATCGATGAAAAATTCGAGGTTTTTGTATTCACCGACTCCGACGTTCGATTAGGACGCAATTGGCTGGGCAAGCTGGTCGCTCCTCTCGGAGATGGCCGGCTGGGCGCCGCCAGCACTTTTCGATGGTTCGTTCCCTCGCGCCGGCCGGGGAAAAGCGCTTTCTGGAGCGCGGTCGCGTCGGTGTGGAATGCCGCGATCGTCACTTTGCTGGGCAAGCCGGAACGAAATTTCTGCTGGGGCGGCGGCACCGCGATCCGGCGTCAGACATTTACGGACGTTGCCGCGCTCGAATTCTGGGAAGGGGCGGTGAGCGACGATTGGGCGCTCACGAATGCACTTCGACAGAACGGTCGCCCGATTCTGTTTGTTCCAGAATGCCTCGCGCCGACGCCGCTCGCGATCACCGCTGAGGAACTGGTGGAATTCACGGACCGGCAGATACAAATCACGCGCGTGTATGATCCGCGTACCTGGGCGATAGGGGCCGCCATGCATCTTTCCTATTGCGTTACCACTCTCTATGCAGCCTGCGTGATCCTTGCCACGCTGATCGACGGCGATCCTTGGGGACAACTCGCATTGCTGGCGCTTGCCATCCCCTTGCTTTCAGCCATGAAAGGAGCCTTGCGCACGATTGCTATCTTGGATCTCTTACCCGAATGGAAGAACCGATTGAAAGAATGGAGCTGGGCGTGGATTTTGCTCGCTCCGTTCGTACCGCTCCTGTTCGGCTGGAACTCAATCGTGGCGGCGATAAGCCATAAGATCCGCTGGCGCGGGATTCGCTACGAGCTTGTGTCGCCGAATCAGACGCGCGTTCTCAAACGCTAACCATCCCGACCTGGAACAACGGACCAAAGACCCACGGCGGAAGAGCATCCGCCGTGGCTACCACCGCCTTTACGAGCTCGCTTGTTCTTGGGACGCGAAGGCGCGATGTACGCGATAGAGCACGAATGCCGTCGCGGCTCCCACAGGAAGCGCGAGCCACCATCCGGCATCCAGAACAATCTGGGGGCCGAATGTTGCGAACTGAACCCACTTCGGTACGAGCCTTGGTGCCGCGGTTATGCGGCGGCCCCACGCACCGAGAACTGTGATGAGGACTGTTGCGACACCGGCACCGGCTGCTACCCAGGGACCCGGCTGATTCCAGTGCAGCCAAAATGCGAGACGTCGAAGCAGAAACGCTCCAAGCAGAGCCGCGCACGCGCCGAAAACCAAACCGTAGAAGCAGAAAAGCAGAATGCCGAAGCCGGTGCGAAACGAAAGCTGCCCGACGGTGGCGCTGCCCGTGTCGCGCAGCCAGATGCCCAAGCTCATGAAGACGCAACCGACAATCCATGCCGCCAAGTAGTAGGCGAGGCTTCCGCGCCGCGTCATATCCGGCGCTGGATGTTGGGGAAATCGTGCCAGACTTTGACGCCGCAGAAGTGCGAGCCTTCGGTGCAGATCGGCGTTGAAATGCCGGCGCGAAGGTAGCACGGCGGGCCGATGTATCGAGCGAGATCGGGGAAGACGGTGCGCACCTGCTCGATCTCTTCCATCGATGATTGGTAAATCTCTTCCTGGGCGTTGAAGCAGGTTCGCATCGTCCATTTGTGAAGCAGGTGGAGCAAAGAACCCGATTCGACAAGGCGAACAGCCTTCGCGTTCGGCAGCAGGTAAAGCGCGAATTCCGCCGGCACGCCGCGGTCGAGCAATTCGTTTTTTGCCGCCCAGGCATCGGCCATCGCCCGGTCGAACGCCTCGCGGGCACGCGGGTTTCCGGCAATCAGCATCGGGGTGATGACGTCTGTCTCGCGCGTGTCGGCAAGGGTGAGAAGCGGGCGTGACCCCGGAACCATGCGGTGGCGCTGATCCTGGCTATCGGCAGTGTGGCTGATTTTTTTTGCAAAGGTGAAATTGGCGTGCTGCAGCGCGCGCATGATCGGGGCGTGGACGCCGATGTTGAGCGTCTCGCGGCGGTAGGGATTTCGCGCCGGGTTCAGCATCAGATCGATGGCCTCTTGGTCGGGGCAAGTGTCGGACGCGACTCCCAGGACGGCTCGATATGCCTCGGCCATGACTTGGAGCGCGTGCGGCGAAAAATCCACCAGCTTCGAAGTGCGGCCACCGAGCTGTGAATCGAATTCTCGCGCAAATGCGTCGCCGTCCCCGCGTGGCGCTTGCCATTCCGGGAGCTCGTCCATCGGCTCGGTGTGGAACCGCTCGAAAAATTGCGGGTCGATTTCCTGCACGCGGGCGAGCATCTGGCTGATCACGAGTCGCGCTTCGGACGGAGTATCCGAAGCAGCCTGCATTCGCGCGAGCCGATGAAGCACGATGCCGGAAAGCGTGTGCACCATTGTGGTGAATGCGGCAACGGGCAAGACGTAGCGCGCGACTTCGATGGCGCGTTTTTCGGCCTGGCGCTGGACCCTCTGCAAGCGCTTCGGATGAGACATCTCACTGACGTGCCAGATGTCGCCGAGGACTTCGCGCGCATCAGGTTCGAGCAACCGAGTCAGCTCGCGGTAGGAGTCCCAGGCATGCGCCACGGCGCGCTCGTAGATCGCGCGCTCAGCGGGCCCGAAATGCTGTCCCTCAGGCGGAACATAGGCCTGCGCGCGATCCAGCCGGACGTAGCGCTGGCTCTGCTGCTCGGAATTGTAGAAGGGATGCGCGTGGAGGAACGACCAAACGAATTGCCGGCTGACGTTTTCGAGCCCGAACTCAAAATGGGCGTGCTGGTAAACAGTATGGTGCCCGCCATAAAACGTCGCCGATCCGATATTCACGCGTTGCTTTTCGGTGATCTCCTCGGGCCCGATGATTCGCGGGGAGTAACAGGTGCGCGCCGCGGCAATCGCCGAATCGAAGGGATGCGCGAAAGCGTTTCGTAGTGTGACGCGCGGAGGAGCAGTCTCAACCAGCGAAGAATCGGGCGAGCTCGGCACGGGTGATAATTGCGTGGCCATTCTCATGGGGCATTGTACACCGACACGCGCGAAGCGTGCCGGCAGTGTCGCGTGCCTCGAACTGCCTGGAACTGCTTCCTCACCTTGACTTTGCCGGAAGCGGCTGCCTACCATGACGAATTCAGCGGAACGCGATGGCCAAACCTGAAGGGAAGATCATCACCGTTGGGGTCACCGGCGCGAGTGGCGCAATCTATGCGCAGCATGCGCTTCGGCTGCTGGACGCCGACTCACGCGTCGCCTGCGTGTACCTCGTGGTTAGCGAGACCGGCTTGCGGCTCATTGCCACTGAGCTGGGAATTGTGGCGCAGGATTCGAAGAAATTGCCGTCGCTGCTGACCGGCACGTCTGCCGCAAAGATTGAATATCTTCCGAACAAAGACGTAGGCGCCGCGATCGCTTCCGGGAGCGCGCCGGTGGATGGAATGGTGGTCATCCCGTGCTCGGCAGGGGCGATGGGAGCCATCGCGGCAGGAACCGCTGATGACTTGCTGGCGCGCGCCGCGGATGTTTGTCTGAAGGAGCGCCGCCCGCTCGTGCTTTGCCTGCGCGAGACACCGCTCAATCGCGTGCACCTCGAGAATCTGCTGCACGTGCACGATGCAGGAGCGATCGTGATGCCGGCCATTCCAGCGTTCTATTACGGCCCGAAGACCATTGACGATCTGGTCGAGCAGTTTGTCTTCCGCGTGCTGGCGCAGCTCAGCGTGCCGCAGGAAAAGCAATATCATTGGAAGGGCGGCCGGGCAGGCCAACGATGATGCTGAAAAGAATTCGCACGGTGCTCGAGATGATCAAATTCGAGCACTCGGTGTTCGCGCTGCCATTTGCGCTGGTGGGCGCGTTGCTGGCGGCGCGCGATAGCGGCGCGAAGTGGCCCGGGGCGTGGCAGATTTTCTGGATTGTGGTTGCCATGGTCGGCGCGCGCTCGGCCGCGATGACGATGAACCGCATCGCCGATCTCGAATACGACCGGCGAAACCCGCGCACCCAGTCGCGGGCACTTGCAACGGGCGCGCTCTCAGTCGCCTTCGCATGGGCGTTTACGCTCGTTTCCTCGGCTGTCCTGGTGGTTGCGGCATGGCAGCTTAACTCGCTCGCGTTGAAACTCTCCCCGGTGGCGCTGGCAGTGCTCTTCTTTTATTCCTACACCAAGCGCTTCACCACCTGGTCGCATTTCGTGCTTGGCTTTTCGCTGGGAATTTCGCCGGCGGCAGCGTGGATTGCGATTCGTGGCTCGCTCGACTGGCGGATGCTGATCCTGTGCGCCGTGGTCACGCTCTGGGTGGGCGGTTTCGATGTTCTGTATGCCTGTCAGGACGTGGAATTCGATAGGAGTGCTGGACTGTATTCGATCCCGAAGCGCTTCGGAATCCCCAAGGCGCTCGGGATTGCGCGTGGGATGCACATTGTGATGGTGATGCTGCTCGGTTGGCTGGCCTGGAGCTTTCAATTGGGCTGGTCGGCATGGGCGGGGATTGTTGTAGTTGCGGCCCTGCTCGCCTATGAACATTCGTTGGTGAAGCCGAATGACTTGAGCAAAATCAATGCTGCGTTTTTCACCGTCAACGGCTATATTAGTTTGTTGTTCTTGCTTTTCTGGGGTGCGGCGGCAGTTGTGTCGCGCCCGTGAGGCTTAGGCGATTCCAATGGCGGCCGAGCTCCAGATTACCGACAAGCGACTCGACCCGATTGCGAAGAAGGTCCTGGGGGCCGAGCGGCTGAACGCTGAAGACGGCGTCGCGCTCTACCAATCGAACGACTTGCTCGCCATCGGCTGGCTGGCGAATTACGAGCGCGAGAAGCGTCACGGCAACGCCTGCTATTTCAATGTCAACCGGCACATCAATCCCACGAATGTTTGCGTCGCCCATTGCCGGCTATGTGCTTTCGGCCGGTCTCCGGATGCGGAGGGCGCATATACGTTTGCGCTCGGGGAGATTTATCAGCGCGCCGCGGAGGGCGTCGCCGAAGGGGCCACCGAATTTCACATCGTCGGCGGACTGCACCCTGATCTGCCGTTTGATTACTATCTCGATCTGATTCGCGGCTTGAAGCAGCGCCACCCGCAGGTGCACCTGAAAGCGTTCACGATGGTCGAGGTGGGCTACTACTCCCGCATTTCAAAGCTTTCGATCCGCGATACGCTGCTGGCGATGAAGCAGGCGGGTGTGGATTCGCTCCCTGGAGGCGGCGCCGAGATTTTCAATCCGCGGGTGCGCAAAGTGATTTGCGACCACAAAGTAAGCGGCCAGATGTGGCTTCAAATCGCGCGCACCGCGCACGAGGTCGGTCTGCCGTCGAACGCCACGATGCTCTACGGGCACATCGAGACGCCCGAAGAGCGCGTCGAGCATCTTCTGATGCTTCGCGGGCTCCAGGATAAGACGAAGGGGTTCGTCGCTTTCATCCCGCTGGCGTTTCACCCCGATAACACCGCGTTGAGCCATCTGCCGAAGACGACCGGTTTCGATGACCTGAAGAGCATCGCGGTGTCGCGGCTGCTCCTCGACAATTTCGATCACATCAAGGCCTACTGGATCATGCTGACGCCGCGCATCGCTCAAGTGGCCCTACGATTTGGCGCGGATGATCTGGACGGCACTGTAGTCGAGGAGAAGATCTATCACGATGCCGGAGCGACGACGCCGCAGCATCTGACTCGCGCCGACCTCGAGCGCCTGATTCACGCGGCTGGGCGCGTTCCCGTCGAGCGCGACACACTCTATCGGCCCGTCGATCGCTCAAAGATGCCTCCCGTTTCCTCCGCGCCCTCCACGCGCACAGATGGCTTCATCCCTGAAACTACGCTGACGCTGAACGTCTGAGTTTCCTCGCCGACACAAACAGCGGCCGCCCAACATTCAGGGCACCTACGTAGGTTGCCCAGTACCGTACAACTGCGGATTGACACTTCTCGGCGCTCGGCGCTAGGTTGGCTGCCAATTCCCATCTCGCGAGTGCCCGTGCAGGCGGGAATTCTTCAGGTGACCCAATGAGAATGTTTCAGGAGTTTACAAGACGGGACAATGACTCCACCCCTCAGCGGGTGTTTCTTTTAAGTCTTCTGCTGATTCTACTCGGGGCGTTGACGTTCCTCGGATGGAAATACCAGGTGGTATCGTGGTCTCCGTCGTCTGCCTCCGCGGCAACCTTGCCGGTGGATCCGCCACCGGCAGTGACGACCGACACCCCGGGGACGCCTATCAGTCCGCCAATCGCGGCCACTCCCGCAATCGCTACAGCTCCGGCAGATTCAACAACCCCTGGGTCGCCCACAATGCCCGTGGCCTCCGATTCACTGTCCGTGCCGGCGAGTGTTTTCGATGAGCAAGCGAAGCTGAACAACGAGGCGCTTGCACTCGCCACGCAGAAACTGCAGGCGGCCCAGGCGGAACTTTCCGTTACCCGGCGGGAACTCGAGCAGATCCAGTGGGACGTAGCACTCTGGAAACAGCAGGTGGCGACCTCAAGCGGCGACCGGGACCACGCGTTGCAGCAGGTGAAGGATCTGACCGAGCAACTGCGCCAGGACTTCCTGGAACTCAATGCCGCGCAAGGGTCTCTCGAATTGCTCCAGAAGGAGAATGCGGCAGACAAGGAGCGCCTGAGTCAGCTCCTGAAAGTAGAGCGCGCCTGCCAGAACCGCGTCCCAAGACTCGCTGACAATTGAGGAGGATGAGGCCTTTTCTAAGTCCGCTTCGCGCGCGGAGATCTGTTAAAGGAGTACAGTGCGCGAAAATTACGCAGGCCAAGTGCATCCTGCCCTGCTGCGCGCAGAAGGCTGGTGCCGCATCGTTCGAGAAGTTTTTGCGTGCTGCCTTGTCGGCTATGCCCTGTGGGGTTTCCTGATGTGGGGGTCGCCGACGAGCGCCAACCCCGGCTTCAGCGGGGAAGCCGGCCTCTCATTCGGCCTGCCTAGCGGTCCATTCATCTGGATCTTCCAGCGATCGCTGCGCTCCCTGATCGGCCGCTAGCTCCATTGCTTTCAGACTGGGCAGCCGCGTCGTCGCCGGCTGTACCGGACCCCGTGAGAATCCCTGTTGGTCCTATCTATGGATTGGTGGAAGGGTCTTCCTCGAGAAGAATTCGCCGAGAAGCAAGGCGTAGAACGGCGCATAGGTGAGAAAGACATACTTGGGATTGAACTGAAATTGACCGAAAGCCTGATAGTTGATCAGGACCTCGTATGAAAGGAACTGCAGGATTGTCAGAAGCAGCCAAGCGGGGTTCGGAAAGAAGCACAGAAACGGAATGATCCACGTGAAATACCACGAATAGGCATTCGGCGTGAACATCAAGATCGCGCCAATGATCAGGTAAGCGGCGCGAGTCGGGTCCATCTTCCGCCACGCAGCCCACAGCGCCAACCCCACCGCAACGCCCACGCCAATCCCAGCCGCCAATTCGTGAGAGCCGCTAAATGCCGCAAGAATGGCATAGAGGCTCGCATTATTGTTCTGCCAGCGAGACTCGTAATACGACATCGTCTGGTGGATCTGCCCCAACGCTGAGCGGTACGGCCAGAAACACGCAGCGGCGAGCGCTGCGGCAGCGAATGTGTCACCCCAGGAGCGCCTCGACGCGGGCCAGCCATTCCGCCGGAGCCACGCCGGGAAGAGCATCACCGGAAACGACTTGAGCAGGGCCGCCGCGGCCAACCCAAGCGTTGACAGAGTCGGGCGTGACCGTATAATCACGTAGGCGGCAACGAGTGCTGCCAAGGTGAGCGCCTCGGAGTGGCCGCTCCCGGCGAATTCGACGACCACCAGCGGATTCCATGCGTAGACGGCGAGCTGGTAATTCCGCCCTCCGGTTCGGCGCAGCCAGGCCGCCAGGAGAAAGAGCACCGCGAGGTCGGCAGCCGCTATCGGAAGCTTGAAGGCGCGCGGGGATGGTAAGAGGCGTGCGGCGGCGCGAAAACTGAGTTCTGCGAGGGGCGGATAAATGCTTGGGATATCGCTGCCCGGGAAGTGGCTCTCTCGCGGCTTGTGCAGCGAACGGAGCCGCGGGTCGTCCGGTCTCAAGGCATACGGATTCCAGCCTGCCAGTTGGATGCGACCGTCCCAGCGGTAGCGATAAAGGTCCTCGGACAGCGTCGGCGCGAGCGACAACAGAGTGACCCGGAAAAGGACGGCTGCGGCGAGGATGAGCCAGAGGCCGGCGCGACTGTCGCGCGCGTGCTCGAACAGATACACGCAGATAAAATAGACGATTCCGGCGGCCAGGGCCGCGGTGATGAATTCGACGACGTAGAGTTCCAAGTTTCCCAGTCGGCGCATCAAAAAAAAGGAGAGCTCGAGAAGAAAGCCGCCGAGCAGTGCGGTGATGACCTGCGAGGGCGTTCGTCGCGCGTGAACACTCCCGTTTGTCAGCATGAGGAGGTAGGAACGTTTTGGTCTGGCTGTACCAACTTGCAGCACTGGTCAGCGTAAACGGAAATCCGCTGACCCAATACTGGCGGAAGCTCACTGACGCTAGCTTCACTGGTGTCTATAAGCCGAATGCCTTCGATCTCGCCATTATGCTGCCGTACTTCATCGTGCTCGTGATCCTCGCGGCGTATGGTATCCACCGCTACGTACTTGTCTATACTTACTTCCAATATCGGCATCGTGTTCCTGAAGCGCCGCCGGAGCCGGCGGAGTGGCCCAAGGTTACCATACAGCTCCCCATCTACAACGAGCGCTACGTCATCGAGCGCTTGATCGAGACGGTGGCGCAATTTGACTATCCGCGCGACAAAATCGAAATTCAGGTCCTGGATGACTCGACCGATGAGACACAAGAAATCGCGCGCAATTGCGTCGAGCGGCACCAGAGCCTCGGCCTGTCCATCACCTACCACCATCGCTCGAACCGCGAAGGGTTCAAGGCCGGAGCCCTCCAAGAGGGGCTGAAATCCGCGAAGGGTGAATTCATCGCCATTTTCGACGCCGATTTTCTCCCGTTTCCGGACTTCCTGCGCCGCACGATTCCGTACTTCGCCGACCCGCAGCTTGGCATGGTGCAGACGCGCTGGAGCTATATCAACCGCAACTATTCGGCGCTAACCGAGGTCGAAGCGATCCTGCTCGATGGACACTTCGTAATTGAGCACACGGCGCGCCATCGGAGCGGGCTTTTCTTCAACTTCAATGGCACGGCGGGAGTGTGGCGGCGTTCGGCGATCGCTGATGCGGGAGGATGGGAGCACGATACGCTCACCGAAGATACCGATCTCTCCTATCGCGCGCAGCTTCGCGGCTGGCAGTTCCTCTATCTCCCGGATATCGATTGCCCGTCGGAGCTGCCGGTGGAAATGAACGCTTTCAAGTCGCAGCAAGCGCGCTGGGCCAAGGGCCTGATGCAGACCGCGAAGAAGATTCTGCCGCGCGTGTTACGCTCGGATCTTCCTGCGGCGATCAAGGTGGAGTCCTTCTTCCACCTGACAGCGAACATCAGCTATCCGCTGATGGTGTTTCTGTCGATCATTCTTCTGCCCGCGATGGTGGTGCGGTTTTATCAGGGCTGGTTCCAGGTGCTGGTCATTGATTTACCGCTGTTTCTGGCATCGACCTGCTCGATTTCCAGCTTTTATCTCGTTTCCGAGCGCGTCCTTTATCCGAAGACGTGGAAGCGCACGTTCCTCTATCTGCCGTTCGTGATGGCGGTAGGAATTGGGCTGTCAGTGAAGAACGCGCTCGGCGTGCTCGAGGCGCTTTTGGGCGTGCAAACAGAATTCACGCGCACGCCGAAATACCGCATCGAGGGCCAAAGCGGGAGCAATTGGTCGCAGAAGAAGTATCGGAAGCGCTCCGGCTTGATGCCTTTCGCCGAAGTGGCTCTCGGGCTGTATTTCCTCGCCACCGTCTTTTATACGATTCAGAATGAGAATTACGCCACCTTGCCGTTCCTGCTCCTTTTCGTCTGGGGCTATCTCTACACCGGCCTGATGTCCCTCGCGCAAGTGTACTTCGAGCGGCTCCGCTTCGGCGTCGAAACCCGCGAAATTCGCCCTGCTGCCACAGGCGCCCCAGGATTCTAGAATCGTCTCACCCACGACTGCGATGAACCCATACCGGGCGAAGCTGGCAAAGCCCTCCCCATCCGTAGTAATGACATTCCGCGCTCCGCACGACCAGTTCAAATAGAAAGGCCCAGCAAATGAAACAGAGGAGAATCGGATCTTGCATGGCGGCCTTGTTGGCGGCGATGGCTTTTGTGACAGTGCCAGCCCAGGCAAGGTTTCGGCAGCCGAATGCGGAATACGAGGGGCGGCGAGCGAAGCTGCAGGCGATGGCCGATGGACCGATTGTGATCTTCGGCTATACGGGGCAGGAAGACGCCTCTGAAGGACGCCCGCTCGGCCAATATTTCATTCACAGCGTGAGTCATCATCTCGGCCTGAATGTCCACGACCCCAGCGACCGCAAAAAGCCGCTTGAGGCCGGCATGGTGATCACTGTCGAGCCGGGGATTTACATTCCCGAGGAAAATCTCGGGGTTCGCATCCAGGATGATGTGCTGATTACAAAAGACGGATATCAACTGCTAACGGCTCGGCTCCCGCGTTCGGTTGAGGAGATCGAGAAGCTTATGGCCGAAGGCCGTGCAAGCCAAACGTAGAAAGCAGGAAGCGCGAGCCAATAGAAGAGTGGCGGCCGCGCAAGAGGCGAGATTCTTCGCCGCACGCCAAGAGCCAGTCCGCCACGCGCCGATTGACCGGCTTCGCATCCCGCCGCTATAATCGTCGTTTCGGCTTGATGAAAATCCGCGCCGAGCAGGGCTCCTGCAGTTGAGCTGCGTGCCCCGATTGGCCGCCTGCGGCAGAAATCCGAAGAGAAGAACCAGGAGCACGTCATGGTGAAAGCGACCCAACTGCGCCCGGGGATGATCATTCAGCACGAGGGCGATCTCTATTCGATCTTCAGCGTGGACCATCGCACTCCGGGAAACAAGCGTGGTTCGATGCAGACAAAGATGCGCAACCTGCGCACGGGCGCCATCGTGGACTATCGCTTCCGGGCGGAAGAATTCGTCGAACGAGCGATCCTGGATGAGGTCGAATACGAATATCTTTACAGCGACGCGGAAGGCCATCACTTCATGAACACGCAGACCTACGAACAGATGGCGCTTCAGAAAGACATCCTCGGCGACGCGGTGGACTATCTGATTGCCAATCTGCCGGTGAAGCTTGAATTTCACGGCGGCAAAGCGATCGGCGTCCTGCTGCCGGACACCGTGGACCTAACGGTTGTCGATACCGAGCCAAGTATTCAGAAAGCCACGGCCAGCGCGGTGATGAAGCCGGCGAAGCTCGAAACAGGACTGGTGATCAACGTTCCCCCTTTCGTCGGCAACGGCGACAAAGTGAAAGTGGACACTTCCGAAGGCCGCTACATCCAGCGCGTGCAATGACCGCACACTTTTGATGTTCTCGGCGTCCTCTGTGACCTCTGTGGTTAAAGACTTATTCCCTCAAGCCGGTTGGTAGACTCACCGCCGCTAGTGCGCGGCGGTAGATTTTCGTCCAAAGACGCGCGCGAAGATCGCATCCACGGCTTTTAGTTGCCGCTTCAGATCGAAGGTGTACTCGAGCGCCTTTCCGTCGAGGAACTTGCGGATATTGGAGTCTTCGGCGACTCGGTCACGAAAGTTGCTCTCGGATTCCCATGCCGCCATGGCGTGGCCTTGGACCCACTTGTAAGCGTCCTCGCGGGGCGCGCCGTGTTCGACCAGATCCTGGAGAAGCTGCCCGGAAAAGACGAGTCCCTTGGTAGCCTCCAGATTGCGCCGCATCCGTTCCGGGAAAACTTTCATGTTAGCAACAATGTCGCTCATCCGCGCGAGCATGTAATCCACGAGAATCGCCGAATCCGGCAGGATGATTCGCTCGACCGAACTGTGCGAGATATCGCGCTCATGCCAAAGGGCGATATCTTCCATCGCGGCGACGGAATTCCCGCGCACCACCCGCGCCAGCCCGCAAATCTGTTCGCTGCCGACGGGGTTGCGCTTGTGCGGCATCGCCGAGCTGCCGCGCTGCTCCCCCGCGAACGGCTCCTCGGCTTCGCGCACCTCCGTCCGTTGCAGATGACGGATTTCAAGCGCCACCCGTTCGAGCGATGCGGCGATGATGGCAAGAGTGGCGACATATTCGGCGTGGCGGTCGCGGCCGATCACTTGCGAAGTAATCGGCGCGACTTCGAGACCCAGCCGCTTGCAGATTTTTTCCTCGATCTCAGGACCGAGGTGAGCGCAAGTTCCGACCGCGCCGGATATTTTTCCAACTTGCATCTGCCGCGCCGCCGCGCGGAAACGCTCAATGTCCCGGCGAATCTCGGCGTACCAGTTCGCGATCTTCAGACCAAATGTAATTGGCTCGGCATGAACTCCGTGCGTGCGGCCGATTTCTGGCGTGTCTTTGAATTCCCATGCGCGGCGCTCGAGCGCTTCAAGATACCGTTCGAGATCTTCAAGAATGAGCTGCGAGGCATCCCGCACGACCAAGGCCTGTGCCGTGTCGACAATGTCGTTTGATGTGAGGCCGTAGTGCAGCCACCGGGCGGTCGCCGGATCGCCAATCGATTCGCCAACCGCCATGGTGAAGGCGATGACGTCGTGCCGCACGCGCGATTCGTGCTCCTGGATGCGCGCGACGTCGATGCGCGCTCGTTCTCGCAGCATCGCGGCAACCTCTTGCGGCGCCACGCCTGCTTCCGCGAGTGTTTCGGTGGCAGCCAACTCGACGTCGAGCCACTTCTGGAATTTATTTTCTTCACTCCAGACGCGACCCATTTCCGCGCGCGTGTAACGTGGGATCAACCGATTCTCCTCGGATGCTTCAGCCGCGCCTATCTCTCAATCGGGCGCCGTGCCATTAGCTACTAGGGCCATCGATTCGCGATGAACGGCGGGGGAATTCCCTGTCCCATGATACCCGATTCGATGGCCTAACGCGACGGCAGGCCTAGGCTACAGGATGCGGCGTAAGACCAATGAAATCAGCGGATCAGCGGGGATAGTCTGGCCCGAACGACTGAATTGTGCAGGAGCCAATTTCGAAGGGAGCCGAATGACCAACGGATTCATGCGGTCAATAGCCGCGCAGGGATCGCCGCACATTGCTCGGCGGATTGAAAAGAGAGCGATTCTCCCGAGATACAACGCGGGGCTACCTGCATCAATTCCACGCGGCTGTGCACCCCAAATTTTGCGAGCAGCGACGACACGTGAAATTTCACGGTTCGCTCGGAGATGCACAAACGCGCCGCAATCTGCTTGTTGAGCAGGCTGTTCAAGATTCCGCCGAGCACTTCTTTTTCTCGGGCGCTCAATCGCGCCGGCCCCGCGAGCGCGCGGCCAGCTTCCAGCAGCTCCTTCGTGCGAGTGGCAATTCGCTCGAGGACGGTTTTTTTCGCCGCCACGAGCACCACGTAGTCATCCGCCAATTGGCTGCGGACGAGACATTGCATCGCCAGGAGGCCGGCGGCACGTTCAACCGGAATTTCGCCGTCGCCATCCACTTCGGTCTGAAAGCGCACCCTCCCCGATTCTTTCTCGCAAAAATGGAGAGTTTCACGAAAACCAGGACGCGTTTCGCTCTCTCCAGTTCGGAATCGGGTTGTTTTACGCATTCGATTCAACGCGACTTTCCTCATTCATCGAGATTCATCGAATCGAGGTCAGCGTTCGGCCGTAGCCGAACGGCGTCGTTCCAGGCAATTGGAATGCCAGTCTGGGGAGAGATAAATCGCGTCACTGGAACGCGATGGCTCAGTTCCAGGCTCGCCGGCTCGCACCAAGTTTGCCCCATCTGGCAAAGCTTGCCGGGATTGGGACAGTTTGGCACCCGACTCTTTGAGCCGAGAGTGTTGCCTAAAGGACGAGCGGGCCGATGGGCACGCGCTGAGAGGCGATCATTAGCTCACCACGGAAGCAAGCTTCGAAGGGACGGCGCCCGAGTGCTTCTTCGGCGCAGATGCGCGCGAGGTCCGGCGTGTTGTTCTGCTCCGAGAGATGCGCCAGGACAAGATAACGCGCCCGGGCATCGAAAACTTCAGGATCAGCAAGGAACTCGCTGACAACCGTATTCGAGAGATGTCCGGTGCGGCTCATCACCCGCTGCTTGATGTACCACGGGTAGGGTCCCACTTTGAGCATCTCGAGGTCGTGGTTGGATTCCAGGATAAGGCAATCGGCCTCGCGCAGGTGTTGCTTGACCAGCTCGGGCAGATAGCCGAGGTCGGTGACGATCGCTACTTTCGCTCCAGTCACGCGAAAGCTGAAACCGATGGGGTCGGCGGCGTCATGCGGAATCGCGAACGGTGAGATTTCGACGTCGCCGATCCGGAATTTCTCCCCAGCTCGGATGTATTCCACCCGCTCCATTTTCTTGCAGGAGCCTTCAGGCAAGATTTTCAAAATCTCGCGATGAGTTAGCTCAGTGAGGTACGCGGGGGCTTTCCAGTGCCTTGAGAGTTGAGGGAGACCGGTGCAATGGTCCGCGTGCTCGTGGGAGATCAGGATGGCATCAAGCCGCTCGATTTTCCGGTCCAGCGCGGCCAGCCGCCGCAGCACCTCTTTTTTTCCGAGCCCCGCGTCCACCAGAAGGGAGGTCTCTTCGGTTTCGAGCAACGTGGAGTTGCCGAAGCTTCCCGAGGCCAGGATGGAGATTCGGAACGCGATGCGCTTCCCCCAGGCGATTTCTCAGCGATGGGCCCGCCCCTCGCACTGCGTCGCTCGGGCAGCCCCTTCGCCCCACGCCAAAGCTGCCGCCGATGATGGCAAACTGCTGCGCGCGCGTCAATGGGGCAAAGCTGTGGTGAGATTACCCAGAAGAAAGAGGTTGCTAGAGCAGCCGGCACAACCGCGGGACGACGTGGACTAAGCGAATCGAAGCAACTGATGCGGGTACGATTGATGGTCAAGATTCCGCCTGCGAAGACGATTCATTCCGTAGGATTTCGTTCGGCGAGGCGCTTGAGCCGGTCCAATGCGTCGCGGTCGCGGCGGGAGACGGAGTGGCGGGTCAACAGCCAATCCACGATTTTGCCGAGGCCGCCGGGCATTTCGTAGGCATCGCGCATGCGGACGTGTGTCGCTGGTCCTTGACTCGCTCCGGGGGCTTCCGGACGCGTGCTCGACGCAGGTGGAGCGAGTTCGACTTGCCAGCGCTGCACTCCACGCACACCGTAGCAATCGAGAAATTGCCATTCGAGGACGCGCGGCCAATCGTAGCGCGTCACCACGACGGTCATTGACATTTCCCGCCCGCGCAGCTTGCCGGTGATTCGCACTTTCTGGCCTGGCTGGAATTCCGATGCGCCTCCTTGCACTTCGAATTGGCTTTCCATCTCCGCGGCGTACCAATAGGGCATGCGCTGCGGCACGAAAAAAGCAAAAACGAGGTTGGGTTCGGCAGCGACGTCAACACAAAATTCCAGGTTGGCCATCGCCACTCAGGGGACGTCGAGGAGGACAAGCGAGACATCATCGGTAGCCGGGCCGCTTCGAAACGCAGCCACTCGGTCCAGGATCGTTTGCTTCATCTCAGCCAGGGTTTTCGGCGACGCCTCGCGGATGATCTCCTGCAATCCATCGACTCCGAGCATCTCGCCACGCGCGTCGAAGACTTCCGTCAGTCCGTCGGTGTAGAGCGCCAAGCGATCGCCGCGCTCGAGCGGCACTTCGACAACAGCTTCCGCATCAACTGCATTCTCGAGCAAGCCCAGAACCATACTGCGGGATTCGAGCAGCCGCGGCGGCTCGCCCGGACGAATCAGAATCGCCGGAGGATGGCCGCCCCCCGCAAATTCCAGGTGGGCATCGCGGCTCACGCGCGCCGCGGCAATCGTGAAATACAGAACCGAGCTGCCAAGATTCTGCATGACGAACCGGTTCAAGTGCCGCAGCATTTGGCCGAGCGGGGTATTGCGTTCGAGCTGAGAGAGGGTCTCGGTATAAATCCGGTTGGCCACCAGCGCTGAGCCGATGCCGTGGCCGGAAACGTCGCAGACCATCAGGTTGAGGTAATCATCGCCCGAGGGAGCGACGAGGCCGAAATCGCCCCCGATGCGCCGCACCGGATGGTAGTGGGCCGCGACTTCGAGGCCGCCCCAGCGCAGTCCTTTGGGCGCGAGGCTCTGTTGGACGCGCGCCGCAAGCACCAACTCCTCTTCGATCTCCTTTTGCCGCTCCTCGAGCTGTTCGTTGACTTCCTTGAGCTGCTGCTCGGCGCGCTTCTGCTCGGAGATATCCGTGAAAGTTACGACGGCGAACACGCTCCCTTCCGGATCCTCCAGCACCCGTGAGCTGATGATCACCGGCATCCGCTCGCCGTTTCCCTGTGGCAAGTAGAACTCGAACCGATGATGCCCGGCTTGTTCGCCATGAGCGATGTGTTCGGCGAGCACGCTTCCATCCTCAGGAGGATAAAATTCAGCAGGCGTCTTCCCCAGAATCTGCTCGGCGGGCAGTCCGACCATGTCGAGAAAGCATTTGTTGGCGAAGATCATGTGATGGCAATCGTCGCTGATCAACACGCCCTCATTCAGCGTTTCAAGAATTCCTTCCATCTGCAGCAGCCAATCCGGCCGGTCGATTTCCAAAGACATCTCCTGATCCCTACCGTTTGCAGGCTCGGCTATTTCTCGAGTTCAAGAGCGAGACACATCAATCTTACCTGACGAAGAGCGGCGAACCAATCGCAGCGGTGACTGGCGGCCGGAGCGGGCACGGCATGCCCCTACGCGTGGACATTCTTTTGGATCCGCCTCTTTTTTGTTCCTACGATCTGCCGGATTCGGGATAAAGGGGCCGCGGAGGCCGTTCGCCCCCCGGTTGGACTTCCGCAGAGCCGCGTGGCTGCTCTCCTTTTTCATCGTAGCGCCCGAAGATCATTTTCCCCGCGGTCGTTTGATGTACGGAGGTGACCGTGATATCGACGGTTTTGTTGATCATTTTGCGCGCCCCATCGGCCACCACCATCGTGCCATCATCGAGATAAGCGACGCCCTGGTTGTATTCTTTGCCCTCGCGGAGAATAAAGACACGCATCGATTCGCCCGGCAGGACGACTGGCTTCAGCGCGTTGGCGAGCTGATTTACGTTCAGTATCTCGATGCCCTGAAGCGTGGCCACTTTGTTCAGATTGAAGTCGTTGGTCACGATCTTGGCATCGTAGCGCTTGGCCAGTTCGATCAGTTTCATGTCCACATCGGCGATATTCGGGAAATCATCTTCGGCGATCTGCACATCCAGATGCGCCATTTTCTGAATCCGCTGGAGAACTTCGAGGCCGCGGCGCCCGCGCTGGCGCTTCAGGGGGTCGGCAGAATCCGCCACCAGTTGCAGCTCGCGCAGCACGAATTGCGGGATGATCAGCGCGCCGTCCAGGAATTGCGCCTCAGCAATGTCCGCCACCCGGCCGTCAATAATCACGCTGGTATCGAGCAGCTTGCAGGTATGCCGTGAGCCGCGCTCGCTTCCGAAGAGACCTCCCAGCGCCTGCAGATTCAGCATGTCTCCCTTGTTGGCGCCGAGAATCAGCCCGATGTAAGCCATCACCAGGAATACCGCCAGGCTCACGAAGGACCGCGTGCTCTCCGGCATCGACGTCTGCGCCAGCACCAGCGTGGTCAGGTACGCCCCGAGGATTCCCAGAATCGAGCCGGTGGCCGCGCCGATCAGGCGCCGGAGGCTTGCGCGCCGCAGCCGGATCTCGAACAGGATTACGGCAACCGCAAACAACAGGCCGGCCAGCGAGGCCATTTCCTTCGACAGGCCGAACGGACGGAAATGAAATCCTGCCGCAATACAGATCGCCATGAAGACGAGCCGCACGGCAAGCATGTCCCAGACAGTACCCACCTGGTCATGCGACGATCGGGAAAGGAGAACCGGCTTAGAGCGGAGAGTTTCGGGCGTGCCGGTAGACTGCGTGCGTCCAGGGGAAGTAAGAGTGCGCGCCATCGGTCCCTCGTATGAACTGTACGGGCCGCCGCTTCAAGAGCTTGCCCGCATATGAACCTAAGTTGCGACCGGCCTTATGACTTATGAAAAGAAAGCTGCCGGTATGACGCTACGATTTCTACGAAGAATCATATTTCGCGAGTATAGCACCAGAAGTAGCAAGGCAGTGAACAATGTTGGCAGGCGGCGCTACTCAGCCTGCCGGATTTAGCTCGACTTGCCGCAGGTTTGACAGGACGCTCCGGCGCGGCGGGGTGCTCCATCGCGATCAGGTCAGATAGAAGCGGGGAACGCGGCGCCCAAGCGCACACAGGAGATCGGAGGTAACGGTCCCGATCTCACGCGCTGCGTCGGAGACGGCAATCGAAGCGCCGCCGTCGCTTCCGTAAATGGTTACGACATCTCCGATTGCGGCGTCGGGAATTTCGGTGGCGTCGATTGTGGCCAGGTCCATTGAAATCACTCCCACAATCGGCGCTGGTTTCCCCCGGAGGAGAGCGGAGCCACGATTTGTGCGCGCGCGAACCAGCCCATCGGCGTAACCTGCTGCGAGTACCGCGATCCGCGATGGCCGCTGGGTGACAAACCGCGCCCCGTAGCCGACTCCCTGTCCTGACGGGACATCGCGCAGCGAAATAATCCGAGTCCGGAGGGTGAGGCAGGGCCGCAAAGGGATCTGTCCCAATATTTCGTCTTTACGTTCGGGCGGGGCGAACGACTGGTGATAGCCATACAGGATCGCTCCGGGACGCACGAGGTCTCCCCACGTGCTTGGCCGGGCCGAGATAGCGCCGCTATTGGCTAGATGAACCATGCCTGGCGAGATCCCAGCCCCCCGCAAACGCGCGAGAGCCTCCGCGAAGCGCCTCTCCTGGCAGGCCGTCTGCTCGCTGGTGAAATCCTCCGCCGATGCAAAATGAGTGTAGGTGGCTTCGAGTTCGAGGTGAGGGCAATCGGCGAAAGCCCTGGCGAACGCGCTTATCTCGTTTGGGTCGATTCCCAGACGGTTCATGCCTGTGTTGACCTTGAGATGAAATGGAACGCGCGCGCGCTTTCCCCGCAGCGCAGGTTTCGCGGCGGCGCGCTCGAGCGGCCGAAGCTGATCGAGTTGCGTGACCGTGGGCGTCAAGCCACAGCGAAGAAGACGGGCTTCTTCTCCTGGCCAGAAGCCGGTGAGCACCAGAATCCGCTGGCGAATGCCTGCTTCACGCAGCTCCGCGCCCTCGCTCGTGCAGGTGACCCCAAACCATTCTGTGCCCGCTTTGGCCAGGGCCTTTGAAATCGGGACGGCCCCCAACCCGTAGGCGTTGGCTTTTACAATGGCCAGAACTTTGCGCTTTCGGCCCACCCGTTTGCGGATGACACGCAGGTTGTGAAGGATTGCTGCGAGAGAAATCTCAGCCCAAACCGGCCGACCATCGAATTGGACCGCACGACTCATCTCTTTGACGACCACTTATGGTGCCAAACCATTCTAAGACGGCGCTAACGAAAATCGGGTTTTGTGTGCTCTTCGCGCCGCCTAACGAACACCTCATCGAAACGACTTGCAGTTGGTGCGCCAATAGAGCTGCCGTGCGGCCAGTTTTCCTTGCTCCCACAAAACGCCTGTGATTGCATTCAGTTAAGCTCTGTTTCAAGCGGCGTGGTGGGCGAACTGGTCGGGCAATCTCACCGACAACGAGGATGCGGCGACACACCCGTGCGCAAATCCTGACGTTCACTCGCGAGGGTGCTACTCGGCCTCGGGGGCCCAGGTGTCTGGCGCGGCCTCTTCGAAGCGGGTGTGGCGGCTGAGGAAGACGAAATCGATGTTGCCGGTGGGGCCGTTCCGCTGCTTGGCGATAATGATTTCCGCCTTGTTGCGGTCTTCATCGGGCAAATCGCTCTTGTAGAAATTGGGCCGGTGAATGAACATGACCACATCAGCATCCTGCTCGATCGCTCCGGATTCGCGCAAGTCGGCGAGTTGTGGCTTGCGGTCTTCGCGTTCCGGCGCGCGCGTCAACTGGCTCAGGACGAGAACAGGCACCTTGAGCTCCTTGGCAAGACCCTTCAGCGCCCGGGAGATGCTGGAGACTTCTTCATTGCGATTCCCGAAGCGCCCGCGCGCGGTCACCAATTGTAGATAGTCCACAATCACCAGTGACAATCCCTTGTCGCGCTTCAGACGCCGCGCCTTCGCACCCATTTCCATCACCGTCGCCGACGCGGAATCATCGATCCACAATGGAGCCTCGCCAAGCTCGGTCAGAGCGCGAGTGATCTTCGGCCAGTCGTCGTGCGCCAGGTGCCCGGTGCGGAATTTGTGCGCGTCCACGCGCGCTTCGGAAGCCAGCAAGCGCAGCAGGAGCGACTCCTTCGACATTTCAAGGCTGAAAATCGCCACTGGCTCGCGTTTTCGCAGCGCGATGTTTTCGGCGCAGTTAAGCGCGAGCGCCGTTTTTCCCATCGATGGCCGCGACGCAAGGATGATCAGTTCGGACGGCTGCAGGCCTGCCGTTTCGTTGTCGAGCCGCGCGTATCCCGTCCCCAGGCCGGTGAGTCGGCGTCCTTCGCTGAAAATGCGCTCGAGCCGCTCGTAGTTTTCCCGCACCAGCTCCTTGACGCCGATGAGCCCCGCTCGCACTCTTTCTTCTGCCAACTGGAAGATGAAAGATTCGGCGCGGTCGAGGATTAAATCGGCGTCTTCTCCGGCGTCCAGCGCCTGCTGCTGGATGGCGTCGGTGGCGTGAATGAGGTTTCGCAGCACCGCCTTTTCTTTGACGATGCGCGCATAGTGATCGACGTTCGAGGTGCGCGGGACGCCATCGAGCAGTTGCGCCAGATACGCCGGGCCGCCGGAAGCTTCGAGCTCTCCGCTGCGGTCGAGATTTTCCGTGAGCGTTACCAGATCGATGGCCTGCTGCGCTTCGCCCAGGCTGATCATGCGCTCGAAAATTCGCCGGTGCGGGTCGAGAAAGAAATCCTCGGGCTTCAGTTTCTCGATGGCGGTGTTGAGGACATGATTGTCGAGCAGGACGGCGCCGAGAATGCTCCGCTCGGCTTCGAGATTGTGCGGCAGCGGACGTTCGATGGAGGATTCGACCGGCATTCGTTTTTCGCTTTATTTTCGCCTAGGAGTTTTCCGCCCGCAAGAACTTTCTTATCTCACGCCCCCTGCGTCCGTTTCATGGCACATCGGTTGGCCGGGATCCGGGGCGGCGCGCTCGCCCGGCGAGCGAAGGAGCAGCCAAGCGTCCGCATTCTGTTCGCGTGCGCTGCCGGCGTCAACTGGTCAGAGTTGTGGACATTTTCGGAAAAGTGGAAATCTCACGCGCCCGCACGTCTGCCGGCCCAAATTCGCAGCTCTATTGTGTCACGTGGCTCGGTAACGCGTAGCGAGTGTCGATTTTCGGCTTATTGCTTCGTTGGTTCGACGGCAGGGAGCTTGCCGGCGGATTCCAGGACCTGGCGAGCAAGATAGTTCGTCACGTGAGCGCCGTTGCGCGCCTCGGTAAGATACGCGACGCGCAGCAGCTGTTCTTTGCGGTTGCGCAAGGTCTCACGGATCGCCTGCTGGACCTGAGGGTCTGAAAGCTGCCGCTGGCCCGCGGGCTCCTTGGCCAGCATTTTCAGAATGACATAGCCGCCGGTGCGGACCGCTATCGGTGGGCTCACCTCGCCGGGCTTGAGCGAAAGCGCCGCCTTCTTCAGCGAAGGATCTGATTGATTCAGAGATGACTGCGGCAGAAAACCGAGGTCGCCGCCGGTTGATGCGGTGTTATCCTCGGAGTAATCCATGGCTAGCTGCGTGAAATCAGCCCCGGCGTTGAGTTTTTCCTCGAGCTGTTGGGTTTTGCGCTTGGCGTCCGCGTCGTTGGTAACCTTGTCGTTCTTGCGATTGTGAACCATCGCGTCCGGCCTCGGGGTGACCACAATTTGAGCGATATGGATGCGCGGCTCGGCGAGATTGAACTGCGCGCGATTCTGGTCATAGAAATCGGCCACGTCCAGATCGGTTACCGTGATCTTCGAGACGACTTCGCGGTTCATCAGCTTCTGAATCGAGACTTCCCGGCGCAGCTCGGCCCTCAAATCCTCCACCGTGAGCCCGTTTTCCTTCAGCTTCTTCTGGAATTCCTCTTCGGTGAACGGGCTCTTCGACTCGGTGAACTTGTCTTCGACTTCGGCGTCACTCGCCACCAGATTCAGCTTGTTGGCGCGTTCGAGCAGGATTTCATTGTTGATGAGTTGGTCGAGAATGGTCAGCTCGAGTGAGAGCGCTTCTTCCTGCGACGGCGGCGGGCCTTCCGGGTTGACGCGGCTCCGGTAGCTTTTTTCAACTTCGGAGCGGGCGATCTCCTTCCCATCCACCACCGCCCACACGTCGGGCCCCGGCGCCTGCTCTTTCTTGCAGGAAGAAGCGAAGGCGCACGCTGCAAGCGCCGCCAGGATTGCGACCTTAGGTTTCAACCAGGAACTCCTTCCGACGGGATCGCTCGAGTGGGTTCAGGCGGCTTTGCGGACGCGCCCTGCGCGGATGCAGGCGGTGCACGCGCGTATGTGCTTGCGCACGCCGTTGACGGTCGTCTTCACGCGGCGCAGGTTCGGATTCCAGCGGCGACGCCGCACATTGTGGGCGTGGCTAATCGTATTGCCGTAGCTGGGCTTTTTGCCGCAGATTTCACAGGCTAGCGCCATGGTTTCTCCAGCAGGTAAGATTCCCAAGGATCAAACTTTGATGCTATCAGAGATGACACCCGCCGGAAAGCAATTTGCGGACGTCGCAAACGCCGGACACCGATACGGTCGAAAGAACGCCAGACATGCTTGCGCGGATACCCGTTCACAAATTCGAACGGCGTCGTCCCGAACGAGCGAAACGAGGTGTGACACCTCTTCGAATTGAAACCGACTCGACAGGGAAAATAGTGCTTGACAACATACCGACCAGTCGGTATGTTACCTTGGGGAGGGCGGTGATGGCAAAGGCGAGACCACAGGGCGGTGCGGCAACCAAGGTTCTGGATGCGGCGCTGTCCGTCATTTCTGATCCACTGGTCCAGCTCTGTCTCGACTGCCTGAGCAGCGACGAGCAGCGCGCGCTTGAGCGTGACCTCGTACTCGCTTCACGGGTGCAGCGCGGGCTGCTTCCTCAAACCGACGTTCGCTTCGGCGACTGGCGCATTCACTATCAATACAGGCCTGAGGGAATCGTGAGCGGCGACTACTGCGACCTGATTCCTCCGGCCAACGAAGATGGCAAACTCATCTTCCTTCTCGGAGATGTGTCGGGCAAGGGAGTAGCGGCCTCTTTGCTGATGACGCACCTGCACGCCACGTTTCGCACCCTTGCAAGTATCGGTCTGGAGCTCGACAAGTTGCTTGAAATCGCGAACCGCCTTTTTTGTGAGAGCACGATCGCGGGGCAGTACGCCACGCTTGTCTGCGGGCGAGCCTGCGAAACGGGCGAGATCGAAATCGCCAGCGCGGGCCATCTCCCCGCCCTTCTTGTGTCACAGAAAGGCGTGAAGCACATCGGCTCCACCGGATTGCCGCTGGGTTTATTCCCTGCGAGCCGTTATACGGTTCACCGGATTCGACTCGAACCGGGCGACAGCCTAGTCCTCTTCACCGACGGCATCTCAGAAGCGCGCGATCTCTCCGGCAACGAATATGGAATCGACGGGCTCTCGCTCGCAGTTGGCGGCCGACATGGCTGGCCTGCGGAGGAACTGGTCTCGGCCTGCCGTGAGGACATCGAACGGTACTCCTCCGGAGCGCGGCAAGCAGACGATCAAACGCTGATGGCAATCCACCTGGCCGAGTCCAACGCAGCAGCGTTCAGCATCTTCACAACACACCAACTAGTTGGAGTGCTTTTGGACGGAGGTTGATGATGGCAATAACGGGATCACAGAGCGGTACGAAAACGAATCTTTTGGATGCGGCGCTTTCCGTCATTCGCGCCAAGGGCTACTCGGCCACCACGGTTGATGACATTTGCCAGGCGGCTGGCGTGACAAAAGGCGCCTTCTTCCATCACTTCAAGAGCAAGGAAGAACTCGCGGTCGCAGCCGCTGAGCACTGGGGAGCTGTAACGGGTGGCCTGTTTGCATCAGCACCTTATCGAGCCCTGCCCGACGCGTTGGATCGCCTTTTGGCGTATGTGGATTTTCGCAAAGTGATCCTGCAGGGCGAATTGCCCGAGTTCACCTGCCTGCTCGGCACGATGGTGCAGGAAGCCTACGAGACGCATCCTGCCATCCGAAAAGCCTGCGACAAGTACATCAGTGAACACGCCGCAGTGGTCGAATCGGATATCGCCGAAGCGATGCGAAAGTACGGCATCGATGGAAATTGGAGCGCCGAGAGCCTCGCGCTTTACACCCAGGCCGTCATCCAGGGCGCCTTCATCCTCGCCAAAGCCAAGCACGGCCCTGCCGTTGCCGCGTCCTGCATCGATCATCTGCGCCGGTATCTGGAAATGCTTTTCATTCAACCCAAAGCAAAGGAGAAAACATCATGTCAACCGCAGCCAACCGAAAAGAATCACTAAGCCCGAATGAAAGGAGAAATCATCATGGCAACGAGCAATACGGCAATGGCGAAAACGAACGACGAAACCCAAATTCGACAGCTCATTGAGGATTGGCGCGACGCGCTCCGCACCCGTGATCTCGACCGATTGATGCAGCACTACGCGCCCGACGTCCGCTTCTTCGATGCCGTGCCGCCCTATCAACACCGCGGTGCCGCCGCTTACCGCCGCACATGGGAACTGATGTTGCCCCACCTCCCGCCAACCATCGGCGTCGAACTCTGCGATTTGGAAATCAGCGTCAGCGGCGATTTGGCTGTAATGCGTTGCTTGACTCGGATCATGAACGAGGAGACGAAACAAGACGCAACATGCGGATGGGTGCGCGTGACCGTGTGCTACGAGCGGCAGCAAGGCACTTGGCGCGTCATCCACGAACATGTCTCCGTCCCATTCGACCCTGCAACTTCACAGGCCGCATTCATTCGCGAGCCGTAGCCAGAATGGAGATAACCGCGTACGCTTCAGCGAACCGCCGCTTCGCGGGGACGTTATACTCGGCGTGTGGCGCAGGTAAAAAGGGGTCGCACAGTGGTGTAGTCTTCGGGCACCGCGCTGAACGCATGGGCGCGCTGTCGCCTCTCTGTAATCGATTGAACAGCTGAAAGGAGCCATTCATGTTGAGAACTGCACCGATTCACGCTTACATCCCCGCGTCCGACGTCTCACGCGCGAGGAAATTCTACGAGGAGACCGTTGGCCTCGAGCCGAAGGAGGAATGCGCCGGAGGCGTGATCTACGGATGCGGGGGCGCCGAAGTGTTCCTGTACCCGACTAGCAACGCGGGCACATCCAAGGCCAGCCAGGCGTTTTGGCGGGTCGACGACGTGGAAGCCGAGGGGCCGAGCTAAAGGCGCGAGGCGTGAAATTCGAGGAGTACGACATGCCAGGTGTGACGATGAAAAACAGCATTGCGACCGGCGGCGGAGCGAAAACCGCCTGGTTCAAGGACACTGAAATACTCTGGCGGTCAGCCAACGCTTATCGGCGAAAGTAGCTGACTGAACCAGAGTAAGTGAATGGCTATTGGATTTGCCGGAGGACCATCCGAGCCTTAGCGATCTAGGCCTGTAAGGCACGCCGTAAGACTCTCATAGGAGTTCACTCCACTTGACGAAAATGCGAAGGAATGGATTCCGGCACTCGCGGAAATGCTTTAGAATGAAAGTGACTTCCACTGTGGGCGTGTAGCTCAGCTGGGAGAGCACCTGCTTTGCAAGCAGGGGGTCGCCGGTTCGATCCCGGCCACGTCCACCAACCTCAATCACTTGAACGCGTCGATCGTTTCGAGTACAGGATCGCCAGGGCTCGGCGTCTATAGCGCATCCAAAGCTGCCGTACGGCCTTTCGCGCGCACTTTAACCGCGGATCTAAAACAGCGCAAAATCCGCGTGAACGCCGTTAGTCCTGGCGTAATTCCTTCTCCGGCTACGGCAACTCCTTGGGCTGGACCGACGAACAAATCCAACAATACGTCGACAGTGTCGTGGGCAAAATACCCATCGGTCGCCCGGGAACTTTGGACGAAGTTGCGAAGGTGGTTTCTTTTCTCGCTTCCGACGAAAGCAGCTTCGTCACCGGCATCGAGCTCGTTGTTGACGGCGGCATGACCCAAATCTGACCAGCTTGACCGCTGGCGTTTCGACGCGCTCGCCGCACACGAGTTGCGGCACCTCTGACCTAACCGTGCTACATACGATGGCTTAATGTGCCTTCCTCGAGACACGAGCGATGAGTTCGTCCAATCTCGAAAGCAAGAGCTTTAGGATGGGAGACTCGTTCGACTTTTTGTAACCGAGGACGAGATCGATAGTGGGCGTGTCTCCCTTGAGAGGACGGCTCGTTACAGACCAAGGGAGAAAGTTCTGTGCGTAAGCAGGTAACAGCCCTACGCCGCGCGTCGACGCTATTAAGGACATTCCCATGGCGAGGTGGTCCGCCTCGTGATCCGGCGTGATATTGATTCCGGACCGCTTCAGGTAATCGTCGATGACCACACGCAGTACAGGAGCCGTGTCCGACACGCTCACGAACGTCTCGCCCACTAGATCCTTGGGACTGATGGCTTTGAGCGCAGCGAGGCGGTGGTCACTGGGCAAGACCACCACTAAGGGCTCCTTGACCAGAAGATGGAACGCTAAGCCTGGGACCCCTTGTTCCCGTCGAAGAAAAGCTGCATCGACGTTTCCCTTCAGAAGGGCATTCGCGAGCTGCGGCGAATATTGACTCGATATCATCACGTCGATGTTAGGCAGTTCGTCGCGCAAGATCTGCAAGGCTTCGGGCATCCACGTCAATTCATGTCCGGTCAGAAAGCCCATGACGAAGCATGGCTTGGCGGGATGAGCGACCCGGCGCGCAGATTCGGCTGCCGCTTCAACCTGCGATAGCACCACGCGGGCGTGATCGAGGAAGGCTCGACCCGCCGGTGTCAGTTCGATGCCGCGAGCGCGGCGTGTCAAGAGTCGCGCACCTACCTCGTCCTCAAGATCTCGAATCTGCCGACTTAGGGAAGGTTGTGACGTGTGCAGCCTTTGCTCTGCTGCCACCGTCAGACTTCCCGCCTCGGCGACCGCCACGAAATAGCGAAGATGTCGTAACTCCATTCCAACTCCCATGCTTGTGAAGCATTGCTCCTAGCTTAACAAAGTATGCTTCAACGGCGCTAGCCTCGCCATCCAACAAGGTGATCTGAGCTATTCCAGAGCGGCTTGGCGGATGTCTCAGCCATGCGCGGCCTGCATGGTTTCTAGATCAAGGGAGGTAGAGCTATGAGTTCACCAGTTGTTTTGGTTACTGGCGCACTGACAGGAATCGGTCGCGCCACTGCGGTCGCCTTCGCTAGAGAGGGCGCGCGCATCGTTGTCTCCGGCCGTCGTGAGCAGGAAGGCAAAAAGCTCGAGAAGGAACTACGCGAACTTGGCGCAGAAGTGGAATTCGTAAAAACCGACGTTCGACACGACGATGATATCCGGGCACTCATCGACAAGACTGTCGCGCGCTTTGGTCGCCTGGATGCTGCTGTCAATTGCGCTGGAACCGAAGGCACACCCGGCCCCGTGACGGAACAGACTGCAGAAACGTACGCCGCGACCTTCGACACAAACGTCCTGGGTACGCTGCTCAGCATGAAGCACGAACTGCGGGTGATGCTGCCACAGGGGAGCGGGAGCATCGTCAATATCTCGTCGGCCTATGGAAGCATCGGTGCTGCCGGAGCATCCGTTTATGTAGCCAGCAAACATGCGGTGGAGGGGCTGACAAAATCCGCCGCGCTGGAAGTCGCAGGGACCGGAGTTCGGGTAAACGTAGTCGCTCCGGGTACTACGGATACGGGTATGCTCACACGCTTCACCGACACAGATGAAAATAAAGCGGCGCTCGTCTCGACAGTACCCATCAAACGTCTGGCAAGACCGGAGGAGATCGCTCATGTCATTGCCTTTGTCTCCTCGGCAAACGCCTCGTACATGACTGGTGCCTCCATCCCAGTGGATGGAGGGATGATCGCGGACTAAGTCGCTCCGCATTCGCGATTCCGAGAATCTCGGCAAGCAGCTTCTGAAAATTCCGATGCAGCAACCTAACCCGGCTCTCCTCGTCGTTGACCGGGTGGTTCAAAAAAGTGGATAACGATGAACAACTTTCTGCGCTGGCGCAGTTTCCTCGAAGCTGCTACCCTCTCCGCTGTAGCTCTCCTACTTCCGGGAACAGCCTTCGCGCACGCGCACGTAGCGAAAGAAAGCAACCAACATCATCCTTCACAACGAGAAGAGGATCGCACATGAGCACCCATACAGCAGTAACGGTCCCGACGCAGTTTGTTGAGGCCAACGGCATTCGTTTCGCGTATCGGCATTGGGGCAAGCAGGCCGGACTGCCGCTTGTCTTCAATCAGCACTTTACTGGCAATCTGGACAACTGGGATCCAGCCGTCCTCGACGGCCTCGCCAAGGAGCGCGAAGTCATTATCTTCAACAATGCCGGCGTCGCCAGCTCTACCGGTGAGGTGCCCACAACTTTCGCAGGCATGGCCAGGAACGCCGAGGCGTTCATCGACGCTCTGGGGCTGAAGCAGATCGACCTTCTCGGCTTCTCCATCGGCGGAATGATCGCGCAGCAGATCACGCTCGACCGTCCTGAACTGGTTCGCAAGCTCATCCTGGTGGGAACCGCACCGCGTAATCACGATGCGGGAAATGGCCAGGGCCACATCACGCCAGAGACGGCGGCGATCTTTGGCGCCACCTACAACCCGCCCGAGAACCTTTGGCTCAAGGTCTTCTTTACTGATTCGCAGGAGAGCCAAACAGCTGGTCGCGCTTTTCTAAAGCGGTATTTCTCGCGCACTGAGAATCGCGACACTCCCATCAAGGATAAAGTTGCGCCAGCGCAGATCGCGGCCGTCGGTGAGTGGGGAAATGCCAGCGGCGAGCGTTTTGCTTATCTGAAGAACATCAAGCAACCGACGCTGGTCGTGAGCGGAAACCACGATGTCATTGTTTATACTGTGAATTCGCTTTATCTCGTTCAGAACATGCCAAACGCCAAGCTGATCCTCTATCCCGACGCCAATCACGGATCGTGGTATGCGAATCACGAAGACTTCGTTTTCGAGACAAACCGTTTCCTGAACGCTAGCGACGTTATTGTTCCGGTTGTCACGAATGCCGCCGCCGTCTGAAGTGTCGGCAATGGGGTCGGGCATAACGTATGAGCGGAGAGAGCTCGTCCGAATTGAGGGCTGCGTATGATGGCTACACTTCAAGGCAAAACAGCGCTGGTGACAGGCGCATCACGGGGAATTGGGCGTGCCACCGCATCCGCGCTTGCTAACGCCGGTGCGCATGTTCTGGTTCACTACGGTCGTTCCGCCCAGGATGCGGAATCCCTTGTCGCTGGCATTCGCTCGAAAGGCGGACGCGCGAATGCGATCAGGGCGGACTTGGGGACTCCGGAAGGACCAACGCTGCTGGCGAAGGAAGTTCGTTCGATCGTCGGCGAGCGCTTGGATGTGCTCGTGTCCAACGCGGGAATCAGCAAGGTTGGAACCATCAAAGATCATACGGCCGAGGATTTTGACAATCTCTTTGCGACGAACGTGCGCAGTCCATTTTTTCTGGTCCAACAACTCCTGCCCGTCCTGGGCGAAGGCTCGAACATCATTGTGATCTCTTCTCTCGGGGCCCGCGCTGTAGTTGGCAAGCCCGGTTTGGACAACCCTTCGATCCTAGCCTACGCCGCCACTAAGGGAGCATTAGAAACACTTGTAAAAAACTGGGCTGCCATTCTTGGCCCGCAGGGCATCCGCGTAAACGCGGTCGCGCCAGGCGTGATCGACACGGACATGTCGAATCTCACGAAGACCGAAGTGGGTCGGGAGGTGACGCTTGGAATGCAAGCATTGAAGCGAATCGGCAAGCCGGAAGATGTTGCGGATGTGGTTGTGTTCCTGGCCTCCGACAGGGCACGGTGGATCACAGGAGCAAGTATCCCAGTGGACGGCGGATCAAAACTCTGAGCTGTCTGGAATCTACTCAGTACAAGGGGAACACGATGAAGAAGAGAACGGAGGAGAAGAACGGAGGAGAAGAACGGAGGAGAAGAACAAGAAGCTCGTTCTCGAAGCCTTCGACACGCTGTTCAACAAGCGCGATTACGCAGCCGCTGAGCGCTTCTGGTCACCTGACTATGTTCAGCACAGCGCTCATATCGAGCCTGGCCGCGACGGTCTTTTCAATCTGATCAAGAGCATCCCACCAACATTGAGGTACGAACCGGGAACGATCGTGGCTGAGGGAGATTTCGTGATCGTGCACGGACGGTTTTCGGGCTTCGGCCAGCCCGTGAACTGGATTGCGGCGGACATCGTTCGCATCAAGGATGGCGTTCTGGTCGAGCATTGGGATGTGATCCAAGACGAGGCCACACAAGAACAATCAAAGAGTATTCAGCCAATGTTCGGCCGCACGTTCGCGACCTATGCGAGTGCAAACAGATACGTCGCATTGTCTTAGAGGAGGTTGAACCGCATGAGAGCGGACATTGTAGCTGGCGCAGTATTCCCCGATTATGAGCTGACCGATCACACGGGCAAACACCGGAAGCTTTCAGACCTACAGGGGCCAGATCCCATGATCCTGGTGCTCAGCCGGGGAGGATACTGCCCAAAGGATCGGCGCCAGGCCGAGGGTCTGGTCCAACTTCACCACGAGATGGAAGTCGGTTACTCCCGGCTCGTCACCATCAGTACCGACAACATGCTTCTGACGAATGAGTACCGCACCGGCGTCGGCGCTCATTGGACCTTTTTATCCGATCCGGGGCGAAAGGTTCAGAAGGATCTCGACATCGCCGAGTATACGGACCCCGAGCACAATCCGATGATCCCCCATGTCATTGTCCTCGAGCCTGGTCTCGTTATATTCAAGATCTACAACGGCTACTGGTTTTTTGGCCGACCCACCATCGAAGAGCTTCGGCAAGACTTGCGTGCCGTGCTGAAGAAATGCCGTCCGGATTGGGATATCACTAGGCCCGAACTGAAAGCCGCTTGGGAACGCGGTGAACATGAGCGCTTTTATCCCTACGGCAAAACCTACGGGCAGGTGTTTCGGGAGCAGGAGTAAAACGGAACGATCGAATGATTCCGAGCATGACTCTGCCCGGGGAATGCGTATGACAACGCCTGTTGCGAGAGCTTCTCAGTCCCCCAAAAGCAGGCACGTCGCTGTGCACGGACTGTGTAAGAATCCAACGTTTTCATGCCATTGGGGTTAGCTTTGAGGCGAACTGGATTCTATCGTCATTTGCGGGGAGGCTGGAGACTAAAAGAATTCCTGCGATTCTATTCCCCATGAGGTTGATCCTGACCGGCGCGCGCGATGTTCACTCGCCGTTCACAAACGGGGTTGAGGGAAGCGAAAGATGAGGTTCTGGGCGAATTGTCGCCCACTCGGAGTTAACCTGAATCCTGCGTCATGATGACCAAAAGAAGGCCAGAAATCTTTGCCGAAAGCCTCGATGATGGCTATATTAGCCTTTGTTGTGTAACTTCATTAAAAATGCGGTTCTGCAACAATGCG
>JBARRP010000042.1:0-4216 GCA_049644285.1 Candidatus Acidiferrales bacterium | reverse complement strand
TGTCCAGGATCCCGACGGCGAGTCGACCACACTCGCCAGCGGTTTCGTATACAATGCTCTTGCTCCGACGATGAGTGTATCCCGACGGCGGGTCGCAAGCAGGAGCAACATCGACGGTGATCTCAGGTGCGCACTTTTTGGCTGGGCTCTTGTGTTCTTCGAAGGTGCAACAGTTTCCGGAGTCGCCGTCAGTAGCCCAATATAGATCCAGGCCGCCACGCCCGCGCACGTTGCGAGAAAATGTAGATAGCCACGAATTACGCAAATTGTCCCGAAACAGGGGCCATTGAGGATGAGTGAGAACGGTAGCAGGGCCGTTCAGGTCTCGGTGCTGATTCCGACCTTCAATTACGGAAGGTTCCTGCGGGAATCTCTCGGGAGCGTGTTTTCACAAACGGTAACCAACTTCGAAATCGTTGTTGTCGATGACGGCTCAACCGACGAAACTTCGGAGATACTGCGCTCCGTTTCTGACCCTCGGGTAAAAGTGTTCAAGATCCCTCACGGTGGTATTGCAAACGCGAGAAATCGAGCGCTTCGGGAGGCCTCAGGAGAGTTCATCGCTTTCCTGGATGCTGATGACCGATGGCGGCCCGACAAGCTGGAAAAACAGCTGTCCATCCTGCTGTCTGAACCGGCTGTTGGAGCGGTGTTCAGCGACTTCGTTCGGTTTACCGAGAAAGGCCTCCTCGCTAACCAATTCTCGTTTTATCGAGGATTGCCTTCTGTTGAGACCCGCCCTTCCTCCGATGGGCGGGGCCGTGTGATCCTGGGCGACGCGTTCTGTGAACTCGTCTCTCTTGAGCAATGGCCCGTCGGCCTTCAGGCGATGCTCCTTCGAAGATCGGTGCTGAGCGGACTTGAGTTTCCGCAGAATCTTCCGATCTGTGAGGACGTTTATTTCGTCATGAGGCTGTATGGGCGGGCCCAAGTGGCATACATTCCAGAAATTCTGACGGAAGTTCGGCGCCACGGAAGCAACAGCTACGAACCCGGCGTGGAAATGCTCGAGTGGCAGCTTAGGGCGTTGTTGACCCTCGAAAAGGATGAGGAGTCATTGAGTCATAAAAGGGCCGTCCGGGCGCGGATCGGGCGGCAGTACGCGGGAATCGGCCATCACTATTTCTGGAAGGGGCGACCGTTGTTGTCTGGGCCGCCCTATCTTAAGTCGCTGGGCTATCCAAGATCGCGGTTCAATGCGCTATTGCATCTTCTCGCGCTACCTTGTACACCCCTCGTCAAGTTTGCGCGTGATCGTCGAACAAGAGAAGAATGAAGCGCAAAAGCCACGCCACTGCGCTCGCCGCGCGATCGTTACTTCGCTTCGATTAGGCTTGTCTTCCGAAACCCACCTTCATGGAGAGATTGGGAGCAGGCCGATACGAGAGAGCACACCCCGACCATATTCTCGAATAATCTCGAATGCCCCCGATGTTGTCGACCTGTTTCATGACCAAGCCCACATTGGCGGACCGGCGAGGAGAGTGGGCCTGAAGTATGCCCTTCTGCTGAATTCAAGGAAGACATTTGACTATAGCGGGACCAATCAGCTTGGTCACCGATATGGGAAGTCTCTGCCAGAGCCAGATGCCCAACCGATAGCGGGGGTTTTCCTTGTTGAGCTCGGGCAAGTGAGCATTGTCCGGTACCCAGTAAACCCAGTATAGGGGAACCTCTTGTGAGCCCCACTGCTTCTTGAAGCGATGCGTCCCTGAGCCGATCGAGGAGCGACCAAAATCGAAGAGTCGATATCCTCGTTCACCGGCAAAGCAGAGAACTTTCCAGTACAAAAACATGTTTGGCTTCATCGTAATATAGTCGTACAGGGAACAACTCCACCCCGCCTCAAGCGTGTCCCGATAACCCGTCAGGAATGACGCGGCCACTGGTCTTCCCTGGTGGCGAACGATGCAGATGTAGCTGTCACTGGGAAAAGTCCTCAGGATTGCACAAAAGAAATTTCGGCCATAAACTGGTGTGCCGAGATCGCGCATGTTTCGTGCGAAGACTCCATAGAAATCCTCCAGCAGCTCTTCACCGCCAAAATCGGCTGCCAAGCTTGAGTTGATCCCCTTGCGGATATCCGTTCGAACTTTGTGCGGCAAAGCGGCCCACATTTTTTCTGCGTCGCGCTCGATCGGGCGCACCATAGCTACTTTGTGCGTTTTCGCTGGAAGGTCCAATTCGGGGTCCATGCTATGCCGGAGCTCTAGATACTCCACTCGCAGTTGCTTTGCAAGCGCGATGGCCTCTGCCACCAACGCGTCCTTGGTTGACTTGTTCTCGGCGACAACCCCGCCACAGTTTAGGAACGGCAACGAAGTGAGAAAGCTGCCAAACATCCTGCTCTTTTGCCACACGAGCGGGAGGATCCCGTGAACGGTGTTGGCTGCCTCAGCCATCAGGTAAAACGTAGGCCAATGGAAACTATTCTCGATTACCTGCTTCCAACCCCAACGGTGGTAATTGCTACATTCAGAGTGTTTCTCCACAAACTGTTGCCAGAGTTGTGCTTTTGCTTCATCGTTTACCGGGTGAATTTCCATTCTTGACTCGAGCTCCGAGGTGGAAATCGAGGCGCGCCACTTCGCTTCATCCGGGAGAAGTGGCCTAGGGGATTTGTTATCTTCTGCCATGCTATGTCAATTCTATCGTTTTTCCTTCAGAGTCCATACGATTCGGTGACTGTTCAGTGTTTTGGGCCTCAGCTCGCTTTTCCTCAACCTCTGCACTAGACAGAAAGCCCATGCCCTATGCGGAACCTTGCCAGGTCTGATCTCCCTTTTTTCGTCACGTTGCTGCCGCTTTCCATTCACCCTTCTTCCGAGAAACCTGGCTACTAGTACAGGTAACTAGAGACGGACTTTTTCTGGACCTTCGACCAGTTATGGGCCCGCCTTTCTCGGCTCATTCTGTTTGACGGAGCCCAAAGAATGCCGACAAAGGGGGAACAAGTGCTGTCGATCCGTTTGCAGTCCAAGTCTCTTGCTCCAAAGTCCAAATCACACGGAACGACCAGCACCTTACAACAGGTCATGACAAAGATAAACCGTCTTAGCCTCGTTTGTTTGACCTTGCCAATCGCGGTTGCGACTGTGGGGTGCTCAGGGATTACGTCCGGGTCGCAGAAAACAGCCCCAGTCAGCCAATCCTGCCGTCTGCAGGCAACGCCGCCGACTGCGCCCCCTGCGCGTCCTGGCCGAATCGACGCGTCGCTGCGTGAGCGTTCCGGTGAAATTATGGTTTGTCCGGTGGAAATCACTACCAGTGCCTTGCCCGGCGGTGCGGTAGGCGTGAACTACAACGCGCCCTTGGCCGCAGCCAATGGGGTGCCGCCCTATAAATGGGGCATCGTCGGCGGGCAGTTACCGCCGGGTCTTAGTCTTCAGCCGTCAAGCGCACAGATTTCGGGCCAGCCCACGCAGGCTGGGGCATTCACGTTTCTAGTGCAAGTGAGAGATTCCGCAGGAGACACAGCGTCAAGCAACTTCAGCATTAATGCCGGGACTTCTTCCGCCCCGAGCGTCAGCGGAGCTTCTCCCGTCTACGGCAGAGGCTTCACGTCCACGGGGCTGACTCTTAACGGCAATGCTGCAATCAATGGGACTCGCTTGCGGCTCACGGACGGAGCGACGGGGGAGACCAGCAGCACATTCTTCAACACGGCGGTGAATGTACAATCGTTCACCAACGACTTCAGCTTTCAGCTCGCCAGCGCAAGTGCTGACGGGTTCACCTTCACCATCCAAGGCAACAGTCCGACCGCCTTAGGGGCTGAGGGTGGGAACCTGGCGTACACGTCGATTGGCAAGAGCGTAGCGCTGAAGTTCGACCTCTACAACAATGCCGGTGAAGGGACCGATTCCACTGGCTTGTACACCAACGGTGCGGCACCGATCACGCCGGCTGTGGACATGACCAGATCGGGTGTCAGTCTCCACAGCGGGCACCTGATGAACGTGCACATGACCTATGACGGCACGACGTTGGTGATGCAGATCACCGATGCGACCACCAACGCCACTTTCAGCACAAGCTCCAGAGTAAATATTCCCAACACCGTTGGCGGTAACACCGCGTATGTAGGGTTCACGGGCGCCACCGGGGGGTTGGCAGCTGTCCAGGACATCGTGAACTGGACGTATGTGCCGGGAACTTCTTCTTCGCAGCCGGTGGATTCTCTGCCGCAAATCACAATCACAACCAGTGCCTTGCC
>JBARRP010000041.1:0-47250 GCA_049644285.1 Candidatus Acidiferrales bacterium | reverse complement strand
ACCAACAGCGAGACTCCCTATGACGGCGAATAATCCCGAAGCACCGAGAGAAGGCCGCTCTGTTCAAGCTCCAGTTTTTCTGTCAAATGTTGCTGGTGAGGTGACTGAGGCGTCACAAAGTATCTAACTGCCCCATCGCCCGTTTCACTCGCAGTGGTCGATGTCATAGATTCCGCCAGAACATGCCGATGGGTTTGTTAGCCCCGCACAAATACGGCATTCCTTGGGAGCGCGAACCAAATCTGCGTAGGCTTCCCTTACGATTCTGCCTCCTCAGGTAGCTCGTGGAAATCGTCTAGGTCCACAGGAGATTCCAAAATTTGAGACATCATGTACTGGCACACATCATCGTCGGCACGGATGGCAATCTGCCAGAGGAACACTATGTCTTCGACGTTCAGCATGGGTGTTCGCATTACCATAGGTCAACCTCGCTGCTCAGGCCCCAGTTTTCTCGTCAAGCGTTGCCCGCTGCTTGGCCTTCTTCGGCCCAGGCCGCATTGCCTCAAATAATTCACGGCGTCCTTCTGCCTGTGTGTAGAGCGGATTTTTGATTTTCAGCCAATAGCCAGCCGACGAGTAAACACTGCCCTTCCGCTTGGCGACAATGCCCTCTAAATTCTGTTCACAGACAGTGCGGAAGAAATCTATACCGTGGCCTTCGATGTGGTCAGCGTAAAGCACTCGGGACTTCCTGGCCGTTCGAATCAACTTGCGCAGCCTCTGCTTTCGTTCAATTAACGGATGCTGCCTCAAATCCTGGCCGTTCAGCCAGAGCAGGTCAAATGCGTAGAAGATTGGTTGACCACGATACAATAGCTCGTAGAAGATGCTGCGCCCCTCGGAGTCCAGGCAGACAATCTCGCCGTCCAGGATTGCGGAATCGACTTTAAGGCGGGCCATCACGTCACATAGCGGCCCAAAACTCTTGTAGAGGTTATCTCGCCTCGAAACCAATTCGCATTGGCTGTCTGAGATGTACGCCAGCGACCGAAAACCGTCGTGCTTTAGCTCGAAAATCCAGTCGGGATTATCGAACGGATCGGAGCGCAACGACAGCCGCATTGGTTCGAATCTTGGGAGAGAATTCATACGCAGGCTTTACCTAGATTAGATGCCACAAACGGATGAAAATGGCTAGGCGAAGAGACGGCGAAGCGGTGGATGTGTCAAAAGGGACAGTATTGCACGGGGACTTAGACGTAGAGTTTTGGGAGATTAGCTGTTCCTCTACACCCCAAAAAGAGCGGCCTGCCCAGCCAAAAATGGTCGCTCTTTTTCAAACTACCCCTGCTTAGCTTATCCGAATGCCTCCAGACTCAGGCCGCCACGGCCAAGTAACACCATTCGCCGCCGATGGACTTCAGTTGATGCACTCGGCCATCGTCCGTATAGAGAAAATAGCTACCATCTGGGATTCGTTGGGCGTACGCAGAACGCAGGGAACACTTAGCCCATCGGGTTGGTCGCAAGCCCCTTCCATGCGGCAATTTCGCTCGAATCAAGTGGATTCCGTGTTGTACTTGGTATTCGATACCAGTTGGTCGTGTCGGTACTAAGCGCCCACGTCCCTTCAGTTTTTTGGCACTCATACTGCATTTGATGCGAAATGATCCCGTTAGGTTCGGCCTTTGTGTAGGTTGCCGCCCTTCTCACTGTGGGTTTCGACTCTTGGGGTGCAGGTCGACAATGGTCGCCTCGCAGAAGCTGTAGAGAAAGTAGTCGCCTGGCGATTTCGCTGCACACTGCTCCATGCGTTGTTTGCCGTTCTCGAGTCCGTTGACGATTTCGAGCTGCACTGGACCCTTGCCGGGGTTTACTACGAACAGGCCGTACCTGGTGTCGTTCATTATGTACCTGCCAAGGAAAAGATAAATTTGCGTTCATTCGAAGCAAATACACTCAGGAAATTTTCGGAGACGTTCGCGAACAGGAAGTTAATACAGTGTTACTTTCCCGATCAGCAGGACTCGTTTGCGCCCTTCGTCCACGGCGGGAGTCTATTCATCTTCGCCTTTGTTTCGCCAGGCGGCGGTGAGGACTCGCTCTTTTGACGGGAAAGGCGGCTTCGATACTGGCGGCGAGGAAGCTGGCACAGTGGGATGGCAGACCTTCACCAGCAGTCGAGTCGTGCATCGCGGATGCGATTGCGACGGCTGAGAAGATTATGCGGAAGATTGACCAGCGTTGGCCTGTTCAAACGTCTCGAATTTCGAGATGACTTCCGTTAGGACAGGTGAGGCAGTGACTAAATTCAGGTGCGCAGGCTTCAGGATTTCGGAATTGCAAAATTGAGGGTGTGCGCTCAGAAACTCAGTGATTTGATAGTTCGCGTTTGCAAGATAATTTTGAAGAATAAGAACCTCTTTCCGTAATTCTGCTGAGATTCTCCCTGCCCGATAAACGACGATGGGCCAATCGAGCGGCAACAGATGAACCATGGACGGGGCCATACCCCATTTGTCCTTAACTATGGGCGTCCAGAACGCCACGTCATGCCGTATTGCATGAAGAATGGCTATCGCGCGGATTAGTTCTTCTGCATTCCGCTGCTCTGATTCCGTTTTCAAGAGCCTCAAGCTCTCTGTCGCTGCATCAGCTTGTCTTTGGCTTTCCTTTGCCTGAGCCATGCTCGCGGCGGCTTGTCGGTTGGCGCTTCTGAGGTACAGGATGTTGATGACCGCAAGAACAACGAGGGCGGCAGCGTTTACAATGGTCGCCCAATCCGCTAGGCTCAGTCCCCAGAGTAGAGAGGTTGAGTACGTGCTCTCCGCCATGGGCGACAAAGTACCAGTTCCGAAATAGCTGCGCAATGCCTGGACAACCAAAGGGTGGAGAGATTGGCTTTTAGAGGAGACGAGGTGCTTACTGAATGCGAGGTCCCCAAACTGCAACGGAAATGAGGCGAGAAGATGCCAGGAACTTTTTGGAGGGATTGAAAGCACATCTCAAGGAAAAGATCGGAACCCCTGATGAAGTCAGGCGAAAAATGCAGGAATTTGTAGCAGACTACAAACGAAAGAAACAGAATGCACAGGACGCGCCGCATGAAGGGCTCTTTGTGGATAACTTCGTGCTCGCCTCAATCCATGAGTATTTCACGCAGCTCTTCGCCTGTCCTCGGCGGACGTTCGCAAAGCGTTTCTTGCCGAGTCAGATGACGCGAGGAAAAAAGAGATGACCTCGGGAACACCAGCGAGTGCTAACAAATATCCCTTCCAAAAACAATTCATTGCCGCTAACAGCCTTGTGAGGACGTGGTGGAATAGCACATCGAAATCACCCGTTCATCAGAGTTGTCCCGATTTTGCTTTCCGACTCCCATGCCCGTACAGCGTGGTCGGGGAAGTTAAGTACTTTAGGGGAGGGCAACTTGATGCGGCCAAGACAGAACTAGTTAAGGGTGTCTATCAGGGTTTTTACTATCGCGGATTGCCGAGAGTGCCAGAAAGCAAGCATCCAGCTTGGGATTACGAGTACGCCTGTCTGCTCGCCTACGATGCATCTGAGAATTGCAGTCTCGTGAAGGCATGGGACAAAGTTGACGCGAGAGTGAAATCCGCATGCTGGAACGGGACCAACGTTTTCGTCATGGTTTTGCCATGAACCTGAGAAGAAATGAGGAAATCTAAGGCGCAATCGAGTCGATTTGAAGAAGATCAGCCACGCCGCAAGATGCTGTTGTCTTCCACTTTCTCGCAGAGGCGTTTCCGTTCCTCTTCGTCCTTCACAAATCGGTACTTGAAGACCAGGTCGTACCAGTAGTTCTTGGCTTGGACGGTCACTCGGTACGGCGTGAATTCATCGGTTTTCTCAGTCCTCTTATCCAGTTCCTTGAGCCAGAAATAGCCAGTGCCGAAGAGGACCGTGAACGCGATGCTCTGCTTGTTATCGAAGTCCAGCCAGCGGAAGCTGGCCCAGAGAAGCGCGTAGACGATGAGCGGCTTCACCCAGTTCGACCATACGACCCTGAATATTTTTCTCATACGGAAGCTCCTAAAGCGGGGATTCCATGAACGGAAAAATCGTCGGGCTCAATCAATTCTGCTAGACGGACACACCTCGTTTGAGCATAGCCAAAGTTTCTCTGCCGTAATTTCATCGAACCGTGCGAGGAAGGCCAGTGCGTCTTGAATCCTCTCCTGGTCATGAAATACAACCGTCAGACTCACGACTGTCCTCTCCCTTCTACCAAGGTCGGCGGTTGTGACATACACCGGATAGGTGCCATCACCACCGAAGCTGCCACAGAGCACGGCAACCTCGCACGAGTTGTCCTTGTTGCCATATTTCTGCTTGATGCTCCGACGAGGAAGCAGAGTCTCGGCGCGGTACTTCTTGTTGTGCGGTATGTTCTCCACCAGGTCGCCGCCTGTGATCTGCCCAGCCGGATGGAACTTCATGTACTTGTCGAAAATCTTCATACCTTCTTCGGTGCCGAGAGATGGTTGGGCCTGGAGTTGGGCGCGGTCTTCAGGCGTCATATCGTCTAGCCTGCATGACGTACCTGTATCCATATGGAGGGTGTCTTCGAGGGTGACATCCTGCACGTAGCAGGGATCACCGATGATGACTTGACCTGAGTCCACCGCGACGTAGCCAACGTGTTCGACATTGAGCTTCGGATCGAGTGCCACCTTCTTGCCCGCTACCTTCTTGTGTGTTGCCATTTTCATTCTCCTCGCGCTTTCGCGCATTCCTGCCGCCTGTCTGGCGGGTCAGGGTTACTTCCGCGCTGCTAGATTCTTTTCGATCAACGCCTCCCCTATCGCTTCGGTGAGATTTACAGCTCGCTCGTACTGAGCGTCGATGGTTGACCAATCGAGTTGGCGGTACTCCTCGAATGACCAGTCCTTATAGATCGGCATATCCGCCGCAACAACGAACCTTTCCCTGACTGGCTTCGGGATTCCTGGCTCGGCAAGGGCAAGATACTGGTCTAACTCTTCCTTGAAGAAGGCTACACCCTTCTCTTGAGCGAAGCCGACCCGCTGAGTCTTGCAGTTGACTACGATGGTGCCGGAGTCAGGAATCCCGAATATCATCTTGGTGTCGATGCGGGACAAATCCATCTGACGGGCAATGGCTGCTGCTAAGTGATTGCCTCTGTCGAGTCCCTCAGTCTTGAGGGCGGTTTGCACCCAACGTGGAAGTAGCTCCCCGCTCCAGTGTGTGAACAAATACACAGCAGAGTTGTCTTCCAAAACAACAGCGACATATGCTCTTTGTCCCATTTTCATTTCCTCCAAATCTAACGTGCCTGTTGATCGTGCTAACAGGTCACGCGCTCCCAACTGCGGTCTTGTTCTTCTCTACCCAGGCGTCCAGGTCGGCTTTATCAAACAGCACCAGATGCTTGTGCGGCTGTACGAACGGGATAGCATGAGCGTACTTCAGCGAGCGAATGAGGCTCGGCTTGACGCCAAGATAGGCGGCACTCTGCTTAACTGTGAGCAGGCGAGGCTGTACAGAATCGGACTGCGGACTGCGGACTGCTGGATTGCTGGATTGCTTCTTGCGTGGCATGCACGCACCTCTCGTTCAGTTATTTCAGAGGTGCGTGTGAAGCAGGGTGCACTCGGGACAGTTGCCCAGTCCCTACAACCCTTGCCTTGGCTTCAACTGGCTCTCCGATATCGTTGGACTGGTCGTTTCCCAGTCTGGCCCAGCGTCAACCAGTTGAGTTGCTGGTCAGTCTCTTTACGTCGCTGACCGATTCGACGCGAGCGGCTAACGGAACCGCCCCATGTCTTCAGTATTTCACAGATGCGGGGAGATGTCAAGAGGGTAATTTGATGTCCTATTACGCTAGCGTAAACGGACATCGCTTTATCTTCGCCCAGGGCCTTTATACCTTCTCCTCTTTCGCCAGCGGCAATGCAAACTGGATGCCGTTCCTCAATGGCATCCTGACTTCTAAGCGGCATTCACAATCCTGTTGCGCTTGACTTCGATAAGTAACCAGTACTGGAATAGATTTCTCTTCAGAGCCTTCATCCGAACTGTTTAGCAGGGCACTCACAAGGACGGCCCGAAGGGACTTCAGGTATTCGGGGTTGCCATTTGACGTGCACGGTACCCAACCTTTGTCGTTGTTCAGCCGATTGATTGCGCCGGATTTGAAGCCAGAACCATCAGCGGGAATCCTAACCACAACGTCGAACACGGGGACATCGCCGTTGTTCTGAATGCGAAGCGGACGATCTTCATTGGAATGACTCTGGTCAAATTCAAGCCAAAGATCACAACGCGGAATAGCCTCAGCGTGTTGTTGGGGAAGTAATGCTGAGAGGGTTCACACGCACCGCAAATTCATTTTGGTAGAGAACATCTAGAGTGTGCACGTTCGTCAGTTGCACGAAGACGGTGCCCGTCTGAAAACCCTTGAGCGGAAGACTGTCTGACATGTACCAAGTGCGTCTATGGGCCACAAACTTCTGCGCCGTGATCGCGGCAAGCTCTCCATCGATAATTATTCCTGCGATGAGCTTGTGCCGCCTGCCATCAGGCGCAAAGTCGGACACGTCGCTGTTTTCGTAGAGCCAACTCCCAGCAACATCAACTTCCTTCTGTTCATATCGGTAGATCAAGACAGCCCTTACACGCGCTCGCAAATTTTGCGCACCCGGCGTTGCCTCATTTGCGAATCGAATGATGATGGCATTTTGTGCTGAACCTCTCTCAACCAGACCCCTACCAATCACGTCTTCCAGAGAAACTGTTTCAGCACCAATATATTGAATGTTGGGGAGGGGTTTTTGAGTCCTTGGTGATGGTTCGGCGTGCGGTCGCGCGGCGGGTGCGGGGTGTCCTATGCTCACATTGAAAGTGGGTGCGTTGACGTTCTGATTTGATTCCTGGACCACCGACAACTGGTGAATTGCTCACCGAAGAGCCTTCGGCATTCAGACCCGCCGTTGGTTGACGGGCTCGTTGGGAAGAAGACCTGAGCCACCGAATCAGGAAAACAAGGAGAGTAATGACAGCAGCGCCGCCAACCCCGTCAAACAGCCATTTGTAATTCTCAGAAAGCCATTCCACGCAATAATTCTATCACCGGATTTCGAGTTCAAGTCAGTTCCTGACGGAAGGGCGCGAATAACTCGACTGCGGATTCAAAATCGGCAGATTGCAAAATCGTCCCCAAATCCGAAGTGTGGTTGTGAGCGAAAAGCGTTCGAGGCGCTGGAGAGATGGCGGATTGCGTCAATCGTGGCGGATTGTGTCAATCGATGGCCGCAAAAAGATATTTGAGGACGACATCATCTGCGATAACTGACACAAATTTTGACACAAATGACCCCGTTTCTGGTGTCACCTGGTCGCATCTCAATGCAGAAAAACCAGGGGTTTGTGTCTCTAACTGATGACGATTTGTTGATAGAATATCTTTTTCACGCGTCGCGCGCTCAGGAAAAAAGCAGACTTGCGCAACTTCGAATTCGTCTCTTTCGGCCTCCTCGCCCTGGGATGGATCGTCATGGGTCTTGGTGCTTGGCGAGGAATGTCGCAAATCCCACGGATTTCGCAAACGGCTCCTGAAGCGGGCAAGCATCTGCCGCGAATCTCGATTCTTTTTGCGGCGCGTAACGAAGCAGAAAAACTCCCCGCCGCGCTTGCCTCCTTCGTATCCCTCGATTATCCCGATTACGAGATCATCGCCGTGGATGACCGCTCGGTCGACGCAACGCCGCAGACTCTTGATAATTTTGCATCCCAGCACTCGATTCTAAAAGTTGTCCACGTTTCTGCGCTGCCCGAAGGCTGGCTCGGAAAACCCCATGCCCTTGAAACTGCCTATGAGCGCTCCTCCGGCGAATGGCTTGTTTTCACCGACGCCGACGTGCGCTTTGCGCCTGACCTGATCCGCCGCGCCCTGGCCCTCGCAGAGCTAAGTAATGGGGATCATCTGACGTTGCTCGCCGCGGTCGAGTTGCGCGGATTCTGGGAGACCGCCGCGGTTGGATATCTCGGAGTCGGCTTCGTCTTTGGCGCACAGCCTTGGCGAGTTAGCGACCCGCGGACGGGAAGCTATATGGGAGTCGGCGCATTCCAGCTCATCCGTCGTTCAACTTATGAAGCAATCGGCACGCATCGCCGGTTGGCCATGGAGGTCGACGACATGAAGCTTGGAAAGCTGGTAAAGCAGCACGGATTCCGGTCAGGAATCGCCGTCGGCGAAGAGTTCGTTCAGGTTCGCTGGCAAGAAGGGATTCGTAACGTCATCCGCGGCCTCACCAAGAATCTCTTTGCTGCATTCGGTTTTCGAATCTGGCAAACGCTGGGAGGCGCACATTCTATCGCCTGGAAGATTTGCGCAAGGGCCTTGTGTAACTCCGCCCGCCATGCTGGACACCAGTGAGCCATCTCTGCTTCGTGTTCGTAGGGGCGTATAGCTATACGCCACTACACATCTAAAATCGGGATCGACGTGAGAAGGTCAAAGCCTGGATCGAATTTCACTGGACGCGAACTCCAAGACTACAAAGGGCGCAGCAAGCAGCGCGCCTACGACCGCGGGTGCGTGTTCAGCCCGCGATCAGATCTTCTTCGCCTGTGCTCGGGAAGGTGTTTTCGCCGTTTCGGGCGCGGCTGGCTCGCCGCTCGGCACATCTGGGGGCGGCGCGAAAATCGCGCCGAGGTCGCGCTGCTTGAAAGCACGGATGCGGTCACGCAGGGCGGCGGCGCGCTCGAATTCGAATTTCTTCGCCGCCTCGCGCATCTGTGCTTCCATTTGCTCCAGCGCGCGGCGCAAATCTTCTTCGTCCCGGACTTGCTCGAGGGCGACCTCTTCGACGGGCACGGTGACGTAATCCGCTTCCACAATCGCCGCCAACTGCATGTCTACAGACTTCATCACCGATTGCGGCGTGACGTTGTTCTCGAGGTTGTAAGCCTGCTGCTTCGCGCGGCGCCGATTCGTCTCCCCAATCGCCTGCTGCATCGACTGCGTCATGGTATCGGCATAAAGGATTGCCCTGGCCTCAATGTGCCGGGCACAGCGGCCGATGGTCTGGATCAGCGAGGTGGCGCTGCGTAGATAGCCTTCCTTATCGGCATCGAGGATCGCCACCAGCGATACCTCCGGCAAATCGAGCCCTTCGCGGAGCAGGTTGATGCCAATCAGCACATCGAATTCGCCCCGGCGCAGGTCGCGCAAGATGCGCACTCGCTCGAGCGTCTCGATTTCCGAGTGCAGGTACCGGCAGCGCACGCCCACCTCGGAGAAATATTCCGCCAGGTCCTCAGCCATCCGCTTGGTCAGTGTGGTGACGAGAACACGCTCCCCGCGCTCGGCTCGCGCACGAATTTGCTCCAGCAGATCGTCCACCTGTCCTTTTACCGGCCGGACCTCCACCTCCGGATCCACCAGTCCGGTCGGACGAATCACCTGCTCGACCACAACCCCACCCGATTTGGTCAGCTCGTATGGGCCCGGTGTCGCCGAGACATACACGGCCTGATTCGTGCGGTGCTCGAATTCCTCGAACGTCAGCGGACGATTGTCGAGCGCCGACGGCATGCGAAAGCCGTAGTCCACGAGCGTCTGCTTCCGCGAGCGGTCGCCGTGGTACATCCCGCGTAATTGCGGGATCGTTTGGTGCGACTCATCCACCACGAGAAGGTAGTCTTCCGGGACGTAGTCGAGCAGCGTTGGCGGGGCTTCACCCGGCAGGCGGCCTGAAAGATGGCGCGAATAATTCTCGATACCGTGGCAATAACCGATCGTGCGCATCATTTCGATGTCAAATAATGTTCGCTGCTGAACCCGCTGCGCTTCAACGATTTTTCCTTGCCGCTCCAGCTCCGGCTTCCACCACTCGAGCTCTTCGTAGATCGCTTGAATAGCGCGCTCTTTCTGGTCAGCCGGCAAAACGTAGTGAGTCTTCGGATAGATCGGCATCCGCGCAATATCGCCGTCGCGCGAGGTGATCTCACCGGTCAGCGGGTCGATCCTCCGGATCGCTTCGATTTGGCTGCCCCACAGCTCGACGCGGACCGCCAGATCATCGTAGGGCGGATAGATTTCGATCATGTCGCCGCGAACGCGGAACGTGCCCCGGCGCAGGTCTTCCGCCCGGTCGTACTGAATTTCAACCAGCTTGCGAAGAATGGACTCGCGGGCGATCGACTGCCCCTTTTCGAGCATCAGCAGCATGCCGTAATACGCTTCTGGCGAGCCCAGACCGTAAATGCAGGAAACGGACGCAACGATGATGACGTCGCGGCGCTCGAAGAGTGACCGAGTCGCGCTCATGCGCAGCTTATCCAGTTCATCGTTGATCGTGGCTTCTTTCTCAATGTAGGTGTCGCTCGAAGGGACGTAAGCTTCCGGCTGGTAGTAATCGTAATAGCTGACGAAATATTCGACCGCGTTCTGCGGGAAGAATGAGCGGAATTCGTGAAAGAGCTGGGCGGCCAGGGTCTTGTTGTGCGCAAGAACGATCGCCGGCCGGTTGATCTGCTCGATAGCCTTGGCAATGGTGAACGTCTTCCCGGAACCGGTGACGCCGAGAAGGACCTGGTGCTTGTCTCCGTCGCGCAGACCTCGAGTAAGCTGAGCGATCGCCTCTGGCTGGTCACCCCGCGGTTCGTAGTCGCTCGCCAGTTTGAAGTCCATGAACCCAGGCCTCTTCAGCGCAAGAAATCGCGCTCATGCAAAATAGCCATTATACCGCATCTGCAAAATCCCAAATGCCGCGCCGCAGACGACAAAGCGAGGCTGCGGGCTTTGCCGCTGAGCGACCGGGGCCGCGTGGCACAGCCACTCCTGGCTGTGTGCCGCACATGAGTGCAGCAAATTCAGCACGTGGCACGCGAACCATGCGGTGACTACTGTGGCTTCGCGCTGCCGGGCACTAATGTGATCTGCGATTGGCTCTGCACGTGCCCCGAATAGGTGAGCCGCGACGGGGACGACGCGCTCGAAATCGTGAAATCCATGTCCTGCGTGCTGCTTTGGGTGACCGACGTGACGATACCCGTTCGCAGAGAAATCGAGTCGAGGCTTTCGCCGGACCCCGTCCACTTCCCCGACGTCCTCAGACCATTTTTCCGGTAGTCCTCGGGCGTCACCTCGCCCTTTGTTTGTTTCTGCACGATCTCGAAATGGGTGAGGATCACGGCGCACTGCTCTTCTTCGGCGGTTTTCGCCGCAACGGACGCGACCGCCGGGCTCGCTCCCGAGCGACACACCTCATTTCGAAGGTAAGTCGATTCCGTGCGCCAAACGATGCCGTTCAAGGGGGCGCCGTGCAGGGGCCTCTCGGATGACCATTTCTCGCCGATGGCAATGCCCCGCTTCGGAAATGAGGCGCCAGAAGAAAGGCCTGCCATCCAGGCTCGCACGGTCTCGGCTGCGGTAGCGCTGGGGAGCACTGCGTCGAGACCGGTGACATCGCCGACCTGCCCCTTGGGGTCGATGCTGAATTCCATTGACCGCCCCTCGAGGTTCCGGTATTGCTCTTCGAGTCCCGCGGCCTGCGGGTCGTAGGCGTCGCTCTGCGTCGTCACCGTGACCTTTTCATAGGTCAGGCGGAGGCGGGCACCGCCCATCTCTCCAGCGGCGCCGGGCGTTACCTCCAGTACATCCAATCGAACGGCCACAGTGGCGGATTGCTCGAGGCTCGAAGGCGCCTCGGGATTCGCGATCGGAGTCGTCGAGTGTCCGCGTGTGCTGGTGCGAATCTCGAACTGGTAATGCAGGCTCTGTCCCGTCGCAAATTGTGGGAACAGACGAACGCGGGTACTCTCGGTAGGCGAGCCAGCGAAACTCGCCATCCCGCCGCTCCCGAAAAGGAGGAGGAGCGACGCGATCCGCACACCGCGCGTGGGGATCGTAGAGGCCATGGACTCGACGTTAGCTTTCGATGCCAGCTAGGTCTAAAGGGCTGCGTGCTTCCTCAATGCGTGGACGAGATTGTCGCTGCCGTCGCCCCAAGGTGCCGGCCAAGGAAGTCCGCCGCTCCCGAATAGGCAGCCACCCAGGTGCGATGCAGCAGAAAATCGTGAATCTCGTCGGGGAAAATAAGTTGCTCGAATTCAACTCCCTGCTTCCGCAATGCTTCCACGAGTTGCACCGTTTCTGCGAACGGTACATTGCGATCGTCATCCCCCTGAATCAACAGGACCGGCGACCGCCAGGTTTTGACCGCGGACATCGGTGAAGATTCCCAAGCCAAGCGCGCAAAATCCTGCCGTGCGCCGGGGTCGTAGGACGGGACCCAACGCTCAATCTCCAGATTCCAGTCGTGCACTCCGTGAAGATCAACGCCAGCCGCGAAAAGATCGGACGACCGGGCAAGGCCCAGCGCAGTCAAATATCCGCCGTAGCTGCCTCCCCAAAGCCCGATGCGTTTGGGGTCGATATCGGAACGCCCCCGCAGGTAAAGTCCTGCGCCTTGAACATCATTGAATTCGCTCGCACCGGCGGCACCGTAGTTCAGCGCCTCCCGGAAGTCGAGTCCATATCCGATTCCGCTGCGGTAGTTCACCGAAAGAACGACGTAACCGCGGCTGGCAAGGAACTGGTTCATCGCGTACGCGTTGCTGTAATAGAACATGTAGTGCCAGCCTAGAAGCATCTGCCGCCGGGAGCCCCCGTGAAAGAAAATGACCGCAGGATGCCGCGCTCCGTCCTTGGCAGCCGCGGGAAGAAAGATTTGGCCATGGATCTGCATCCCGTCGGCTCCGGCAAAGATCACCTGCTGCGGGATTACCATCTGTGCGGCTGGAAATTCCGCGGGAATAGTGCTGGGCGCAAGATCGTGAAGCTCGCCGCCGTCGGCCACAACCGCCGGGCGCATCGGCAAGCGTGCGTCGGAACGCAGCACCGCGATTGTGTGATTGTCCGAGGCCACTACCGGAGCTGTTTCGATACCGCTACCCCGAGTCAAAGCCGCTGGGTGGTCGCCATCGACCGGCAGTTGCCAGACGTGGCGGCGATCGACGTCATCCTGGTTCGATGAAAAGCAGATCGTCCTGCGATCGGGGCTCAGCGCGACGTATTCCACTTCAAACTCCCCCGGCGTGAGCAACTTCGCCTCCCCGCCACGGACCGGCTGGGCGTAAAGATGCGTCCATCCGTCCCGCTCCCAGGGAAAGATCAACCGGTCACCGGCGCCCCAAAACAACTGATTATCCGCTACCACTTCGCGGAAAACGCTTCCCTTGCCTTCGGCAGATTTCCAAACCTCCCGGCCCTTGTCGGTCGCGACGTCTGCGACGCGGATCGACCATGGCTCTCCCGTTCGCTTGGGCTCGAATATCAAAGCATTCTTGGAGTACAGAATGCGAAGGAAGGCGATCTGCCGCCCGTCCGGCGACCAGACCGGTTGTTCATCCCGGCCGACGCTGGGATCGACATATGCGAGACTCTGCCCCGAAAAATCGTACACGCCGATAAAGCTGTGATCGCCGCGGCGGCTGACAAACGCGAGCTTCGAACCGTCCGGCGACCATCGCAGCGAACTACTCTCACCGTTCGAATGAATCAGTTGTTCGGCTTTCCCGCTCCCATCCAATCTTGCGTGCCAGACTTGATCTTTGAAAATATACGCGACGGAGTCGCCCTTCGGAGAAACTGCCGGGGAATGGCCTTCCCCAAGCTTTCGCGGCTCACCACCATTCAGCGAAACAGCCCAAACGTCTTGCTCCACGCCTTGTGCAAAGCTGCGCGGATTGGGGCTGGGCTTGTCGCTGAACTCCAGATCCCCGCCGCGGACATAAACAATCGATTCTGCGTCCGGCGCCCATGCAAGTTCGCCGATATCCTGTCCGTCATCGTCTGCATATGCGGTAATTGGCCGCGCCGCGTAACCCCCTCTGGCGCCCGAAGGCTCGGCAACCCAGATATTTCGTTTTCCTTCCGCGTTGAAGACCCATGCAAACCTGTCCTTGGCCGGCGCCGCAACGAGTTCAGTAGGAAATGGCGCGCTCAACGCCTGTTGAATCGTGAACGATTGCGGTGAATTCGCCTGTGGCCGAGTTCCTGGCCCATCCGCAGAAGCAGTAGCGGAAAATGCGCTCACGAACAGAAACACAAGAATAAATCGCGGGATCGTTCCCATGATTTCGCGTCTCCTTTCCAGGAATGTCCCGGCGATGGTAGGCCGGGACGCAACGTCATGCAAGGATGCCCCCTTTTGCTCGGCGCTGGCGCTCCGACGTCCCGTTCAAGGAAAGCGTCCGCTGCCGGCCACGCTCAGGCCTCGAAGGGAACCTAGCCCGGTGTATACTCCCGTTGCCCCGCAAGCTCGAACCGAAATTCCCGTTGCACCGGCAGCGCAGGAGCAACGAGGGTACTTTATTGATCACCACCGAACGAAACGCTAAGTGGAGACTAATATGTCTAACTCCAGTCGTCGTGAATTCATGAAGCAATCGATGGTCCTCACGTTGGGACCCGCCGCCTTTGAGGCTGCTGCACTGTCTTCTCCTCATCTCATGCCGGAGCGGGCCGATTCTCAAGGGCCGGGTAGCGAATTCTTCGAAGGCTTTAAGCACGAGAAAATCAAGACGACGGGTGCAATCGTCAATGTATTCTACGGTGGCAAAGGCTCGCCCGTGTTGCTTCTACATGGTATCCCAGAAACATGTGTGCTCTGGCGTAAGGTCGCGCCGCTGCTTGCTCACGATTTTTCCTTGGTGATCGCGGATCTGCGCGGGTATGGCGACAGCAGCAAGCCTCCGGATGGCGAAGATCACGTTGCCTATTCGAAGCGGGCCATGGCCCAAGACCAAGTCGAAGTGATGGAATATCTAGGATTCCGGAAATTCGCGGTTGTGGGACATGATCGCGGCGGTCGCGTCGCCCATCGGATGGCTCTCGACCATCCCAATCGCGTCACCAAACTCGTCGTTCTCGACATCGTGCCGACCTATAAGCTGTACCAGAATGTGACCAAAGAGTTCGCGACTACCTTTTTCCACTGGTTCTTTCTGGTTCAACCCTCTCCATTCCCCGAAACCGTAATCGCAAACAGCGCCGAATATTTCCTCAAGTCTATGTTGCTTCGACTTGGGGGAGATGTGCAGGGCAACGAGATTCCCGGCTGGGTGGGCGAAGCAGCCTTCCATGAATATCTGCGTTGCTTCCGTGAGCCGGCCGCGCTCCATGCCATCTGCGAAGATTACCGCGCGGCTGCATCCATCGACTTGATGCACGACGCGGCGGACCTAAATCGAAAAATGCAATGCCCGCTTCTGGTCCTCTGGGCCGAAAAGGGACCGTTTCACCGTATGTACAACGTGTTGGAGACTTGGCAAGACCGCGGCAACCACGTAAGTGGTAAGGCGCTTGCTACCGGCCATTTTCTTCCGGAGCAGGTTCCGCAAGAATTGGTGGAAGAGCTCAAATCGTTTCTGAGCGCCTGACCGGCGCAGAATGCCTGCGCTCCTGCTGGCGTAGTAATCTCCCTTGACACCCATCGACGCGATCCCCTGCGTGAACGGTGGCTATCGTCGGACTGAGGCTTTCTCAATGCGCGTAATAATCGGTGAAAACAGAGGCCCGGTAAGACGGAATTCCTCGTCCGGCGCATCCACAAAGCGGCCATCCTTGCTTCCCAGCGCCGCAGGTAAGACTCGCACGCGCCAATCCAGGCTCCGACTGAAATCTATGCTTCCGGAGGCTTCATATTCCGCATCGGAACCACTCAGATACAACTTGGAGAACTGAATTTCTCCGGCGGCGCAAGTGAAAGCGGCTTCGACACGTCCGAAGCCGCTCGTACCGCTGCGAGGAATGGCTCCGCGCAGCGACGCGTCCAGATCAAGCCCGCGGATTTCAACTTTTCGCGCTTCTCCTTCCCCTCGACATTGCAGCGATTGAATAAGTTCGTTTCGGCCGGTTCCCTTCGCCTGGAATGAGGCCTCGCCCGAAGCCGTGCCCGAGAATTTATCTTCGAGAGCTGCACTCGTCGCTGCAAGTGTTCCGAGGTTCACGCGGGTGAAGGTCGCCTGGAAGTTGTAGGCAGGGGCGGACGAAAGCTCGGCGCGAAGACTGCCTTCGATCTTGCCGCCATAAAAGTCGGCGGAAGCGTTAGAAAGCTCGATCCGGCGGCCGTCGATAGTGGAGTCGGTGCGCAGGCGATGCAGCTCCAGGGGGGCCACGGTGAACTGCTCGATTTCCAACTGCCCGCGCGCCCGCAGCCAGGCCGGCACAGGCACCGGCGTCGAGGATGAGCTCAGAAAAGGGAATATCCGCTCGAGCAATCCTTCGCGGCGTTGTGGATTCAACCAACGGTCGAGGTCAGCCGCACGAAGGTGATCCGCCTTAAGAGCGAATTGCCATTCATCCGTCCCGCCGCCATGCTCCAGTGTTCCATCCCAGTGCGCTCCGAACGCTTGCGCCGACGCGAGCGCGATTCTTCCCTCTCCCGGCTTCAGTTCGATGCGGCCCTTCATCTGGCTCACTGGCGAATTCAGGAAGGGTGTGAGCAGGGAGAAGCTGTTCACCTCGATAATTCCAAGGGGCTGCGCCAGCGCAGGGACAGGCGCACCTTGCCACCCAAGGTCGAGTTTCGCTGGCCCGCTCAGTCTCCAACCAGCCGGCAACGACCACCCGAGGATGCCGGCAATGTTGAAAACGTCTTTCACACTCGCGACTTGCCCGCTGGCTTGGAACGTGGTCTTCCAGTCCGGTCGCTTCTCAGCAGAGGCTTCGAGACGAAGCGCGCCCTGGGAAGAACCGATCAACAGAATCGCAGGACGAAGATGCCATCGATCCTGCGTGCACTCGATGACGGTGCGACCCAGACTCGCCTTGCCTGGAAGGCGGTCGTCTGCCAGCTCCAGGCCGTCGCTCGCCACGGCGCATCGCTCGATCCGCAGTGGCCACCCGGTGAGTGTCACGTCCATTCCTACTCCGCCCCGAACCGCCACTTCTTCGGCCACGCCTTGGTGAAACGCCCGAATCCAGGAAAGAAGGTCCGCGGACTGAATTCCAGAAGAAAGAACTTGGACGAGCGTCGCGGACGAGTCGCCAGTCTTCACGGGCGATCCGCTCCAATCGAGAATTCCAGTCACATGCACATTCGATCGCTGGGTTTCGAGAACTGCCTGCGCCAACTCGATCCGGGATTGCTCGGGCCACCATTGGCCGGCGGCCTGCAAATTCAAGGAGGGATTATCGGCGCGCCCCGGCACGTCCCAGCGATGGATTCGCCGCAGCTCGACACGGCCCCGAAGATCCCATGGAGGGCCCTCCGTACGCGCAAGAATGACCAGGTCTAAATCACCCCGAATTCCATAGTCGTAGCCACGCGTGAGACGCAGCACATCGGAAAGCGAAGCTTGGTGCCAGGTCAGTTCCAGGTTTGCCGGGCGCAGTCGCGAAGAAGTCCCGCCCAGGTGTCCCTGGACCCGGAGGACTCCTGCCTGCTGCACAATAGCGGCAGCGCGTGCCGGCTGCGTTTCCAAGTCGACTCGCCAGCTCCCTGGGCTGTCCTGCTCCAGAACACCGTTGACACTCTCAAATGCAAACGGGAGTTTTATTGTGCCCCGCTTGAAATTCACCCGCCCGGAATCTACCTCGATTCGTCGCAGGCGCTGAGTCGCACCCATGCCGGCAGGAGCTCCACCCGCCTTAGCAGTGCTGCCCGCGGGCCGAGGCAACCATGCTTCGATGTTCCAATCGCCATCGGCGGCGCGCACCAGGTTCAAGCTGGGTCGCGTGAGCGAAAGGGTGCCGAGCTCCAGTCTTCCTCGCAGCAGTCCCTGCCAACTCAGCCGGATCCTCAGCGATTCGGCGCGCAGAAAATATTCGAAGCCGAACCGTGGGTCTTCCGCCACAGTGATGGAATCCGCCTCCAGACTCGGCCCGCCCCACAGGCTGAAAGAATAGCGCCCGGCCTCAACCGGGCGGCCGAACGCTGTCTCGAGCCGCTCGTTCAGGATGACCCGCAGCCGCGTTTTTTGAAGCAGCAGCGAAATTCCGGCGTCAGCGGCCCAGACCAACAAAAAAATCCCGCCCACCCACCGCAGCCAGCGACGGTAGCGCTTCCGTGCGTGATCGGAGGCTGGATTCGAAGAGGCCATCGCGAATTCAACAGCAGGAGGGGAAAGCGGCGGGAGGCCAGCGCGATCCCACTAGTGGACCTCGTGGAACATTCGATCCCAGCGCGTCCGGCTGGGAAGATGAATCAGCATTCGCGCGATCGATTGTAGCGTGCCGAACAGTCCGCGATCATCGTAATCGTCGCTGCGGGCAACTACCGACCAATATACGATCACCGGCCGCCCCATGATCGCGTCGCGGTCCACGAATCCCCAGTAGCGGCTGTCCCAACTATGATCGCGGTTATCACCCATCGCAAAATAGTGGCGCGCCGGCACGACCAGCTCGCCATCGCGAATGTGCTTCGGAATCTCGTCGGCCCATTCCGCCTGCAGGCTGCCATAGAGAAAGTCACGGTCGCCCGGCGGGAAATGTTCGCCAAACGGATCCAAGCCGTTTGGATCATGGACCACGTAGGGCTCGTTCAGCGGCACGTCGTTCACGTACACCCGTTGATTGACGATCTTGATGCGGTCGCCAGGAAGGCCGATGACGCGCTTGACGTAGTGCGGGTGGTCGCCATAGGGAAATTTGAAGACGATGATGTCTCCTCGGCGGATTTCCCGGTAGGGCAGCAGGCGATCGTACCAGGCGCCTCGACCCTCGAAGATAAACTTATTCACCAACAGGTGATCCCCGACCAGCAGCGTTGGCTCCATCGACTGCGAAGGAATTTTGAACGCCTGAACGATGAACGTGGTGCCGAATAGCGCAAGGACGATCGTTACCAGCAGCGATTCGACGTACTCGCGCACGCTGGACTCAGCCGCCTTTTCCTTCTCGGCCCGAGCGACCGCATTCTTCTCTTCGACTTCAGCCTCTGCAGCCATCCTGTCTCTCAGGTGGTGATCCCTTCTCGCTCCAGCATTTCAAGCGCCTGCTGCGCTGCCAACTGCTCGGCTTCCTTTTTGCTGTGCCCTTCGGAGACCGCCAGCTTTCGTCCCTCGAGACGCGCCTCGACTTCAAATGTCTTGCGGTGATCCGGGCCGCTCTCCCTCCGCACGCGGTATTCCACCGGACCCATCCCGCGCTGCTGAAGCCATTCCTGCAGCGCCGACTTGTGGTCGGGGCGATGCAGCAAGCCTTCCTGCATGGTCATCGCTGGCACGAGTAGCGTTCGTTCAATGAACGCCGAAGCCGCGGGGAGCCCGCCATCGAGATAGATCGCCGCGACGACGGCCTCGTACGCGTCGGCCAGCAATCGCTGCTTTTCGCGCCCGCCGGTCTTTTCCTCGCCCCGGCCCAGCCTCAAATAACCTCCGAGGCCCAACTCGCGCGCCACTTCATAGACAGAAGAAGTGTTCACCAGCCGCGCGAGTGCCTTCGACAGTTTGCCTGCGTCCCAGTCCGGAAAATGTTCGCAGAGACGCTCGCTTACCACGAGGCCCAGGACGCGATCCCCGAGGAACTCCAGGCTTTCGTTATCCATGCCGGCGCCGGAGCAGCCCTCCCGCCGCGAACGATGCGTGAGCGCCTGCTCGAGCCATTCCGGCCGCTGAAATGAATAACCGAGGATCGCCTCAAGCGCACTCCTTTCCTCATCGGTCATGCCTAGGCCACTCTTCCCTTATGGCTTTGCGGGCGCCGGCTGCGAGGCCGCCATCTTCTTCGCTTGTTCCATGCCCTGCTTACAGCGAGGCTGCAAACCGCTTTGAATCTGGCTGCACTTTTCATAGGCTTGCGCTGCTTGGTCGAACCGCTTGATTTGTTGCAGCTCCAGCCCCATCACATAGAAATCTGTCGGGTCGGGCGACGTTGCTACTTCAGTCGCCTTCTGTAGCTCCCCGACCGACTCTGCATACTGCCCGCGCCGAAAATAGACCAGCCCAAGGCCGCTGTGAGCCTGCGCCAGTTCCGAACCCTTCGATTTCGCGAAATCTTCGTCGGTCATCCCCGTCGGCTTCTGGATATTACCAAGCAGATCGATGGCGTGCTTGGAGTAGGTCTCTGCTTTCGCCAGCCGGCGTTCCGCGTCCATGTCGTTGGGATCGTAAGAGTGTGGAATGACCCAGCCCACCAGGCTGAGGACATCGACGTCGTCGGGATTCGCTGTCAGCGCCCTATCGCCACAGTCATACATTTTGCCGAGTGCCTGTTTTTGAGCGTCTCCCTGAGCGACCTGGCTCTTGGCGAAATATGCCTGTGTCAACCGGCCATACACCGCTTCGAGGTAGTGGCTGTTTGGATACTTCTGAACGAACAGCTCGCCGGTCTCGATGATCTTGTCCGCGTCCGTGGGCTTCAGCTCGTGGAGTGCTTTATACGCAGCCTCTTCCTGCGGATCAGTCTTAGGAGGTTGTCCGATAGCTCCGCTCGGCGGTGCCATGTCCGGCGTCTGTTGGCCTTGTTGGCCTTGTTGTCCTTGTTGTCCCTCCTGCGGTACTTGCGGGCTCTTTGCCGTTCCGTATTGCGCCCGGGCCGGAGAGGCGAGCGGCCCCGCCCCAAAACCGAATCCCATGCAGAAAATTCCAAGCCAGATTGTCGACCGAAGTTTCATATCGTTCCCCTTCCGTTTGAAATGATCCCGTTGGCGGGCGGCAGCCCGATTCACCGGGAGGTATTGTTAAGGTTTTCGCGAGTTGCTCTCTCTTCCATTGCCGGATGGCTTGTAAGCAGCCTCGGTTCCTCGCTGTGCGGCCACGCGAGCGGCTTCGGGAGCGCCCTCCACGTTGATGGCCGCCCGATATTCGGTCATGGCCAGATCTCGTTCCTCTTCGAGGTCGTGGATGCGACCGAGATAGACGTGCGACCACGCGAGGATGGTTGGGTCAGCGTGTGCGGCGGCGCTATCTTTCCCCGCCTCGGAGGCCGACGCGCTGACCAGCCGCTCGAATAGCTCCTTGGCCTTTTCCGCCTTGCCTGCCAGAACTGAAGCAATGGCCAGCCCGTACAGAGCACGCGGCTGGTTCGGGTATTTGGCAAGGACCCGTTCAAAGGTTGTGGCGGCGGCCCCGCCATCCTGCAGAGCGATTTCATGATCCCCTTCCGCGAACCACCGCTCGAGTTCCGACGGCTGCTCGGCAGTTGCCGTCGTCTCTGATTTCGCCGCCGCGGATCCCGGGGGCGCAAACGCGAAATTCTGCAGCCGCTTCTGCTCCGCCGCCGCGTCAATTCCATTGACCAGATCTGGGAAGTAGAGATTCATCGCCGGCTCCGTCTTTTCGAATTTTTGCAGTTGTTGAACGAGGGGCCGCACCAGAACATAACCGTTCAGGTCCTCCTCGCGCATCGCCGCCTCGAGCTGTTGCGGATTCAGCCGCCGCAGACGCAGTTCTACGGCCTTGACTAGACACTCATCCATCAGGGCGACAAAGTCCGTCTGGTAGTCGACCGGCAGTCGTGGCGCACGCGCCGCCGCATTCAACAGAGCCCTTTTCCTCTCGACTACTTGCCGATTGCGAAGCACTAACGGATCCAGCAGAAAATGCAGGTAAGCATGACGTATTTCGTCGAGCGGTAAGTTCCTGCCCCCGCCCACGACAATTGCGTAATGATCCCCATAATTCCGGAAGTTCGCACGGCTGCCGACGAGAGGTTCGATGTACACCGTAAACGTCCGCCCTCCCATGGGCCGCTCGATCTCTCGCAAGTAAGCCGATGAAACGAGCACGATTTGCCGCAACGGGCGTTCGGCCCGCGCCGTCTCCAGCGCGTATTCGGCCGCAACCCGCTCCCAGCGCTCGTCGAGATGCGCCTCGCGGTAGAAAGTTACGAGCACATCCTGAAGCCCCTCAAGAGCCAGGACGTCCGGCGGAAGCAGATCGTGCTCCATCGGGAACGGAAACTTAGGAGGCGGCCCGGTAACCAGTGCGAACGAAACGTACCTGGAGAGCGTTTCGCCGGGGTCGCCCAGTTCGTGGTCGTGGTAGAACTGCCGCAGCGCGTCCACAGAAGGCCCCTGCAGTTCCAGGAGTTGCTGGCGAAGGGCTGCGCGAGCCGGCAATTCCTCCAGCGTGCTCGTCTCGGCATCAAATCCTGCCGCATCCAGCGCGCACATCATTGCAAAGAGTTGGGCGCTGTTCTCGACACTGGTCCCGCTCTTTGAGTCGGTAGAAGTCGATTGACTTTGTTGAGCCGCTGCAGGGCGCGCTGCAAAAACCAGCGCCAAAACACCAATCGACACGAAGGCGCACCCGAGCTTCTTCGAGTCGCGCAGCAGCCTCTGAATGCCTTTCTCCTTCAAAGGATTGCTCTGGCTCTCATTGATGAGAGTGATGTAACCGGCCCCTGTGCCCGGCTGATCAGTCCCCAGGCGAGCCCCACTCGCTAAAACTCTATCGGTCGGCTCATTCAGAGTCAAGGAAACGCGTTACGCTGGGTCGTGCGGATTGGCTTCGACTGGGGGGAACCAACTAACCCTTGACACGGATTTCGCTAAAACTCAACATCACGCGTCCGCCCGCCATCGGGCGCCCAAAACTCAACTGCGGCCGGAAACGTGAAAAGAGCAGTACCTGGTCAATTTGCCGCCGCACCGACGCATCATTCGGGCCGGCCAGGATGTCGTAGTTGACCACTTGTCCCTCGGCGTTCAGCGTCGCCTCCACTAGCAGAACCCCTGCGTCGGAACCACCGCCGCTCGTGGTGATTCCGGGGACAGGGAACGGGGCAAGTTTCTCCAGGCGCGCTGGCTGCATCAGGCTGGTGGGCAGATCATTGGGCACAACCCCAAACGGCATCCCCACCAGCATGCTCTGCACAACAAACACAAAAACCATCACCGCGGTCAGCACTCCGCCTGTCGCCGGAACCGCAAGCGGCTTCAAAATATTCTGGAAGACAAGCAACGCGCGTCCCCACGTTTGACGCATCTTGGCCGCTCGGCCCTCGGCGCGAGCCGCTCCCAAGCGAATGCGCACCGCCAGATCCGCAGGCGCCACCGCAGGTTCCAATTGAGCCAGGCAAACGGCCAGCCGCCGATACCGTTCGAGATCCTCCCGGCACAGCTCACAAAATTCCAGGTGCTCGCGAACGAGTGCATGCTCGCGCCCGCTGATGGCGCCATCGAGATAGCCCGCTAGCCGCCGTGAGACACTGCGGCAGTTCATCTCGCACCTCCTCGCGTCCGCCCCACTGGAAATAACGCCGCGCGCGCGAAAGCAACCGGTGCTTTTCCTGGAAGGACCCGATAACTCGCATCCCTCGCCGGAATCGAATCGGACATAACGCGCTCGACGCGGTTACAGGGCTTCCCTTCCGAAACAGCGATAGGTGAGGAATTGAGAATGGGATCAAGGGCTTCGCGCAGAGCGCGGCGGCCGCGCAGGATGCGCGACTTCACCGTTCCGACGGAAACGTCCAGCACCTCGGCCACCTCTTCGTAGGACAACCCTTCGAGATCACGCAAGATCACGGCGCTTCGGAAAATCTCAGGAACCTGGGCCAACGCAGCCCGAACTGCCTCCTGCCTCTCGCTCGCCGCAAGCCTCTCGTAGGGTGTTGCCTCTTCATCTTCAAGCTCGAGCGCAGGCTTCTCGCTCGCCGCGTCCGCCTCGATCGACACTTGATTCCGGTGATGCCGCCAGCACCACCGGCGCTGGTTCAACGCTTCCCGCACTGAAATGCGGTAGAGCCACGTCTTTAGCGAACTTCCCCTACGAAACCCGCGGATTCCGCGAAAGGCACGCAGAAACACTTCTTGAGTGACATCGGCAGCGTCGGCCGGGTTGCCCAATATCCCATGCACAAGGTTATACACTGAGGCATGGTAATAGGTGACCAGCCAATCGAACGCCGATTCAGACCCCGCTTGCAGTTCTGTTACCAGCTCCGATTCGTCCCGACCCCACTCCAGACTTTGTGCCAGCTCGGACATCCCTTTTCCGCCTTATTCGAACCACCCTTCCTTGGATGGTCCGGACGGGTTACCCGGCTGCCTGGCCCCTTCCCGGTCGGACTCCCACGTCGGGAGAAGCCTCGTTAAGTTAGACACCGGGCCGCCTGCTTCTGTTCCAAGGATAGCAGAAAATGGCGCCTCTGGCGTCAACGCTCGCAGGAGCCTTCCGCGAGCGCATTAGAACTCTCTTACCAGTCGGGTAATACAGAATGATGATGAGTCGAGGCTGCCGTCCCAACTACTCATCGACTCTGTTCAGTTTGACGGTCGCCGCTTCGGAGTGTTATAAACTCACCAAGGTTTAACTAGTTCGCCCGGTGGGGCCGTGGCGCAGTTGGGAGCGCGCCTCGATGGCATCGAGGAGGTCGTGGGTTCGAATCCCATCGGCTCCACCAGAATCTGCCCGGTGGCATTTTACGTTTACATCCTCCAGAGCCAAAAGACGGGACACTTCTATGTCGGGCAGACCAAAGACCTCCCTGCGAGACTGCAATATCACAACGCGAACTACTCTCTTTCGTTACGAAACAAAGGATTGTGGAAATTGATGCATCAGGAGGAATATTCGACCCGCGCTGAGGCAGTCCGCAGAGAGCGTTACATCAAACATCAGAAAGACCGACAGTTTATCGAGAGTTTGCTGAGCGCGTCCCGGTAACACCGGGAAGGTCGTGGGTTCGAATCCATCGGCTTCAGAAATCATACCATACGTGCAAGGACCGCTGGATCTTCTCGGCCTAGGGTAAGCTGTCAAAAGGGATTGCTCCGCAGCGAACGATTCAGTAGCCTTCGCCCTCTTCGGTTTCTGCACTGCGAATTTTCCCGCCGAAATTCCGATACACGAAAATCGTGTAGCCGGTTGCCAGCGCCATTCCCAGTAGCCACCAGACAAGGCCGATCTTGAGGCCATAATCGGCCGCTTTGGCATTGGATACCGTGAGGCTGTAGGCCGGATCAGTGCTCGCGGGCAGCACACGAGGATAAAGACTGAAGGCCACACTCGTCAGCATTCCTACGAGGTACGCACACGAGGCGCCGAACGCCGCGCCTTCCTCTTTCGCGCGCACGAACCACTTCACACCGGACAGCCCTGCGATCGCGAGAACCGGGAAAACGACTCCCCAGGGGCGCACGCGAAAGCTGATCGCGAGATGCGGCAGGAGGCGAAAGCTGGCGAACGTAATCACAATCGTGAAGGCAGTGACGAGCCACCAAAGTTGTGAGGCGGCGCGAAGAGCGCGCTCGTTCAATTCGTCCTCGGTCTTGCATGCGATCCACGCGGCTCCGTGGAGAGCGAGGGCCGCGAGCGCCATAACGCCGACGAGGATCGTGTACCAGTCGAGAATGCCTGTCTGGCCGCGCGGCATAAAGTCGGTCCAAAGCGGCTCGAAAAAACTCCCGGATGCATCGAACGGAACTCCGCGGACCACGTTGCCGATCGCCACGCCGTAGAAAAGGGCGAGCAAAAGGCTGGCGAGGGAAAAACACGCGTCCCAGAGTACCGGCCAGATGCGTCCGCCCACGCGACTCCGGAATTCGAGCGAAACACCCCTAGAATCAGGAGCCACAGAACCATCATCAGCGGCAAATAAAAGCCGCTGAAGCCAGACGCATAAAGCGCGGGAAACGCAAAATAAAGAGTGCCTCCGGCAGCGATCAGCCAGACCTCGTTGCCGTCCCACACGGGACCAATCGTCCGAATCACGATGCGGCGCTCGGCGTCGGTGCGAGCGATCCAGAGATGCAAGATGCCTGCGCCGAGGTCGAAGCCGTCGAGGACGACGTATCCGGCAAGCATGACGGCGACAAGACAAAACCAGATGTTGCCCATGGCGTCCCTTCTTCCGTCTCAGACGTGGCTTGCCACGCGGGATGCGAGCCCTTCCGGCAACGGGCCGCGCTCAATCTCGCGATAAACCAAGAACAAGAAAAGAATTCCCAGAGTCGCGTACATTCCAAGAAATCCCAGCAGCGTGAACCAAGCGTTCCCTGCCGAGACCAGCGGCGAGACACCCGCGCGTGTGCGCATCAATCCATAGATGATCCAGGGCTGACGGCCCACTTCAGCCGTAATCCATCCCGCCGTGTTGGCGATGAGAGGAAACGGAAGGGCCAGCATGAGCGTCCACAGCACCACCTTCGAATCGAACAGCGTGCCGCGAAACAATTTCCAGGCAGCGATGACGAGGATGGCGATGAAGATCGTTCCGAGACCCACCATAATGTGGTAGCTGAAATAGAGCAGCGCGATATTGTCGGGCCAAACCGGTTCGGGAAAATGATCGAGGCCGTACACCTCCGCAGCCCAAGTGCGATACGTGAGAAAACTCAGCGCCCGCGGAATCGTCAGCGAGTTGTCCAGCCGGCGCCGGGGCACATCGGGCTGGCCGAGGATGGCCAGCGGCGCTCCTTCCTGCGTTTGAAACAATCCCTCCATGGCCGCAAGTGTGGGGGGCTGGTGCAGCGCGATCATCTTTCCCTGTCCGTCGCCGGTGGGAAAAAGTTGCAGGATGGCCGCGATCACGCCCACCATCACACCCACGCGCACGAAAATCTTTCCGAATTCTCCATGCGTGTTCGAGAGCAGGTAATACGCACCGACGGCCGCCATCGTGAAACATCCGGTCTGGACGGCTCCCAGCATGGTGTGGGCGTATTGCCAAAGGCCCCAGGGATTGAAGAGCAGCGCCCAGTAGCTTTGCAGTTCGTATGTCCCATTCGGCCCGAGCGAGAAGCCAATCGGATGCTGCATCCAAGCGTCGGTGGCGACAATGAAATAGCCGGAAAGCCACGACCCGAGGAACATCATCAGTGAAGAAAGCCAATGGCCTTTCGGGCCGAGCCGTTTTTCGCCGAAGAGAAAAAGTCCCAGGAACGAGGACTCGAGGAAAAAGGAAAAGACCCCTTCCATCGCAAGCGTCTGTCCGATCACGCCGCCGGCCGCTCTGGAAAACTGGGACCAGTTCGTGCCGAACTGGAATTCCATGGGAATGCCGGTGACAACGCCCAGTGCGAAACTGATTCCGAATATCCTGGCCCAAAATCGCGCCGCGCGGTTCCACGATTCGTTGCCGGTTCGAAGCGCCGCAGTCTTCAGGATGAAAATCAGAAGGGCGAGGCCCATCGTGAGCTGGGGGAAGATGTAATGAAAGGTGATGGTGAAGGCGAAATGCAGGCGATGTACGGTAAGCGCGTCTTCCATGGCCCCTCAGCCGATCGGATACAGAAACGGCATCCGAAGTGCCGCGGGCCACAGCCGTTTGCGATCTGGATCCATCAGGAGAACTGTTGAAATAATGTCAGGATCCTGAGCATCAATCGCGCCGCACAAATCTTCCAAAACATCCGTGAGGCTCACCCCGTTGGCGATCATTTCCAACGTTCTCTTCTCTGCCGACAAGAGCGATTCGCCCTGCTTTTGCTCGGCAATATCGGCAGACTGTCTTGCTTCGTGTCCAATCGTGCGCGCCACTGCCCCGCCATCCGTTTTCACCTGCGTCACTGCGCCTGGTTGGAGAGGTGATTCCCGGGCACTCACGACTTCTCCACCTTTGGATTCCGTTGTGCGAAGATACTCCTCAAAACGACGACACGCCACTTGCATACTCCTTGACTGAGACTTTGTCTCTTCCAACTAAAGGTCTTCGGCATCGTTGCTTGCTCCTGACCCTGTGTTTGCAGGCTCCTTAGCTATACGCAGCTGTTCTTTCGCAACCCACTCACGCAGCGTCCGCCAACGGAAGCCACACTTGAAACCGCGTGTCGCCGGGTTTCGAGCTGACTTGAATATTGCCCCGGTGCTTCTTCACAATTCGCTGAACAGTGTCGAGGCCAAGCCCTGTTCCTTCCCCCACTCCCTTCGTGGTGAAGAAAGGTTCGAAGATGTGCGACCGTATCTCGGGCAAAATCCCCGGACCGTTATCGGCGATCTCAACCACGACGCAATTGTCCTCGCGGTAGGTTCGAACTCGAAGCTCGCCTTTCCCGCCCATCGCGTCAATGGCATTGTCGATGATGTTGGTCCAAACCTGATTGAGCTCGCTGCCGAATGAATTCACAAGAAGGGGAACGCGCTGGTAATCGCGCCGCACGACTACTCCGCGTTTGAGCTTGTGGTTCAGGATGGTAAGCGTGGTTTCCAGGCTTTTCACGATATCGACGTTTTGGATGGGTGTCTGGTCCATGTAGGTGTATTCCTTGATGGCACGGACCAGGTCGGAGATTCGCGAAGTGCCGCTCTCGATTTCGTTCAGCATGGTTGCGACCTCGACTGAAGCAGCGATCCTCACCAGGGCCGCTCGGGCGGTATCTGCATCGAGGATGGCGAACAACGATTCGAGCGCTTCCGGCTTGACGTTCTTGCGCGCGAGATCGGCCGCCATTTGCCACAAGTCGTTCTGCCCGTGACTGCGCAGCAGGGAATCAATCTGGTCTTCCAGGTCGCTGATTGTTAGCGGATCGGGTGGAACTTCGTCGCGTTGGACGAAGGAAGCCTCCAGCTTCTCGATTTCTGATTTCTGGGCAGCGGTGAGGTCGCGCCTTCCGAGTTCGTGGCTTGCGTCGCGGATTTTTTTCAGGACGTTGCGCAACTGGCTTGTGGCGCGCTTGGCGGCGGAAGCTGGATTGTTGAGTTCATGCGCGAGTCCTGCCGAAAGTTTTCCTAAAGAAGCCAAGCGGTCGCGTTGTTGCTCCAGTCGAGTGGTTTCGCGAATTCTGTCGGACATCAGGGCGACGAGACGCTGGGTCAGCTCCGGCATTTTCTGGACAAGATCGGGAAAGAGCGAGGAGCGAAAACGCAGAACGCGGGCGTCCGTGACCGCTCGCGCGCCCACGGTAAACTGCTTCATTCTGGAGAAGGGCAGCACCCCGGTCACGTCGCCCGGCTTTATTGCGATCACGACGGTTTCGCCACCGATTTCGCCGCGCACCTGGAGTTGTCCTTCCAAGACGACAAACATGGCGTCCGCCGGATCGCCCTGGCGAAAGTATGTGTCACCCGCCTTGAGACGCAGCTCTTCCGCCTGGCCGATGAACCAGGCAATCTGATCGTCGGGCAGATCGACGAACACCGGGACGCGGAGCAGCTCCGATTTTTCGACCATTTATACCTTGCTCAAATATTGATGGATGAACTGTACCGCCACCGACCCTTCACCGACTCCGGAAGCCACCCTTTTCACCGAACCATGCCGCACATCGCCTACCGCAAAAAGACCGGGAACATTAGTCTCAAGCAGGAATGGATCTCTGTCGAGCGCCCAGCCCTTGGGGCGCTGCCCGTCTCGTATAAGGTCGGGACCCGTCAGGATGAACCCGCGTTCGTCACGCTCGACGACGTTTTCCAGCCAGTCGGTTCGCGGCAGCGCTCCAATAAAGATGAACATCGCACTCGCCGGCACGCGCTCTAGTTTGTTGGTATCCGAACAAAGGAAGGAAAGCTCTTCCAGATGCGCTTCGCCATGCGCCTCGGAGACGCTGGCGTGCGGCCAAAGCTGAATGTTGGGCGTCTCCTTGATTTGGTCGATCAGATACTGGGACATCGTGCTCGATAGAGAGCCCCCTCGCACCACAATTACCACACGGTCTGCGTACTTCGCGAAGTTCATTGCGGCTTGACCCGCTGAATTTGCGCCGCCTATCACGTAAACGATTTCGCCCTTGCACGACAGAGCCTCCGTGGCACCGCCACCATAGTAGATACCCGCCCCCTGCAACCGATCGATTCCCGGGGCTTCGAGTCGCCGCCACTGTACTCCTGTGGCGATCATTAAGGCGTGGCAGGAGATCTCGTTGCCGTCCGCCAGCTTGATGAACCGGTAAGACCCTTCGGTTCGGACGCCGACAGCTTCCTGCGGCGACAGGATTTCCACTCCAAAACGCTGCGCCTGCACCACCGCGCGCCGGGCCAGATCGCCACCACTCAGCCCCATCGGAAATCCGAGATAATTCTCGATGCGGGAACTCATTCCTGCCTGACCACCCGGGGCTTCGCGCTCGATCATCACCGTGTGCAGGCCTTCCGAAGCGCCATAGACAGCAGCAGCCAGGCCAGCCGGCCCTCCACCCACGATCGCCAGGTCATAAAAGCTGGTTTGCGCGCGAGTCCGCAACCCAACCCTTTGAGCGACTTCCGCCGGGATGCTTTCAAGAAGTTTTGTGCCGTCCGAGAAGAGTACGACCGGAAGGCTAGAGGCCTCCGGACCTAGGGCTTCCAGAAGACGCTTGGTCTCCGGGTCGTTGGCGGAAAGCTCAACGTCAATCCACTGATAGGGAACGCGGTTACGCGCCAGGAAGTCCCGCAACTCATACGACCGGGGCGACCAGCGTGTCCCCAATACCCGGATTCCTTCGAATGTTGGCCGGTAGGAAGCGCGCCAATCATCGAGCAAATCATCCAATTGCGGGTAGAGGTGCTCGGTGGGAGGATCCCACGGCTTCAAGAAAAAGTAGTTGATATTGGCTTGATTGATCGCGCTGATCGCAGCGTTCGTGTCGGCGTAGGCGGTGAGTAATGCCCGCTTCGCCTCGGGGAAGATCCGCATTCCTTCCTGTAGAAATGCGACACCATCCATGTGAGGCATGCGCTGGTCAGCAAGAAGCAGGGCCACGCTGTCGTTGCGCACCTTCAACTGCTTCAAAAGGGTAAGTGCTCCCTCGGGGGAATCGCTTCCTATCACGCGGTATTCGGCACCGTACTTCGACCGCAAGTCGCGCTCGATCGCCCGCAGGACATCGGAGTCGTCATCCACACTCAGCAAAATTGGTTTCGCCATGATCGGTCCAGTTTTGGTACAAGAGGTGATTCTAGACTTCTGAGCCGCTTAATCAACCTCATAAGATGAAGGAACTTCGGTTTGGTCGCACGGAAGATTTCACGGTGGCATACATGTGGCTCCGATGGTACAAGCATTGCCAATGCACCTTGAACTTTCTGCTGACAGATATTCTGATCAATTTCAGCACCTTATCGACGCGTCAACGCATCCACAGTCTCCATGAAGCCGCCATGCGACGAAGCCGTAGTCCGGTCGGGGAATGCTGGCGTTCCGTGCACAGCCCGAGCTGGACGTTGGGTGTTAGCAGCGACAATTCTCGGTTCCAGCATGGCCTTTATCGACAGCACAGTCGTCAATGTAGCTCTGCCGGCACTGCAAGCGAGCCTCCACGCAACCGTCGTCGGTGTGCAATGGGTGGTCGAGTCTTATGGGTTGTTCTTGGGAGCTTTGATTCTCGTCGGTGGCTCCCTCGGCGACTTGTTTGGTCGCCGGTCGATGTTCCTGGTTGGCGTAGGGATTTTTGCGGCTGCTTCTATCGCTTGTGGTTTTGCCTCGAACATTCAGCAGCTCGTGATCGCACGAAGTGTCCAAGGTATAGGAGCTGCCTTTCTCGTGCCCGGCAGCCTGTCGATCATCAGCGCATGTTTCGACGAGAAAACCCGCGGCCAAGCGATTGGTACCTGGTCCGGCTTCACTGCGATCACAACAGCAGTGGGGCCGGTTCTCGGCGGCTGGCTGATTGAGCATGCCTCCTGGCGCTGGGCATTCTTCATTAATGTTCCGCTCGCCGCCGCAGTGATCGCAATTTCGTTACGGCGTATTCCCGAAAGCCGTAACGCTACTGCCAGGCATGTGGATTGGCTGGGAGCCCTGGTCGCGACTGTCGGATTAGGTGGCCTGGTCTATGGACTCATCGAGTCTATAAGTCCCGGTTGGGGCCATCCTCTGGTTTTCGGAAGCCTGATTGCCGGCTTCGCCTGTCTGATTGGTTTCCTGTTCGTTGAGGCCAGGGTAAGTTCACCCATGGTTCCGCTGAGGCTGTTTGAGTCGCGCAGTCTTAGTGGCGCGAACCTGCTCACTCTGTTTCTCTACGCCGCTCTTGGAATCTTCTTTTTCTTGTTCCCGATGAACCTTATCCAGGTGCAGGGATACTCGACAACTGCGACCGGTTCTGCCGCGCTCCCGCTAATTCTGCTGATGTTCTTTCTTTCGCGCTGGTCTGGCGGACTGGTCACGCGTTACGGGCCGCGGGCCCCGCTGGTCACCGGGCCGCTGATTGCGGCAACAGGCTTCGTTCTCTTCGCCGTATCTGGTGTGGGAGCTGGTTATTGGAAAGCATTCTTGCCTGCGTTCGTCGTTCTCGGTTTGGGAATGGCGATCAGCGTGGCTCCTCTCACCACAGTGGTTATGAGTTCAGTAGACCAGGACCGCGCCGGCACCGCCTCGGGCATCAATAACGCGGTCGCCCGGGTTGCGGGCGTACTGGCCGTTGCAATCCTCGGGATCGTGATGGTGAAATTATTCAGTTCTAGCTTGAATCGTAGTCTTACGGGCGGAGTGCTTCCGCCCGGCATTCTCCAGTACGTTCAATCGAACGAGATCAAGCTCGCCGGCCTTGACCTACCCTCCGGCCTAGATGCCGATACGGCAGCGCTGATCCGGGTGTCAATTTCCCATGCGTTTGTCTTTGGATTCCGAACCGTAATGTTGATCTGTGCAGGTCTGTCCTTGGCAAGTTCTGCGGTCGCATCGCTAATGATTCCTGCTAAAACCGGGTAGACCGCGCTCAATTTGTGCACAACTTAGTGGGGTAAACCCCGGGTTGAGACAGTTTGGGCTTGGCACACTGGCCTTTGGCTCCCGGCAAGATCCGCATTAGTGATATGCCGTTATATGGACAAGTGCACTACTTCTGAGTACGCGGTAATTCAGGAGGAATCGGTATTCGACCCGTCGCCGCTCGCGAGCCGGGACGAGCTCCAGTCGCGCGTATCGAGGACGCGCGCTATTACTTCGGCCCGCTCGTGGAGTAGACTCTCTCATGCCACCACGCGCAAAATCCCAGACTCCTAAGCCCTCGGAAGCGCCGCAAAGCCGCTTCGCTAACCTAAACGGGGTGCGGCTGCACTATCTGGTCGCTGGCAAGGGCGACCCAGTCGTGCTTCTGCATGGCTATGCCGAAACGAGCCACATGTGGCTCCCACTGATACCGAAACTCGCAAGGACCCACACCGTGATCGCTCCGGATTTGCGCGGAGCCGATCAATCGTCCAAGCCAGCCGGTGGCTACACGAAGGCAGCCATGGCGCAGGACATCCACCCGCTGGTGAAAAAACTCGGTTACGAACGCATTCGGATCGTCGGACACGATATTGGGTTGATGGTGGCGTACGCCTATGCGGCGCAGTTTCCGAGCGAGGTGGATCGGATTGTGTTAATGGACGCATTCCTCCCGGGCGTTGGGAACTGGCGCGACGTATGGCTGATGCGGGATCTTTGGCATTTCCATTTCTACGGCAAGACGCCGCTCGCACTCGTCCACGGTCGCGAGCGCATTTATTTCGAGCATTTCTGGAACGATTTCGCCGCAGACGCCAAGCATTCGGTGTCGGAACGCGATCGCCGGTTTTACGCGAAAGCCTATGCCCGGCCGGGCGGCATGCGCGCCGGCTTCGAGTACTTTCACGCGTTCGAGCGGGACGCAGAGGAATTCGCTGCCTTCGCTAAAAATCCGCTAACCATGCCGATGCTTGTTCTCACCGGCGAAGAAGCCTCCGGCGAGGGCCTGATTCAGCAGGCCCGGCTTGTGGCCACGAACGTGGAAGGCGTGATCGTTCGAAACTCCGGACACTGGCTCATGGAAGAAGCGCCTGATCAGGTCATCCCTAAACTCATCGAGTTTCTTAACCGCTAGTCCGGAAAGATCGGACTCATCGTCCTAGGCGGCTTCGTGGCCGGCACGATACCGGGTGGCGTCTTGCCCCACACTCGGATAAGCGGAGACTGGCTTGATTTCTTTCCAGAAGAGCGACTCCTGAAAGTGTCTCGATTAGGGGTTCAGTCCAGCAGGTTCTAAATAGATAAGAGCATTACTTTCGAGCGCGCCGTTCCTCGCCCGCAATTAACGTCTACCTCTTTTGATGTGGTAGTTATTTTAATGGTCCTGCGATGCTCGCATTCGGCGGCTCTGGTAAAAACGCGCAGGAATGGCCGGAATTACTCCGCGACTGCGGCTGCCAAGGTTTCGACGACGGCTATGTTTTGCAGCAACTCCTGCGGCAAGCCGTGTCGCTCCTGCAAATACGTCAGACTGTTGTAGGAGACCCAGACCTTTCCTTCGCGATCCTCCGAGATCAAAATCTTAAGTGGGAGATCGATGGCGATGCTCGGAGCGGCCAGCATGAGGGGCGTTCCTGCTTTGGGGTTTCCGAACATGACGACTTTGGTAGGAGGCATCTTCAACCCCACCTTTTCTGCTTCACCGGAATGGTCAACTATCACAAAAATGGTCACCCCCTTCGCTTGTAACGTACGCTTGAGCCTCTCTAGGGTCTCGTCTACCGAGTAGTTGCTTCTCTTGTTCAGAATTCCATTGTTCGTATTCGGGGCCATAAGGCTCTCCTCGTTATTTCCAGAATGGGAATGCGCAGAGTCGCGAACCGAAATCAGATAAATCGCCATTCCTAAACCGACCAGCGCTAGGAACAAAGATGTGCCGACAGCCAGCCTCGTAGCATGAGGACGCAGCCCCTGGCCCTGATCCATACTCCGGACTAGACGAGCATGGTGCCACCCGGAGAGTAGATTCACTGCTACGTCAGCTCCGATGAGTGCGGTTCCAAACCACAGCGACAGACCGTAAGGCTGCACTGAGGGAGCGTGCTGGGCAATTTGCAGTTGTTGCAGGAACAGCCCGAAACGCGCGACAACGAAGCCGAATCCCATCAAGGCCAAACCCGTGCGAATCCATGCGAGAAGAGTTCGCTCGGCTGCTAGATAATCGCGAAGCTCGACTGCCTGCCTCATTTCTGTTGGCGCATCCATTTTGCTGTCTCCCGCTGCGAGCCTCCTGATCAGTAAGCTCGCGAGACTCTGGTCGGCATGCCGGCGACAGTTCAGTGCTATCGGTACACACGCGGTCGAACCAATCCGACGCCGAGGATCAGCACGGAAATCGCTAAGATCACGGCGCACAGATAGACAACCTGAATCGCGTCATTCGGCCGCTCGGAGCGCCGTGGGCCAACCGACGAAAGAAGCCCGCAGGCAGCAGAATCGAAGCGGCTGCGCGCGTCATCGTTCCATTCGCCGTGCGGCACGAATGAGACCCACTCCGAGGCTTAGAACGGCGGCTGCGAGAAACAGTGCGCCGATGTGAGATTCATCAAGCCATTCGGCTGCATCCGTTGACTGGTTTTCATCCTCGAGCGCAATTATTTGAACCAAGTATACCCGATCGAGAAAAGGAATGCGGCATTATAGCCCGGGTTGAATCTGCCCAGGCTGGCGTTCGAATGATGCACGATTGCGGTTTCGAGAAGCAGTGCCCGGTTCGGCTTCACAAAGATGTGGGCCCCGAAAACACCTTGTGGCGTGAAGTTGACATTTGACGTCGGTCCCGGCGGCGAGTGCGATTTCACGAAAAGTCCGGGCGGCACGTTGCGGGTCGTGAACAGCACACCGCCGGCCACCGCGAGGTAGGGGACAATTCTCTTCCTACTGGTGAAATTCCACTGAAGGATGACAGGTTTGAAGCTCCCACCATAAATATTTTCATTCGGGGCCAGCACCATGTAGACCGGCATGAAGTCTCCGGCAAATTCAAAATTGCCCCGCATCCATCCATGGAGGTGCTCGCCGATCATCACGCGTCCCACGCGCCCGCCAGCATAGAGAAATTGCGTGTTGAACGAATGCCCCAGGCCCGTTCCTCCGCCCGCGAAAACCCCCAGCTCCCACGTACCCTTTTCCAGATTGTGCGCAGCCGGGCTTTGTGCCCGCACGACGCAAGCAGCGAATAGCAATAAAACAATTCCGTTGAAGATCTTCATCGCACCTCAATTGATGACACTTCGCACGTCTCAGAAGAAAAAAGGTTAAGCGCCAGAGAGTAAGCCAGCCCGAGATGCCAGGTCAAGGCTATGGGGTGCTTGCGCGGAGGGGTATTCACCGTGGCGGCACCGCCACTCCTGGCTGTGCGTTCTCCCTACACGCCCGAATTGCGAAGCAGGTATCGAATCTCGCATCCCCAGCCAAAATTACATTCCGGGGACGTGGATGAGTTCATCTACAATACCGCCTCAATGGCCAGAATCACCTTTCTTGGCGCCGCCGGAACCGTCACTGGCTCAAAATATCTCGTCGAAGCCGCCGGGAAGCGACTCCTGATCGATTGCGGACTCTTCGAAGGGACGAAAGACCTGCGGCTAAAAAACTGGGAACGTCTCCCGGTGGAGCCGGCGACGATCGACTGGGCGCTGCTCACGCACGCGCACATCGATCACACCGGCTATCTGCCGCGCCTAGTCCGCAACGGTTTTCACGGACCTATCTACGCAAATGCCGCGACAATCGAGCTCTGCAATTTGCTGCTGCCCGATTCAGCCCATCTCCAAGAAGAAGACGCCCAATTCGCCGCCAGCAAGGGTTTCAGCAAGCATGATCCTCCGCTCCCGCTGTACACCGTCGCGGAATCGCAAACGGCCTTGAAACAGTTCCACGAGGTTCCGCGAGCCGATGCCTTCACGATCAGCCCGCAATTTTCGGTGCGTCCGCATGACGCAGGGCACATTCTGGGATCGTCTTGGTTGGAGTTGACCATCACCGAAAACGGCCGGCAAACTCTCGTCGTATTCTCGGGCGACCTCGGCCGCTACGATCAGCCCATCTTGAAGGATCCCGAATCGCCGGCCCGCGCTGATTACCTGCTCTGCGAATCCACCTACGGAGATCGCGATCATTCTCCCGGAACCGGTGAAGACACGCTCGCGGACGTCGTGAATCGCGTTGCGAAGCGCGGCGGCGCCGTCGTCATTCCGGCCTTTGCGGTTGGACGCACGCAACTCCTTATGTATTTCCTGCGCGAGCTCGAGGCCCAGCAGCGCATCCCGCACCTACCCGTTTATCTCGACAGTCCCATGGCCATCAGCGTCACCGATCTGTACGTGCGGCATAGCGAAGATCACGACCTCGAATTCACACGCTTGGAAGCATCCGGCAACCCCGACCCTCTGAACGCCCACGAAGTCCACATGACCCGCACCGTTGAAGAATCGAAGCAGATCAACAAGGTCTTTTCTCCCTGCATCATCATTTCCGCGAGCGGCATGGCTACCGGCGGCCGCATTCTCCATCACCTCGCTCAACGGCTGCCCGATTCACGCAGCGCTGTGCTGCTTGTGGGCTATCAGGCCGAAGGGACACGCGGCCGCGTGCTCCTCGAGCACGCCCCCACTCTGCGCATCCACGGTGAAGACGTTCCTGTGCGCGCCGAAGTCGTCGAAATCGACCAACTCTCCGCCCATGCCGGCCAGAGCGAACTTCTGCGCTGGCTCAACGGCTTCACCGCGCCGCCCCGCCAGACTTTCCTCGTTCACGGCGAACCGCCGGCGCTCGAAGCTTTGCGCGGAAAAATCGTGCTGCGGTCGAATTGGAAAGTAACGATCCCCGCCTACGGACAAACGTTTGATTTCTCTTCCTGAGGCGAAAACGAATCGGGGTGAGTGCCCGATGCGATATCTCCCGGTCAGAACCTGGCGCAGACAGCGCAGCCCGTTGGTGGCCAGTCGTCGAAATGTGCAGGATGTGCGGCTGAGATTCCTAGCGCAATCTCTAATGCTGACCGAGTGATCTCCCCATAGTCCACGAAATGGCGAACGCTGATTGCTGAAAGCTGATCACTGACTGCTGACAATCAGCTTGCGGCCGCGGCAGGCGTTTGCCGCGCAAAGGCGGGAACTTCCTCGAGACGGAGTCCGAACACAAACATCGGAGTGGGGGCAACGCGGCCCCAGCGGAACAGCTCCCAGTGCGCGCGGAGAAATTTCACTTCCGGCTTCAGCGTCAGGTCCAGGATTTGCCGAGTCTCTCCGCGGTAAAAGCGTTGCGGCATCTTCAGCAGGGGCTTCATGCCCCAGTTCTGCCCGTCTTCCGAGCCCCAGATGGCCACATCCAGCGATTCCTGCTCGATCTGATCGGTGATCTCAAGTGTGCAGAGAAATGTTCGAGTCTGGCTCGCGCTGATGTCGTGCGCCACGCCCTCGCCGTTCGAGGTAACGCGCGTTCCCGACGGAATCAGATCGCATTCCAAACCCATTTCACAGCTCCGTTGTCGCCGCGCATTCTAGCATACCCATGGTCGCGCAACCGGTATCGCTGTCATCCTGAGAGCGTCCGACGAGGACGCACGAAGGATCTCAGCGCCGCGGGTCGCCCCATTGCTCGCCACCCAAGATGTCTCTGAAGGTTCTTCGCTGAGTGCCCCGTGCGCACTAGGATCGCAACCTCGCCAATCTCTCCGCGGCCGCCGCCAGCGTCTTGTCCGTCTTACAAAATGTAAATCGGAGGTAATGTTTGCCATCAGCGGGATCGTGATAGAAACTTGACCCGGGCACGCCGGCAACGCCGATCTTCTCCACCAGGTGCCGCGCAAATGCCAGGTCATCTGGAAACCCGAACCCGGAAATATCGGTCATGATGTAGTAGGCGCCATGCGGCTTGAAGCATCGAAAGCCCGCCTCGCTAAGAATCGACAGCATGCGGTCCCGCCGCACGCGATATTCATTCGCCACTTTCTGGTAATAGCTCTCCGGCATGCGCAACGCCGCGGCGCCGGCTTCCTGCAAGGGCGCCGCTGCGCCGACCGTCAGAAAATCGTGCACCTTGCGGATTGACGACGTCACCTCTTCCGGCGCAATGGCCCAGCCAACGCGCCATCCGGTCACGCTGTACGTCTTCGAAAGAGCATTGATGGTGATCGTCCGCCCGCGCATCCCGTCAAGCGTGGCCAGCGAGATATGCTGCGCCCCATCGTAAACCATGTGTTCATAGATCTCATCGGTGATGGCGAAGACATTCCACCGCTCGCACAGATCGCGGATGCTCTCGAGTTCCACTCTCTCGAACACCTTGCCCGTGGGATTATTCGGCGTGTTCAAAATGATTGCTTTCGTCGCTGGTCCAAACGCTGCGGCCAGGTCTTCAGGATCGAATGTCCAGTCCGGAGGCCGAAGCTTCACGAAGCGCGGCGTCGCTCCCGAAAGAATCGCATCCGGGCCGTAGTTTTCGTAGAAAGGTTCGAAGACCACCACTTCATCGCCCGGATTAATGATGGCCATCATTGCGGACATCATGGCTTCGGTCGAGCCGCAGCAAACGGTGATTTCGCGCTCGGGATCGATGCGGATCCCCTGGGTTTTCTCGAATCGCGCAGCGATCGCATCGCGCAGCGATTTCGCGCCCCACGTTATCGCGTACTGGTTGATATCAGCGGCGATCGCTTCCTGGGCGGCGCGTTTGACCTCGGCCGGCGCGGCAAAATCCGGAAAGCCCTGTGCCAGGTTGATCGCTCCGTGCTTCATCGCCAGCCGCGTCATTTCGCGAATCACCGACTCGGTAAATTGCTCCGCTTTCGCCGATAATCGCGGGCCCGTTCCGGCGCGTCCCGGCGTCGCTGCATTCATCGTCCGCCTCCGTAAATGCTGCGATAGATTTCTGCGTTGCGTATCACGATCTGCACGTATTCACGCGTCTCGGTGAACGGAATCGACTCCACAAACTCCCCCGTCTCCTGATATTTCTGCCCAGCCTGCCATTGGACCACGTGATCCTCTCCGGCATTGTACGCGGCCAGCGCTGCTTCCACACTCCCGAAATTTTTCTTCAGCTCGCCGAGGTAGACGCAGCCGAGTCGCAGATTGTAGTCCGGGTCGAAGAGCCGCTGATGCGAATAGCCCATGCGTGTCTGCCGCGCCAATCTCCGCGCGGTCTTCGGGAGAAGCTGCATCAACCCGAGCGCACCCGCGTGCGAGACCGCGTTCGCCTCGAACGTGGACTCCTGCCGGATCAGCCCCGCCGCCAGCATCGGATCGACCCCGGCTCGTGCCGCTGCCCGGCGCGTTTCCGCCGCATAAGGCAAGGGGTAGGCCGTCCGCCAGACTTCGTCAGGCACCTCGCCGATCGGCCGTGTCTCGAGTTGCGGATAGATCTGCCGCGCGGTCAAGGTTGCCACACCGTACCGTTCTGCGTTCGCTGCCTCTTCGGCGGCTTCGAGCAGCAGCCGTGGCTCACTCGTCGCGGCATACGCAGCCCGCAGCTCGAGTTCAGCCGAGGCGTCAAACGCGATCGACCGCAGCGCATCCGCGCGCTTCTTCTGCTCGCTCGCCGCTGGTGGAATGGAATCCCCGAGCGGCTGAGCGGGCGGCCGCGGCGGAATCACACTCAGGAAATCCGGATCGGCCTTAGGGCCTTGCCCGAGCGCCGCGACTCGCACCTGCGCAAGCTGCTGGAAATAACTGTGCGCGAAGCGGTCTTCGAGCTTCTGGTAATAAGCCCGGGCGAGATCGGCATTATTCGCATTCTCAGCCTCCCGTCCGAGCCAATAGAGCGCATCCGGAACGTAGGAAGAGGTGGGAAACCTCCGGATATATTGTTCGAAGAGGGTTGCTGCTTCCGGTCGGCGCTCCAGGTAGGCTATCCACGCTAAGCGCCACTGCGCCGCGACAACGTCCGACGAGGCAGGAAAATTGTCGGCCACCCGCTGGTAGTAACTCCCGGCTCGCGAGCGGTCGAGCTCCACCCAATAGTAGTTCCCTGCTGCAAACAAGCCTTGCTCGGCCCAGCGGCTCTGCGGCGCTCGCCGGACGGCTTCCTCAATCGCCGCAAGCATGTCGGGCTCCTGCTGTCGCGATCGATACGCCTGCGAGAGGGAATAGAACCGTTCTGCATCCGCCTCTGGATCATCGAGCTTCAAATTTGCGAGCAGCGTTGCATCGCCGCCAATCGCCACGCGGCACTGCACCTCACGCAGTTGTGCCCGTGCGCGGTCGGCGCCCGAAAGTTCCGGAATCAGAATGTCATAGGCATCGCGCGCGTCGCCCCAATCATGAGCGGCGTAGAGAGCCGCCGCCCGAGAAATCTTCTGGTCGAGAGGGACAGCCGGAAACTTCTCGCTCAACACACCGGCAAGGTATTGCGCCTTCATTCCCGCTTCCCGGGCCGAGTCACTCGTCGCAAAACGGTAATAGACCGCGAGATAATCCGCCGCGGCGGGCTCCGGGTGGTTTGCCTGCTCCAGGGCTTGGCCGCGCAGAAAAAGCAGCTCCGGCCTGCTCGATGTTTGCGGGTACGAGGCGAGTGCGGTGAGCGCTTCTTCCGGCTGCCCAGCGGCAGTCTCGGTCTCGGCAAGAGACTGTACGGCTTGATCGCTCATCACTGAGTTCGGAAACTCCCGGCGAAAGCCCTGGAGCCGAGCGAGGGCTTGCGCGTTGTCGTTGCGGGCGCGAATCGTTTGCGCGCCCCAGTAGAGGGCGTACTCGCGCAGGATCGGATCGTCGGCAGCTTTGTCGAGCCACCGCTGGGCTTCGGGGTAGTGGCCCTTGACGTAGTCGTAATACCCGAGCGCCAGGGCGGCGCGCAGACCGAGTTCTCCTGCATTCCGGCTGTGCGCAAATGCCGCCAGCTTCGAGTAGGATGCCGCGCCGTTCTTATCCTTCAGAGCTCGGCACCACTCCTCGAGCTGCTTCTCGGACGAGGCAGCCGCTTTCTTCGCGCGTGCCGTCGCTGCCGCGTGCCCCGGAGCAACAACCACCAGGCACACGAATGCGGGTAGCACCGCCCTCAGGATCCGAACGATCAATCTCATCTTGACAAGATTAGTGATGAAGGACCGGAGAAGGATACGGATATTCTCCGAGGGCTTCGGCATCGCCATCCGCCAAAATGGCGACCATCCAATCGTGGAAGTAATCCACCGGGTGATCGAGAATAGTCTTAAATCGCCGGTCATATTCCTTGCGAGCCTTATCGAGATCGCCGCGCAGCCGCACGCAGATATCTTTGTTCTCGCGTCCGACGCGAACATCCTTGGGCCTGAGCAGTTTGATGTCTTGCATGGCTACCTTGGCTACCCGGTTGGCGCGACGATGCAGTTCCTGCTGGTCCGAGGGCAGACTCGCCACATCGAAAACCGGCACCGCTTCCGCAGGAGACTCAACCGTTGCCGGCGCCCCCTCCTCCACCGCAACAGGCACTTCCACAACCGGCGCCGGAGCAACAATTGTATCCGTTTCCTCACGCGCCCATTCGGATTCGATTTCCGCTTCAGCAGCAAGCGCGGCCGCCGGCGTGGCCGCCTCCGCTGGAGCATCAGGCTCCGCAGCTTCCACTGCCGACGCCATTTCCGCGGCTGCTTCTCGTTCCGAAGCGCCGGCGGCGCGCTCGCGCGGCTGCAGCGCGATCGTAACGAAGTTAGACAGCACCGCCAGCGCCGCGGAGAGCGATGCCGAGGCCGATTGCGCTCGCACCATCGCCGGCAGCGCATTCGTCGGACGGCTCGAGGAGCACGCCGCCACCAGATCGGAATAGGCGTGCTGCAAATCCTCGACCGTGCGCTGCAGCGGGATCAGGTTATCGCGCAAAGCCCGCGAAACCGCTTCTTCGAGCGCGCGTTCCTGCGGCTTTTCCGGCGCTTTGGTGGTCTTTTTCACCGAGAAATTTCCCCAAACGATTATGGAAACCGCCTCCCGCAGTGTCAACTGACAATCCGCCGCCTTGTTCCTCATCTGCGCCCCTGCGTCTCAGGTCGCACCGGCGGTTCGCTTGTCCAGAGCTGACCAAGCTAAGCGCTGAAAGCTGACCGCTGTATCCAACGGTGCTATCATAGATTCGCTGGGGGCGACACGGTTTCGACGGAAGTTGTCGCGGCCAGAAGGCATGCCGGGCGCCACCTGCCCGCAATCGGGTGGAAACTTACAACTGCCAATACGCAGTTGGCTCTCGCTGCTTAATTAAAAACTAAGTAGCGCGTCTCCTCGAGCGTCGCCTGCGCGCTTGAGACGAGGCGTCATACAGCGGGCTGGCTGGCGCGTTTCGGCCCGTAACGCGTCGGCGAGATCACCGGGCTAGCCGGTCACGTTTCTTGCCCACTCTAACCGCGGCCGGCGAATCCGCGGTTTGCCTCACGGCAAGCCGCAAAGCGAATGGGCTACGCATGTAGTCTTCTGGTTGCAAGGCTTCTCGGACGGGGGTTCGACTCCCCCCGCCTCCACTATCTTAGTATTTTGTTTTCATGTCATTAGAATGATGCCTTGGGAAAGAACCTGAGCGCCAGGCGTCTGATTTCGACCTGCTCTCCAGTCTTCTCTTAGAGGTAGGAGATAACCACGGGCCGGGTAGCGATCCAGGCTGATTAGGGCGCGTACGACGAAGACCAAGGCGACCAAGAGTATGGCCGCGATTCCAACCAGGATCAGAACTGTCGTGCGGCGGATGGCCGTGGCAAGCGAAGCGCGTCGTTTGCGTTCCGGATGGGTTTACGGAGCGTCTCCAGTCGGGATCGCCTCTTGTGCCAGACCCTCATCGGTCAGTGCTGCGGTTTTCGTAAGCATTGGCAAACCTCATTAAGGGCGAAACGTCTTTATGTTCTTCTGTCGCGCCACTTCCAGGTCGTTGGCTTCCTTTTGCTGGCGATCGAATTCCATCTGGGGACCTTCCTTCAAGTCGAGCTTCACCGATTCAGCAATCGCATTCTCGGCTTGAGCATTTACCTGTTTCGAAAATATGAGGAGCTCAAAGCTATCCGAGAGGGACGAACGGAAGAGGTTCACAGAGGATTGCGAGTCCTGCCAGCGAGCGATCACCTCGTGTGTCGGCGCATACACATCATTTGTTGGGAAGTTGATCTCGGGATAATACCTTGTTGCAGTTCCGTATCGAGCGGAGATGGCTTTTACCATGTCATCGTCCGTCAGGCCTTGTATGGCGTCCCCATCATAAGTCACCAAAATCCTGTAGAGCTCTCGATTGTAGAAGCTGAACAAAATCTGCGAAACCGGCTCCAATCCGACCGCAGAGCGAGAAGGGCTCAGCGGCCAAAACGTCACCTCTTGAATGACCGCGGGGCGCTGGTGAGCCAGAGTCGTTTCGTGCGAGTAAGGGCCGACCTGCTTCGAGAGGTCTGCTAAACTCGTTCCGAGCGAAAATTTCCGATACCTGGAAAGATCCTGCGCGTGAATCAAAGGGGCGAAGAGCAGGGTCATAACGAGGGGAATGAACACACTGCGCATCATTTTCATGGGAATGTCTCCTTCGAATTCCTAACCATTCAAAATCGTTGCCACACTCAGCGGCGTGATCGTAACCATGTTGCCTTCGCTCCCGTACTTGCTTTGTTTTCCAGACGCCTTCCGCAATTCTCGAATGACTTCACCAGCCCTGTAGAAAAAGGTCCAGGGCTCGCTTTCAAATTGCAAGGACTCCGGCAAGAGCGCGCCTCCCTCGATCGGCATGGTTCCCGTGTTGATTGTGTCTGGCATTAGCGTCTCCGGTGCGTTTTCAGTGGCGCGCAGGACCACCACGCTCACAGGTCTGTTATCGAGGGCGTAATGAATCTCGAATCTACGCTTGAGAGAAAATAAAGCCAGGACCACCATGACGGCACCCGCACAAACCAAAAAACGCAGCAGCATTTGGCCATTTGCGGAGGGGCGCCATGCTACCGGCAGGAGCAACGCTGTAATGGCAACCCACCGCATGATTTCCCTGACCATTTGTAACCTTGTTTCTCCATCGCCGGACAAATGAAGGGGCGGACTGGCCCGCCCCCTCTTAGCGAAAAGATCTGTCCGTTCTAGGCTTTACTCATGCACGTCGCGTCAATTAGATTGGTTACGACCTGCTTGTGGCGGCCCTCGTTTTTGCTGGTCCTGCGACAGGTTCGTCGCTCAACACTTTTTCGGCTTTGACCCAGTCCTCGATATCCCTTCCGTGTTCACCGCCGCGTCGAAGATACAGTTCATAAGCTACGCGAGCGATCTCTTCTCTCAATGGTTCTCTGCGTCCGATCATGGCCAACCTCCTTGGTTGTCAGCACGCCGCCGGAGGGTCGCCCCCGTACATCAGATGTGGATTAGTTGCCGCTTGCTGAGACGCTGATCTTTATCTGCTTCGGCTTAGACTCCTCACGCTTCGGCATATGCAAGGTCAAGACCCCATTGCGATACTCGGCCCGGATGCTCTCGGAGCTGACCGTGTTCGGTAGGGAGAAGCTCCGCGTGAACGAACCATAGGCGCGTTCAATTCGGAGGTAATGGTCCTCGTTGACGTCCTTCTCGAACTTTCGCTCTCCGCGGATGGTCAACGTATTGTTTGCGACGCGTATGTCAATGTCCTTGTCTTCGAGATCCGGCAGGTCGGCCTTTACGACCAATTCGTTCTCGGTTTCGTATATGTCCACAGCTGGCGCCCAGGTTGCCAGGTCGGCATGACCCGAGCCGTCGCGAGTGAAGTTGGCCTCTAGCAAACGATTGAACTGATCCTGTAACGATGTTAAACCGCGGGACTGGTCCCAACGTGTAATGGTGTTCATCTCAACCTCCTTGGTTGTCTTGGCCAAGGGGGATTCAGATAACCGAATGTGGTTTAGAATATCTGAACACTCCCTTAGTTACTTAACCACAGTAAGTTAATTAACTTTCCCTGTCAAGCAGAATCTGGAATTATTCCCTAGCATTAATCTGCCCAGTTAATCGAGCGGAGGCACCCTGTGGATGTTTGTCTCGTGATCAAACAAGGGCTGGAAGAATTGTGGTTTGAGCAGAGAAATCTGGCGGCTGCCTTAGCTCGCTCTTCGCCAATTAAGCGAAGGAGTGGCCTTTGCTATCCATCGACTCGGCAGACGGGTTACCAAAGTTATCGCGGCAACCACCGATCTTATCCATGCACCTCAAGTTGAACGAATATGCATAGTCGTGTTGCGCCGGAGTGGCACTCGGCTTGATATAGATCAAAATGTGCTGAGGCAGGGCGTCATCAACGTACGACTGCTTGTGACCGAACTTACCCGGCGCCCTCTATAAGCTCAGGGTGCACGGGGATGAGGCCATCGGCGTTGAAACATCGTCGTCAGGCGGGCGCTGGAAGAGCCCATGCGACAGATCGCCCAGAACGCGGGGCACGAGCGCCGGGATGCAACGCAGCAAAGCTACGCCGCCGGGAACAATGCCTTCCTCGACCGCGGCGCTCCTGGAGCTCTTCCTTGTCGTAGTCCAGGTGGTCTCCTCGATCTGCACGCGGAGCTGCTTGATGCGACCTCGATGTCGGAGGCCTTGCCGGCGCTACCTACTTCTTGCGGATTCTTTTGATTCATTCCGCGGTGCATTTTTCTCTAAAACAGCAACCAGGTGACGGCCTGACGCAGGAGTCCGGGTGTTTCCGCCCGTTACGATTTCTCTTGCCGTCAGTTTGCGGCCATAGACGTCTGCGCTGGCGTCATCATCGGGGCGAAGCGTAGAACCCTCGAGGGAAATGCCGGCGAAAAGACCGCGCGAACGCGAGTAGCTGAGAATCTCCGATCGCATGTATGCGTCGGTGTCTGCGGAAGCGTCGCGCCCCTTGGGACCTGCCGCGGCGGAGGCATCCGCACCCAATTTGACCTTGCTGCTGAGAATAGAATCCGCTCCCCTCTGATTCATGACAAGGAGAATAAGATCGGTGGCTTCTCCACCGATTTGAAATCCAACGCTCCCGCCTTCTAGTGCATACATTGCTGGAGCGCCCCACGGTCCCTTGAATTCCTTACCCGACCGGCAGACCATCGCCCCGCGACCGTAGCTTCCGCCGACGACGAACGCCGCCTTTATAACAGATGGGAAAACGATAACGCAATCGGCTTTCTCCAGAAGCTCTTGCGGGATGTTGTCGGGCACGTTCACGATTTCCTGCATCACGACGCCGCAATTTTCCAGGCGGTTCTGTTCTTTGTTTGCTGCAAACAGCGCAACTGCAAAAAGCACCATGAAAACACCCAGCGTGAATTTACGTAACATCGCCGACCTCCACGATCAGAATTTCAGTAGTGCGGTTGCGGGAGTTTGATCTCTCCGAAACCCCTGTTAGGATGCTTCAAACCACGCGTTTAATCGGGGAGAGGTCGTTTGGTGCAGTCTTCTCTCAAACCTGCCCCCATCCAAAGCCTTCTGCTGTCTTTCGCTTCGCGCCGACGACAAGCAGACCAACCCCTCCAACCAGCGCTAGCCCTCCGAGTACGGGAGGAAGAGGAATTCGTTCCTGAGTTTCTTTCGTGGCATGAATCGGTCCGATGTCGAGGACCTTTTCTTGACGGGTGTAAGTGATGCCCTGATAGGCGAGGGCCAGCGCACCCAGAACCACCAACAGAATCCCAGCTAGAGAGATTGGTTTCATGTATGTCGGCTCCGTGATCAGTTGACCATACCTTTTTCGGCTCTGAGCAGGAATTCGTAAAGATGCGTTGAAATAGGGGTTTTCAATGATCGAGCCAGTTCGGCTAGACTCTGCCGAATGCGAGACAATGATTTCACGAAAATCCTGCGATGGCCGGGTTA
>JBARRP010000040.1:0-23941 GCA_049644285.1 Candidatus Acidiferrales bacterium | reverse complement strand
GCATTACATCCAAACCACACTTTTAGTGAGGTTTGGATGTAAACGGCAAAATAGCCGTTTTGCCCGCTGTGGAACAACGTTTGGCGCAGTTCTAAGCGTCCTCCTCACGCCGGATTCAGGTTAAGTTTGGTACTCCCAGGACCTTAGTGCAACCGTGCTGCGCCTTCTTTGCGTGGTAGTGGCCAGATGGCCATTGAGCTGTGCTTTCGCCCGGCAGCGTCTTTTGGTATATCTGCTAGGCGGTTCATGAACCGGTTGCCGCACTCCTTTGCATCATCGTACCTCTACTGCTGCCTTCAGATTGGCATTTCTGGGGAAAATGAAGATAAGTTCTGCTGCCGGCAAGACTAGGAAACTCGAATCGAACGGTTCGCAAATCGTACAACGCGTGGAAAACCAAATCTTCCTTCTCTCTCAGTTAGTTACAGACGCACTTCTTCGCCTCAAGGGAGACTGTTGCTTTCCCACGGACGATCTCGTTTGCTCTGATCAGCGCGCGGGCTTTGACTGTCGAAAAGAAGAGCGCCCCTACAGGCATTCGTCCTACGCGGCCCGCGACCGGGTCCAGCCTATCAGTGCCATCCTTCCTTTCGCCAAACCGGGTGACGCGAAGAGGCCCCAAATGCTCCGCGGAGAAGAATCTTGCAACACTTGGCCAAGGCTTTTCCTCAGAAGACGTAGGAGTTACCTTTCGACGCCCCTTAGGAGATTGCAACTAAGGTGTTTACCAGCCCTCGGCCTTTGGAAGCCGAGTTGCTTCACCTAGCATTGGGTTTTCCCAGAGGTCCGCAAATGGCCCGTGTCGCAAAACGCCTCGTAGGTCTTTCCCTTTTCGTTGCTGTCGCCTTTCTTTTGCTTTCGGGACGGAACACCACCGACGCGGCAAAGACAGCGCGTCCATCGATGGCCCCAAGTGCGAACCCGACAACGGTATTCCCCCAGCTCGCCCGGAATTCGGCAGGGCCGGCAGGCGATCGTATGTCAGATTTTCCGGAGTCTGCAAAAACCGTCGTTTCGACATCGACGCGCGTCGGCCTCAATTCCGCGCACCAATACCTCGTGGCTGCCTCTGAGCCGACCATATTGTTCATGTTTGGAGCTACCCTTCTCGCGCTTTCGCTGGCGCTCCGATCAAAGCGAGCAAATTAAGGCAGCTGCACCCAAGCCGGCTCCTTAATGCTTCCTCAGTTTAACTTACACCGCAGCGTACTAGGCCGACGGCCCAGAGTTGGGGTTCCCTCGGAGAAATTTCTCAGCGAGGAATAAAGCGATCGAGAAGCGGCAAAATGAGACGAGCGAATCGTGCGGATCTTTCCTGGGCTTTCTCTTCCGTCTCATCATTGCCGATCGGGGTAATGATTCGGACAAGCCCACCATCCGTGCGGTTTAGCTGAATCGCATCATGTATGAGGTAAAATTTGGCCCAGTACTCACTTGTGATCGCGCGATCATGAGCTTGATACCAATAGAGAACGAGCATCCGGTCGAGCCGCTTTGCAATCATGTAGCGATTGACCCAGATCGCTTTGCCGTTGGAAGCATTCAATTGCAACCGACTCCACGCGACCGGGGCCCATCCCGCCCCGGGCAGGCAATTCTTCGGTGAATGAATTATGTCACCGGTGCGCTGGCTGGCGTAATAGGCAACGAACAAATCGACGGGCGGTTCTGCACTCGGCTGTCGGAAGCTTCGATCCAGAAAGTCCCCAGGACCCAAAACCCGCCGCGCCTCGGCGTCAATTGGCTGATCGATGCCCGTCCAGTCCCCGATTTTTACGGGAAATGAAGCTAAACTTTCCCGTATCGGCAAAGTCTCCTTATGGCCGCGCTCGTGCAAGAGAAGCGCACAGCAGGCCAGCAGTGTGGCTACTGGAAGAAAGCGCAGCCAAGAGCTCACGATGCCCGTCTCAAACGCCAGAATTTTCGGAAATCTATCGGCCAGGATATTGCCGAACTCACGAGAAACAGCATCGCGATTGCGAGCACAAAGATCACCCAACCCGAGAACGCATGGAAAAACCCCTGGGCCTTTTCGGGGCTCCAATACTGACCCAAGAGGCCAGTCCCCATTATCCGCACTCCGTTCGCGAGAACCGCGATCGGAATCGCGAACAGGACGAGAATCGAGCGGCGCACGGTGCTCGATTCCGCGAAATATCCATACATTACTGCGATCGCGAGCAGAGATACCAGAGAGCGGATCCCGCTGCAGGCGTCAACCACTTCGAGAGTCATGGAGGGGAGTTGAATCGTATTTCCATCTCGTAACACCGGCACCCCGACTGCACCCAGCAAGTCACTCGCAATCCGCGACGCCAGGAACTGGAGCGGAAGCGCGACTGCATTGAAGATAATCGCTGGAAGTGGAATCATCAAAAACAGAACGCACCAAGCAAAGAGAGCAACGCGAAATTGTGCCCATCCTCGAAAGTAAATGAAGAGACCGGCAAAAAGAATCAGAAGTGAGGACCTTGAGATGAATAGTTCGGCTCCCAGATTTCCAGCGATCAGGATCAGGAGCGCAGAAGAAACGATTGCCAAGCCCCACCAGGATGTTTTGGCCGGGATAGAGGTCAAGCGTCCCCGCTGCTTCCAAAGGACGAATGCAGAAAAGAGCGGGATCAAAAACCCGTGGGAATAGTTTGGGTCATTCCACCACTGAAGTATTAACTGCTCAACGATGCGAAAATACAACATGCCTATGAATATCGCCAGCAAGAGCAGCTGCACCCAGCCGTGAAATCTGTCGGCTGCTGGTTCCGGAGCGTCGAGAACTGCCTTTTCTGGCATGAGACTGATTTGAATTTCGACAACTATCTAAGACTACTCGACTTAACACGCCCGCGCAACTGCCCTTGTCAACCCTGTGCGATGAAGGCCAGTAGGTTGAAAATGACGGGCGATGAGGTCGCTCGGTACTTGAGGGCTATAAAAACGGCAAAGCTGAGGCAAGAAACTACCACTTCGTGGAAGCCAGACTCCCTCGGCAACCAGGATGGATAGAGGGCCTGGTGGTCTGCATTAGAGGTATGCCCGTTATTTTCTATAGCTTAGCTTTTACCTGGCGTTGCAACCGCTTGAAACGCACACTGGCAAGGAGCGTGCTCCGCAACCGTTAGCCAGCTCAGAAAGAGCTCACCGCGCACATTCAGCGATGTCGATACAGGCAAAGACGGCAAACACGAATGTTCCAAAAAATGGAAACTGGAATGACGCCCAGGGATTTCCAGGTCAAAGTCTGGCCGCTCAAGCTCTTAATCGGATGATAGCAGAAATAGCACGCACAGACATTCCTATTCTCCTGCTAGGAGAAGGGGGCACAGGTAAGGAGGTGCTGGCCCTCTACATCCATCGAGCATCCGTCCAGCACGCCCAGCCCCTCGTCAAAATTAACTGCGCCTCGATGAGGCCCGAGTCCGTCCCAGACGCGCTGCTGCGCGACGGCCAACCCAATGAGAACGAAGGAGCGGCAGCGGGCACGATCTTCTTCGATGAAGTTAGCGACCTGGACGCGGCGTCACAGCGCCACTTGCTTTCGATACTCCCGGACGGTGACGCGATGCCCCGTGCCAGGACTTTGCGAGCTCGCGTAATTTCGGCGACGAGTCGCAATCTGGAAGAAGAGGTCAAAAAGGGACGTTTTCGGAGCGAGCTTTACTACCGCATTAACGGATTTTCGTTGCGCGTGCCGCCGCTGCGCCAACGAAAGGAAGATATTCCAGCCTTGACTGATCTCTTCCTCGCAAAATATGCGGCAATGCTCGGGCGTTCCCGTCCGACGCTAACCGAGCACGCCATGAACTTGTTGCTGGAGCATTCTTGGCCGGGGAATATTCGCGAGCTCGAGAACACCGTGAGGAAGATTGTGGCAGTCGGTGACGAACAGATTGCGCTCGCGGATCTTGCCTCTGCGCCACCGAGGCCGTGGCCGAAAGACCAGGAATCGAAAGAGTGCTCTTTAAAAGCTGCGGCCCGGGCGGCATCACGTCAGGCCGAACGCGAACTGATCCTGGAGGCGCTGGCGCGGACGCGGTGGAATCGGAAGCGCGCCGCGCAGCAGCTTCAGATCAGCTACAAGTCGCTGCTCCTCAAACTGAGACAGATCGGAACGGAGGAACCGGAAGCAACGTAGGTCCGGAGTTCTATTGCGAAGGAGCGAGGGCACAATGAGGCAAAGAATTTGGGCGATGTTTGCCGGGTTGCTGGCTCTGACGGCGCTGGCCCTTCCGACATTTGGGCAGGGGCAGGCTCAGCAAAGACCGCCGACGACTGGGGCCAGTCAATCGGCTGCGGCGACTCTCGATCCAAATTATGTGATTGGTCCGGAGGACGTGTTAAACATCGACGTGTGGAAAGAAGCCGAGATCAGCCGATCCGTGCCAGTGCGCCCCGACGGCAAGATCTCGTTACCGCTGTTAAGGGACGTGCAGGCGGCAGGCCTTACCCCGATACAGCTCTCGCAATCCATTACCGAGAAGTTAAAGAAATTCCTTGCGGAGCCGCAGGTGACGGTGATCGTCACTGCGATCAATTCTCAGCGTGTCTACCTGATCGGCGAAATTGGCCGGCCAGGCGCCTACCCGATGCTTCCGGGAATGACCATGTTGCAGGCAATTTCGATCGCCGGGGGACTGGCCCAATTCGCTAATGGAAAGAAGATTTATCTACTGCGGAACGAAAACGGAAAAGAAACGAAGTATCCTTTCAATTACAAAGAGGTAATCTCAGGTGTTCGACCGGAGCAGAACCTCGTGCTCAAAGCCGGCGACACGATCGTCGTGCCTTAAAGGATATCTATGCGAGTAACCCACACATATCCCTGGATAGCGCTGATGGTCTTCATCTTCGCGCTGCCGACCTGGGCTCAAGATTCGAGTTCGCAGTCGGGTTCACAGTCCGGTCCAGCCGCCCAGCCTGTGCCGCCTGTTCCCGCGCAGAACAGTGGCAAGCCCGCTGGGAACTCCGATGCGAATCCGGTTCCCGCCGTGGTGACTCCGAGTGCAGAGAACGTATCTCTATCCGGCGCGCAAAGTCCATCGCTCGAGCCCGGGTCGCGGCGCAGTTTTTTGTTTCCGCAAATCGAGATTTACAGCCAGGTGGATAGCAATGCCGCCAACACCGCCGGGTCTGGAGGAAACAATATTACCTCGATCACTTCCATTCTCGGCGGCCTGACGCTGCAAAAACTCAGCCCTCATTCGCAATTCAACTTGAACTATCTCGGGGGGAGATCCTTCTCGAATGCGGGAGATCAGTTTAGTTCGACGACTCACACGTTCGGAGCAGCGGAGAGATGGTTGCGGGCCCGTTGGTCGGGAGTGTTCACCGACCAGTTGAGCTATATGTCAGAGTCCCTGCTTGGGGGTGCCAATTCGCCGGACCTGGGAGGCAGTGCCGCGATTACGAACTTGAGTCCCACTTTCCTCGGGGGGCAGAGCCTGTTTACGTCCCGAGGACCACGCTTATTGAATACATCCGTTGTTGAAGTCGATTATCAGTCGAGCCCTCGAAGTTCGTACACGCTTGTGGGCTCTTACGATTTCCTGCATTTCTTCGGCCCAGGCTTAGTGGATAGCGGCACGACCCAGGCTCAGGTCGGTTATAACTACGCACTCTCACACCGGGATACCATATCGGTGCTCTATCGTTTTGGGGCGATTCGATTCCAGGGATCGAGCCAATCCATCCACGATCATACGGCGCAGCTCGCCTACGGTCACCGGATCGCGCAACGCTTGGCGTTGCGGCTGGCCGGGGGCCCAGAAGCCACCCTCACGCAGAGTCCCACTCTCGGCTCTACTACTTACGTTTCCTGGAGCGTGGACTCGTCTTTGCAATACCAGCTTGCGCGGACCAGCCTCGAGCTTTCCTACGACCACGGCGTGACTGCGGGCAGCGGCCTGTTCCTCGGTTCAACAACAGATCAAGTGAGCGCCGTCGCGAGTCGCCAACTCTCCCGCATGTGGTCGGTGAGCTTCGAGGGCGGTTACGCTCGGAATCGTAATAATTTGACTTCTTCTTTGACGGCGCCGGCGAATGCGACGGTAGATTCCGTGTTTGGCAGCGTCCAACTCATCCGGGCGATCGGACGCAATGCGAACTTCTTCGTGAATTACTGGCCTCGATATCAGACCTCGAATACCGCGGTATGCCCGGGAACGAGCTGCGGGACGAGTTTGGTCGGCCACCAGGTTGCGGTCGGGTTTGAATGGCATCCCAACCCGATCTCACTCGAGTAGCAGTAGTAAGACAAAGGAGATTGAAAGCGAGATGCTTGGACACCGGCAATTTTTCCTAGATGATTACCTCTCAATCCTTCGTCGGCGCCGTTGGATTCTGATTATTCCGACGATCGTCGGTCCTATCGTCGCGTATCTGATTTCTTTGGCCCTGCCAAAGCAATATACCTCACAAACGATGGTGCTGATAACACAACCAGCCGTGCCGGAAAACGTCGTGAGGCAGGTTGTCACCCAGGACCTTGATCAACGGTTGGTAGCGATGGAGCGCCAGATCCTGAGCGCTTCGCGACTCGAGCCGATGATCAAAAAATTCGGACTTTACGCGAAGGACCAAGGTCAGGTGCCAATGGAAGATCTTGACAACCGCCTGCGAAAGGCGATCGAAGTGACTCCGGAGTTGCCTCACCCCGAAAACCCCAGCGTTCTTTCCGGCTTCATCGTGAAAGCCACGGACAGCGACCCCCGGGTTGCCCAGCAGATCTGCTCTGAAGTCACTTCCATGTTCATGCAGGAGAACCTGCGTGCTCACCAGGAGCGAACCGAAGACACGACTCAATTCCTTTCCAAAGAGATCGAGGAGGCCAAGGCCAAGCTCGATGAACAGGAGAGCAAGCTGGCGGCCTTCAAGGGCCATTACATCGGCGGCCTACCAGAGGATGCTCAGGCCAATTGGAACATCTTGACAGAATTGAATACACAGCTGCAGGCGACGACGCAGTCACTAGGTCGGGCGCAACAAGACAAAGCCTTCACGGAATCGATGCTCTCACAACACGTGGCTGCATTGCAGAATTCGCAGTTAGGGCGCCATCCGCTGACGCTCGAAAGGCAATTGGCCGATTTGCAAGACGAGCTAGTGACCCTGCAGGCTCGTTACACCGACGATCACCCGGACGTGATCAAGATGAAGAATGACATCGCGCAACTCAAAAAGAAGATTGCCGAGGCCAATGAAAAGAAGGTGGCGGGGGCCAACGAGAACGAGAAGAAGATGGCTGAGCCTGAGGAGCATGTTGCGTCCGAACCCGACGAGAAGAAAGAGCTGGTGTCGATTGCCGAGCCTCCGGAGATACAGCAGCTGCGGCTCCAGTTACGCCAACTGGACCAATCCATTCGCCAGGGAAATAAGCAGGAACAGGACCTCGAGCAGCGGATCAAGCTTTATCAAGGTCGCGTGCAATTGAGTCCGACTGTCGAACAGGAATACAAGCAGGTCACCCGCGACCATGAGACAGCCCTCGAATTCTATAACGATCTGCTCAGGAAACGCAGTCAGTACGCCATGACGCACGACTTGGAGCAACGCCAAGAAGGCGAACAATTCAGTGCGCTGGACTCGGCGAGTTTGCCGCGGGAGCCTTCGTTCCCGGACCCACGTCTCTTTGCCTTGGAAGGCCTTGGAGTCGGATTGGCGCTGGGGCTTGGTCTGGCGTTCGTTCTCGAGTGGATCGACACCACCCTCCGGACCGAGGGTGATGTCGAGGTTTTTCTTAAGGTGCCAACGCTGGCCCTGGTGCCGTCGGTGAAGCTACCGACATCTCGGAATTCTGGGAATGGGTTTGGTGCGAAAACTGCTTCAGTCGAGAACCGGCTCAGCGTGAGGTCCTGAGGTTTCGCTATGTATAAGAGCTTTTTCGGTTTGCGAGAAAATCCGTTCAATGCCAACCCAGATCCACGCTACCTGTTCCTGACGCAGGATATACAGGAGGCGATGGCCGGGCTAACTTACGGAATTCAGAGCAGGAAAGGTTTCATCCTGCTCACCGGTGAGGTCGGGACCGGAAAAACGACACTCCTTAACCGCCTGCTGGACTGGTTGAACGAACAAGGCGTTGCTACCGCGTTCATCTTCAACTCTCAGCTCGATGTAAGCCAACTCTTCGATTTTATCCTGGCTGACTTTGGCATTCCCTGCGAGTCGCGTTCGAAGAGCCATCAACTGATGCGTCTGAATCAATGGCTACTTGAGCGTTTCCGAGCCGGCAAGACCTCAGTGTTGGTTGTGGACGAGGCGCAAAACCTGTCGTTGCAGGTGCTCGAGGAAATCCGACTGCTTACCAATCTCGAGACTGCCAACGAGAAATTGCTCCAGATCGTGCTGTCCGGACAGCCCGAACTCGAGCAGAAGCTGAGACAACCGCAGCTGCGTCAGCTCCGCCAGCGCATCACCATGCACTGCAAGACCAGTCCGTTGACCCCACAGGACATGACAGGATATATCGCCGAGCGGCTTCGCATCGCGGGAGCTAATGGCAAATCGGTCTTCTCGCCGGAAGCAATCGAATCGATCTATAAATATTCCGTTGGCATTCCTCGCGTCGCGAACTTACTGTGCGAGCATTCCTTGATCAGCGCTTATGTGGATCAGGTGCGGCCCGTCCCCAAGCGTTTGGTCGAAGACGTCGCGCGGGAGTTCCAACTGGACAAGATAAGCCCGATTGCTGCTCCAGTCTCCGAGAGCCGCGGAAATCAGGCCGAACTTGTCGAAGCCTTCATCCGCAATCTGAACACCCTCTTGGAGAAACTGAACCACGACACCGAGTTATCCAGTCCTTCAGCTGAAAGGAAACCATGAGTCGGATTCACGAAGCGCTGAAAAAAGCCGAACAGGAGCGGGCTTCCGCCCTTGCCGCTACGCCGGCGGCGCCACTGGCGGTGGCAAAGCCCCCAGTTCCTCCTCCGGTCAGCCCCGTTGCCAAGCACGAGGGGTCGGTTTCCCCAGCACTGCGAGCTCAGCCAGCGTCGGAAGAATTCCTTCGTTTTGATGACTTGTGGAAACGCTGCTCCCAGCCTGGTTGGCTTCTGGACGCAGGCACAAGCGTCTTCGCTCATCCCGATGTTCCTGCGGCGGCCACCGAGCAGTTCCGGACACTTCGTTCGCGGCTTTATCAAATCCGTGATAAGCAGCCTCTGCGCACCTTGCTAATAACAAGTGCTCTGGCCGCCGAAGGCAAAACCTTTATCGCCAGTAATCTTGCCCAGACCGTAGTGCGCCAGCAGGAAAAGAGGGTATTGCTGATCGATGCCGACCTTCGTAATCCTCGCCTCCACCTGACACTGGGCGCACCATCCTCGCCAGGTATCACAGACTATCTGAAGGGACAAGCAGCAGAGACGGCCATCATTCAACGAGGCCTGCGTGAAACTCTCTGTTTCATCCCGAGCGGCAGTCTGGTTCCGAATCCAAGCGAACTGCTTGCGAATGGACGACTGAAGGTTTTGCTCGATCGTGTGACGCCTTTATTCGACTGGGTGATCGTGGATTCGCCGCCGATCGGGCCGGTGTCCGACTCGCTGCTGCTCGCAGACTTGTGCGACGGTGTCTTAGTCGTGGTGCGCGCCGCTTCTACCGCGTACGACCTTGCTCAAAAGTCTTGCCAGGAATTTCAAAATAAGAACCTTATCGGGGTCGTCCTGAACCGCGTCGAGAAGCGCACGTCTTACAACGCCTATCAATACTACTACCAGGGAAACGGGAACAGGAAGGAGTAGCTCTCGGTGATTCGCGTCTTCAATCTGTACATCCCCAGCCGGATGATCGTGCTGTTAGGAGGAGAAGCAGCGATCATCTCCATGTCCTTCGTTTTGGCTGTGTTGATTCGCTTTGGGGACCACAGCGCTCTGATCTTCAGCGACCAACATGGGCTGTGGAAGATACTGGGAATTACAATGCTGGTCCTGGTTTCTTCGCATTACATGGAAATGTACGATCTGCACCAGCTGGGCTCCCCAGGCGAAGCTTATTTGCGCATCCTCACACTTGTCGGAACGCTTGCCTTCCTCCTTGCCGGACTCACGTACATGTTTCCGAACCTGCTGCTCGGGCGCAACGTCTTTCTCATCGGCCTGTGCATCTTGGCGCTAGCTTGGATGTTTTGGCGCTGGGCCTATGGGCACTTGATTCTCCTTCCCGCACTTCGCGAACGGGTCTATCTTCTCGGGAACGGAGAGCGGGCAAAGCGGATCGCGACAGCCATTCGAACACGCGAGGAGCTCGGGATGGATGTAGCGGGGTGGGCGCGTGAAACCGGCAACAACAGCCTTACCCGCGAGTCGCTGGGTAAGATCCTTCAGGACTTGGGGAAAAAGCGCGCGGTCGACCGCGTTATCGTCGCCCTGACCGATCGAAGGTCCAGGCTGCCCGTCAATGAGCTCTTGGAACTCCGTCTAAGTGGCATCCAAATCGAGGATGGAACATCGTTGCTCGAGAAGGTATCCGGCCAGATCGAAGTCGATGAACTCCATCCAAGCTGGATGATCTTTGGAGACGGCTTCCGCCTCACGGGGTGGCATTGGCTGGTGCGGGACCTTGTCTCCACGGTTTTGGCGCTGTGCCTTTCGATCTTGACCCTGCCGCTGATTCCGATCATCGTGATTTTGATCAAGCTGAGCTCGCCCGGTCCGGTACTCTACCGTCAGAAACGCGTGGGACTTCGGGACGAAGTCTTTAACTGCTACAAGTTCCGCACGATGCGGCCTGACGCGGAAGCGGACAGCGGCCCTACCTGGGCGCTCGACAACGATCCGCGTGTGACGCGAGTCGGGCGCATCCTCCGTTTGACTCGACTGGACGAAATCCCGCAACTGTGGAACGTGATCAGAGGGGACATGGCTTTCGTGGGACCTCGCCCCGAGCGGCCTGAGTTTATCGCGCAACTGAGCCAGGAGATTCCTTACTACCACCTGCGACACGTGGTCCGCCCCGGGATCACCGGTTGGGCCCAGATCCGCTACAAGTATGGAAACTCGGTCAAGGATGCCAAAGAAAAACTGAAGTATGATCTCTTCTACATCAAGAACAAGTCGCTGAGCCTCGATCTCTGGATTCTATTCCAAACGGTCCGGACCGTTCTTTTCGGGATGGGCGCGCTATGAAGATGGAGGTTCGATTTTCTAAATCGAACCCGCCCCGGAATCGCCCAAAATAGGTCAATTTTGCAGGTCCCCGAAATTTGCCAAGCCTTTTCTGCTCAATACGTTTCGTCAGTTCGTTTTGCGTTATGGGTTTGGCAGTACTTGATTGGTGCCCAAGAAGTAGTGCCGAAAGTTCGACCCTTCCGCAGTGGAGGGTTCGATGAGGTCCTCTCCAGTTTATGACGAGGTTGTACCGTCACGGAAATGAAGCAGAACATACATCTGCTAGGATTTTGGGATGAGGGCTACATCCTCCTCCGCGTCACTGGCGTGGTGCAAGCTGCTTGAGGTTCGGATCATCCGGGAAAATGCGCAGACCCTTCCCGAGGGCCTCCCGCGCCGCCGCATCGTCACCAAGTGCGCGATCCGCTCCCGCGAGAGCGCCATACACAGCCGGATCTTGTTCCGGTGCGTACCGCACGATGGATTCGAGGTGGGCCTTTGCCTCTGTCCAATCCCTGCGATTGATGGCGAGCTCGGCCAGCGTGCGATGTGCCGCGTTGCAGTAGGGGTCGCGGTCCAAGGTCTGAGCAAGGTACTTTTCTCCTTGGGAAAGATCGCCGGCGCGGAGTTCGTAGCGAGCGAGCCTCACGTATTCTTTGCAGCCCGGACCGGGATCTGCCGAGAGGCGCTCATGCTGCCAGCGAGCGGCCTCGCCCCAGTTTTGCGCAGCTACCTGAACCAACACCATCCCTTCCAGCGCGCGCGGTTGTCTCGGTTCCTGCCTCAGCGCCGCCTGAAACGACGCTTCCGCCCCACTCGGATCACCTGACTCGAGCCGTGCCATTCCCAATCCCGCTTGCGCTTCTGCATTGCCAGGAGTCATCTGGAGCGCGGACTGGAAGGAGGACTTCGCCGGCTCGAACTGAGATTTTTTGAGCTGAAGTTCTCCTCGCAGCAGCGCCGACGGCGCTGACGGATGCGCTTGCTCCAGTCGTTGCAGAAACGTGTCCGCCCGTTCCAAATCGTCGAGAGCAAGCGAAGTTTCCGTCATACCGAGAAGCGCGGTGCCTTCGTCACCGAAGGCGACGTCGCGCGGTAGAAGGCTGGAACGATTGCTCCAGACCCAGGCAAGGTTTTTGTCGATGATGTCTTCGGCATACAGCCCACGTGGCGCGTCGTATTCAAGCCGCGTTCGATCATCGGTGTTCCGCAGACCGCCCTGCGCCAGCCTCCGAAGATCGGCGTCATCCAGACGGTGGTAGGCCAGCAATCCTTCCGGATGGCGCAATCCGAGCTCCCGAAAATCGGACTGAAGTTCGGGCCGGGTCCACAAATCGCGCAGGCGATCGAGAGTGAGTGGTGAGGAATCAATCTGCCCCAGAAGCAGAAAGTCCGACGTCTGCGCCCGCCACAGGCTCGTCCGTGGAAATTGCGACGCGAAGGTGCTGAAGATCATTTTCAGATCTTCCGGGTACATCGAATAGGCGTGCAACCACTGGATGAAAAGGCCTCCGGGATGCAAACGCGCAGCCGCCGTGCGATAGAACTCCTCCGTATAGAGCGCCGCCACTCCCGCTACCCAGGGATTCGAAGGCTCGGAAGAAATGACGTCATAGCGTTCGCGGGTGGTCGTGAGGTAATTTCGCGCGTCATCGACGATGATGTGAACGCGAGCGTCACGCAGCACTCCCTGGTTCAGCGACTCGAAATAGGGCGCCGCCCGAACCACGGCAGGCTCGATTTCAACACACTCGAGCCGCTCGAATTCGGGATACCGCGCCATGGCCGCGAGCGTCATGCCGCTGCCGAACCCGATCACCAGGGCTCGGCGTGGCCGCCCATGGAAGAACGGCCCCAGATGACCAAGCAAGAGCTGCGTCCGCGTGTCGAGGTTCGAAGCGTCTACCTTGCCATCGATGCGCAGCGCTAGATAATTCTCCGCGCGGAGAACGGCCACCGTCGAATTTGGTCCATCAGCCGCAAACGGCACGTCCAGCGTGTTTGCCATCTCCGCGATGGTCAGCGCTTTCGTGTGCATAAACGAGTACAGCTCCGCGCCGAATGTGGCCAGGGCGCGGTCATAAAACGCCCCGGAGACGACAACAAAGACCATCCCCGCGGCGAGAGCAAAATTGATTGCCAGCGCAAGCGCTAATCGTTTGTTGCTTCGGAATGAAAGCACGACAGCGAGAACTAAGTTCACTGCCGCGGTGAGCGCCGCCAGGCGAAAGGCCCCGATTTGAGGCAGCAGCCAAAAGCCCGCCATCATCGCGCCGGCGATCGCCCCAAAAGTATTGGCGGCGTAAGCGCGCCCTACGGCCGCCGATTCCCCGAGCGCCGCTTCGCGAGAGCCCGCAACCAGCGCTGTAACCAACGGAAAATTGAAACCAAACACAAACGCGGCTGGAATCATTGCGAATGCGCTTGTAAAGCATTGGGCCAGAATCAGGCCGTGGAAAGATGGATGTGTTGAGCGCAGAACACCCGAAATTACTTCGGGAAACCGCGGAAGCGAAACCAGAAAAACGAGCGCTGCGGCGGCGGTGAGGGTTTGGGTCGCCGCGAAGCTCCCGAGCGTGGCCCCGTGTCCTCGCCGCGCCCAAAACTCGAAAGCAACGCTGCCGAGCGCAATGCCGGCTAGAAAGGTGGCGAGCATCACGGTGAAAGCATAGGTGGAGCTGCCAAACATTGTCGAAAGCAGGCGCGTCCAGGAGACTTCATACGCCATGGCGGTGGCGCCAACGACCGCGAACGCCGCGAGCAGGAACTCGCGCGGCGCGAGCGGCTGTGACCGCTTCGCCCGCCCCGCATCACTCACCGTTTCTTCCGGATGTTCGCGGCCTAAACGCACCGCGATAACTCCGGCGAGCGCATTCAAAAGCACCGCGGTGAGGACGGTTCGCTTCAGGCCGAGCCCAGGCAACAAGAAGAAGCCGGCCACTACCGCCCCAGTGACCGCGCCCAACGTGTTGACCCAATAGAGCCGGCTGACGCGCGTCGCGATTCGTCCGGTGCCATCGCGCAGCCCGCCAACCAATACGGGGAAGGTTCCTCCCATCAGGAACGCAGCGGGAAAAAGAACAGCAGCGGAAGCGGAGAAGCGCAAGGCCGCGCGAGCCAGCATCCAGTCTTCAATAGCAGGAAAGACGCGCAGGTAGAGGATGCGGACCGCGGCGAGTCCGAGGAGCGAGAGCCCGCCGAGTGCTGCAATCCCTAGTTCTATTCGCCCATATAGTGCTATCGGATCAACCCAGGTCTCGCTCCAGCGACCGAGCCAGTCGCTCCCGAGGGCTAGGCCTCCCATGAACACAGCCAGCACCGTCGTAACCGCGTACACTGTGCTACCGAAGACAATCCCAAGCGCTTTGGCCCAGGCCACTTGGTAGATCAGGCCGGCAACACCGGAGAGAAAAAAACAGGAAAGCACGAGCTTCTGCAGTAGAGGCGCGCTCGAAGGGCCAGCCATCGCCTTCGCATCCTACGTTGGGCACCCCGCGATGGCAACCACGCTTCTTCGTCGAGCGATTGGCCCGGGGTGAGTTTCCGTTGAGTTCCTCTAATTCTGGAAGTTGCTTCTGCGCTAGAATAATCGCCGCTGCCGGGGCGTGCTATTTTTTGGCGAGAGAATGAAAATCTTCCTCAGGATCTGGAGGTTCTGTGTTTCTCAATCGGGCTCGCCCCGGAATTGACCAAAATAGCTCAATTCTGAAGCTCCCCTGAAATTGCCAAGCCTTTTCTGCTCAATAGGTTGGCTTAGTTCGTTTTGTAATTTCCGGTTTCTTGTCACGAGTACCGAGCCCATCGGTTTCCGCTCTTATTACTATAAGTATATAAAACATATAAGATAATTTTATTCCGCAAGGCCCCGATAGGTTAGATCACGCGCCATTCCCCAACGGGCCAGGATCAGTTCCCCCGGGTTCTCCTCAGTCATCATCGAAGTACACCTCCGTCGATTGTCCGGCAAGATTTTTCGCTGGGATCGTTCCGTAATTTTCGGCTGGCGCGTGGCCGCCGTCCAACTCTTCGAGCATTCGCGCCCAGCCATCCCAGCCTTCCGTGTTCTAGCCGTTTCGCCAGCCAACTGGTGTATGCAGCTGTCACACGTGCGTACTGACCGACCACATCAGCGACTTTGCGCCCTCCTGCGCGGGCTGCCGCCGAATTCGCGGCCACGGCTTGTGACGCGCGGCGCATCTGCTGCTCTGCCGGTATTTGAGATGCTCGGTCAACGAAGTCCGGCTTGTCGAAGAGCCGGCCTTCGCGCCTCGTCGTGCGTGCCTTTCGGGTGAGCGCGACGCTGCGATCGATGGCGAGCTCGATGCGCAGCGCAACGGTGTATCCAGTGTCGGCGGTCAAGCTGAACTGCGCGCCCACGGTCTCACCGCTTGCAAATGATGCTGGGATCGATTGAAAGGCCCATCCACACAGGAGCCCCTCGACGGGGCGGCCCCGTGCCAGGAGGCGTCGGTCGTTCAGCACCGCCGATAGGCGGGAGTCGAAAACGCTTGCATAAAGATCGTGCTTCGATGCGGGGACGATCTCGCGGGGGTCGTAGTCCCAGCTAATGTGATGCCCCCAGGGTGCAACGAAGGTCCACTCCGAGATGAGGATTCCCCGCGGGAGATCGGTACCGACACCCAGGCCGATCAAATATACGGTAGCGCCGGCCCCACCGAAATCAAGTATGCGGCTCTCCATGTAGCCGCCGAGCTGACAGATGTATAAAGGCTTCCGAAATGCGGCCAAATTGCGGGGAAGATTCTCCATGTAATCGAGCGGACATCCGGCGGCAACCAAGCGGCGGCCGCGCTCATATGAAGCGGCATGCAGGCGATTGATCATAGTGGCCTCCCGATATTCTGAAAAAACCTCCACACCTCAATTACCTCAACTGGCACAGAAACCGCCACGAATTGCACAGCCACCCTCACGATGGTTTTTTCCTAGGCCTTGAGGATTCGCCTCTTGCTTCCGTCCAAGGCAGTGCCAATGCCGCGCAGTGTGGGCAGAGGCTGGTGACGAGACCTTGCTGCAACGTCCGCACGCCGTACCCTTCGGCAAGGGTGTGAATCGTTGCGCGTGTTTCGTCGAGCAATGCCAGGTCCCTCCTGCCGTCGGTGATGAATTCCGTCCGGAGGCCGAGCGCTTTCAGTTTCCAGCCGACGATTTCCGGTGAAACCTGCAGGACCTCGCCGCGCCCGACCAAAATGGTATTTACACTCTGGGTCAGATCGGCCATAGGCAAAGTGCCCGACTGAGCATCGTGGCAAGCAGCCAAGAGTGCTTCGAGGACGATGCACTCAAGCAGGGTGGTGCGGTCGACCTGAATTTCGCGGTCACGCTGTTTCAATAGGGGAACAATCTGTGATTGCAATTCGTCGTCGCCCACGATGGACGCCGCTAGGCTATGCGCGAGCTCCTGCGTGGGGACCGTGAATTCACCGAGATCAAAACTCGGCGTAGTCACTTTACGGTAGTTCACCAGACGGTACATCAGCAGCTTCGGTTGAAATTCAGCGGCCACCCGCTCGGCTTCTGCCAAATCCATCAGTGGGACGTATTCGCGCGTTGGAGCCAGCGCGATCTCGAGTGGGAACCCCGCCAACGCCGGATCGCGGAGCGGCTGCTTCGCGAACACGACTTTTGCGCAAAAAAAGATCGAGCATTTTGTCACGAGCGGCCACGTACGTACCCTGCCGGTTCGAAGCGCGGAGGACCCCGATGAGGGCCGGCGTTATTGTCGAAACTTCGGTCACTAACGTCGGCTTCAACTGCATTGGCAGGGAGCGCAGCCCCGCCATGGTAAGCTCGGCCACGAATAGGGCGCGTCGGCAGAGCAGGCCCAGGAGTTGTAATAGCGCACCGCTTGCGGCCGTAGGTGGGGCAACGATCCACAGGCACGGCGCCGTGGGCAGCCAATCCACGAGCCAAGTCGCAAATAGGATGAATGCAATCTGCGTCACAATACTTTCCGAAAGCCGAGTGACGCGTGAAATCAGCCCGGAAACTTCGGCGAACAATTCGCGCGTTGATCCGTACGGCCGACATCTCGTGGGCAATGTCAAAGCGCGCGGGATCGAGGGGTCAACGTCCAGGGGCTCGAAAACTCGACCTCGGGTTTCTATGCGGCGCGCTACATGCCACTTTCCCTCATCAAATAACAGAAGAGTGAGGCGATCTGTGTCGACGTCCCGGACCAGCTCAATGGCCGCGCCGTCGGGGAACAACCGGCCCGCCGTACAAATTGGTAAGCCGCTGTCGCCCTCAACGTGGCTGCTCGGAGGAAGATGTTGCGGAATGCAGGAATTACGGGGAGTTCGATTTCTTGCGGATGCCATGGCTCCTCCAGAGAGTTCGTCGTCGGGGCAACCGGAACAGATTCCCGGAACCCCCCTCGTGTGGGGTTGTGGGTGCTTCGGGTCATGGCTAGCCTCAGCCCGCCGTGAAAGTCACTCTTGGTGCGTGTAATTAGCAAACCGGCGGGTTCAACCCTCTGTTGACATTCGCGAAAGCATCAACTCTTCCGCCGTCCACGGCTGCGTGGATAAGTCTGTGGTGACAATGTAAAATCGAATTGCGTTGCAGGGTACAAAACAGCGAAGATTGGAGCACTACGGGAACAAAATCTTTCAAATGATGTCGGGGTATCTTTCGAGACATGTTTTCGAGAGCAGCCGGAACAAGATATGCACCGCCCCTTTGTGGGGAGTGCGCTTGCGTCCGCGATTGATGCACGATGGCGCATCCCTGACACTTCGCGACGCGATCCTGCGGCACCGCGGCGAGGCAAGCCATGTGAGCCAGCGATTTGAAAAATTGAAGAGGGAGGACCAAGAAGCCATCATCGAGTTCCTGAAGTCTTTGTGAACTCTCCAGGTACTGTGGCTCTGGTCGAACCCGCGCGCGGGAGGCCGGGCCTGCGCAGACGCAACGCCGTGTGGAGTTCCCGACCCTCGGAATTCAGGTTTTAGCGTCGGAGCAAAGACGAAGGGCCCCGCACCGACGGTGCGGGGCCCACGGGGGAGGGAACTGCGCCAGTTAGTCGCTTACATGGATCGCGCTGATCGAAGTGCTCCAGTTGGCCAGGCCGGGCCCGAATGGGAGTATAGGTTTCACTCGATGCCCCGAGATGTACTCAGTGGCAATAATGATGTTGTGTTCGCCATCGGCCACCGCCGCGGAGTAGTCACCCCAGCGTCCTGCAAGCTGTTCGTTTGATGGGAAGAAAAAGTAACCGGAGAAGCCGTCGTCGGGAGCGGCCCCCTCGGCAGCGACGTGCACGTCACCCTGGGCGCCGGTTTGATTCAACCGGACGAACGCGGCGCTGGGGAAGAAGTTTGGCCCGGCGAGTGTGAACACCATGGCGCCTTGGTTGTCGTCCGAAATGCCGATCGCGGGATAGATGAGGTTCTCTCCCTTGACCGTCAGGTAGTTGTCTATTTTGAGGGCGGCGGTCAGCTTGCCGGTATTGGTGAAACCCGGCTGCACAATGAAGTACAGAATTCCGTCGACGAATTCGCTGCCGTCAAAGATGGTCGAGGTAATCGCGGAGTAGAGCAGATTGCCGGAGAAGACCACCTGCTGCATGCGGTTGTCGTCCGGATTGAGCGACTCTTCGGGATCGCCCACGAGGGTACCGAGCGGGATGGGGCCCTTCTTCTGCTGGGCGCCAAACGGTTCCTCGTACACCTTCGTATTCAGGAGTACGTGCTGAAGTTTCACGTTGGGCGAAGCGGAGTTGAGCGACGAGGTATTCGTCAGCGCCCAAACGGCGACGCGATTGTCGGATCGGCCGATGAAGTTGAGCGAGCTCATGAAGTACTCGGTCCCTTTGTTGGGCTCACCCCCCACCACTGGCGAAGTCGCGGGCTGAACGCTGAAAGCGATTCCCTCGGCGAGCCGAATATTCGCCAGATGTACCAGGGCCGGCAACAGTCCGCTTTCAAGGGCCGCCTTTGACATCGCGTAGATTTGCGTGCCGTTGGCGGTGAGAAACCCGAACTCGTTCGTGGTTATGTAGATGCCGTTGTCATCCGCTCCCAGCAGCGGCTCATCGCCGAAACACGGAGTCGGAAGTCCACCGAACGTGCAGCCCGGATGAGACGGGGTGCCGTCCAGGCCGTCGTCAGTCGTGTCGACAGCGAAGAGCAGGAAGCCGTCGAGCGGGCTCGCGTCGAAGCTCACGGCGAGGAGCACGAAGCTTCGGCCGGGGATGATGTCCACGCTAAACGGGTCAGTGATGGTCATGAACCAGCGCGAAGTCCCCGGATCGAAATAGCATCGTGGGTCGGAGATAGAATCACGGGGCACGCCGAAGAAGAAATTCAACGGCGCCGGACCCACGACGCGCGAACCGGACTGCGTGTACACAGCCGTCACCAGGTTGATAGTTTCCATGATCAGGCCGTTGCCGACGCACAGACCCTGGTCGGGCGGCTCGAGGTCGAACCTGTTGTCGAATTCTTGGTCCACGATGTCGAGGCCATTAAAGGTGAGCGCTGTTCCTCCATTGACGACGCTCGCATTCGTCTCCGCCTTCGGCATTTCCAGGTTGATATTTGGCGCCGCCGCATGCATGCTGCCGCGCATCGCCTTAATCAGATCCGGTTCGTGGTCGGCCTGGCGTGGAGGCTTCATCGGCCCGAGCAGAACCGCCGCTGGTGCGTTCTGCAGACGAGACGTACCAAGCTTGATTATGGGTGTATGGGTGACTTCACGGGCGGCATTCTGTGCTGATGCCGTTGCGATCGGAACAAACACCAACAGCAGGACTACTCCAACCCACCTCTTGCTCATCTCTTTTCTCCTCTCCTAGAAATTCGCGTCTTTCAAGAATTCGCTTGCGAACCGTTTGTGGCTGGGTGTCAAATCAACGTCCGCCGAGTATTCTTCGTCTGCGCGGAGAAGCTGTGAGGCGAAACACGTCTTCCGTTTCGGCAAATCGCTTTTGCGTGTCGATTGGAAGCTACACTGGAAAGGTGTGCAGCTCCGGTCGTTCCCCGTCAACCAATGGCCAGATACTCCCGATGCGTGTCGTCGTCAAGAAGTAAATTGTTAGAAGTCTATGACTGTGTCGTAAAGTATACTCCCGTCGGATCAACGGCCGCCCAGCACCGAACTTCAGTTCCGCGCTCTTCATTGTCTTGGGTCGAAAACGCTTGTCTTGGGTCTCTCCCTGGCGGACAAAGAAAGATCGCTCCTGATAGGAATGCATGCCGGAAGGAAATTGTGGTTTCGTGCATCAACTCTCAGCTTTTCTCGGCAATTCCCGTTGACTTCCCCATGGCCCATGGTTGTAGAATCCGCGAGCCGTGCACTTCACCTCCACCCAGCTGGGTTGAACTGCACGGATATCGCGAGACGAAAAGGAGGCCCGATATGGCTGTGAAACCAATTCCTGAGGGCTATCATTCCGTTACTCCCGCGCTCACCTGCCGCGACGCCGCTCAAGCAATTGAGTTCTACAAGAAAGCCTTTGGCGCCCGTGAGGTGATGCGCATGCCCTCTCCGGACGGCAAGATCATGCACGCCGAACTTAAGATCGGCGATTCCACCTTATTCCTAGGTGACGAATTTCCTGGCATGTCCGTCGCCCCGTCTGCGTCCTCTCTTCCGAGCAGTTACCTCTTTCTGTATGTCCCGGACGCTGATTCCGTCTTCAACAGTGCCCTAGCGGCTGGCGCCCGTGCGGAGATGCCGGTGCAAGACATGTTCTGGGGGGATCGCTACGGCAAGCTGAAGGACCCGTTCGGACACCATTGGGGTGTCGCTACGCACAAAGAGGATGTTGCGCCGGAAGAGATGGAGCGTCGCTCGGCTGCATTCTTTGCCAAGGCCGCTGGCCAGAGCTAGTCTTATCCGTGGCTTGCGATTTCGCGGCTCAAAGCCGCATGATGGTCAATCCTCGGGCCAACCAGCCAAGTTGGCCCGAGGAATCTTCCCACCGAGTACATGTCATTCGATTTCTGCAAAGCCCTTCAAAAACACCAGTGACATCCAGTATTAAAATTACTCCATTCGGACACGCGTTTCTCACGTGCGGAAAAGCCTTGCCCTTTGCGCGTGTTAGCTCCGCAAGTCAAAAGAGAATGGTTTCGATATGCCAACTCCACATGTATTTGTCGGAGCACTCTTCCTTGCAAGCGTTGACAAGCTGCGCGAATTGAAGCAGTCCGCTTCAGAACTCGAAGACGAGAACCGCGAACTTCGCGAGAAGTTGCGATTCAAGAGTGACGAATACGGGTTCAGGAATCCCTTCTACTTCCACAAGGCGTTTCCCGAACAGCCGCTATGCCCAAAATGCTTCGCCAGCAATGTTGCTGCTCCGATGTCCGATAAATTCCAAGCCGGCGGCCTGCACAGGCGGTGTTCGGTGTGTGGAAGCGTATTCGAGGCATGGTCGTGGCAGTAGGCTTCGCAATGTTTTGGTTTTGAAATGGTCGGCTCGAAACGGAAACATTTCAGCAGCCTAGAATCGCCACTTGAGTGAATGTCTGCCATGGGGGTAGCATCCGACAAGGCTCCGTAGCTCCAATTCCTCGCTCTAACGGAGGTACGCCCATGCCGGGAACGAGTTATCGTGCTTTGCGAATCATACTGGGTCTTCTCTCGGTATTTGCCTGCGTTGCAGGTCTGGTGATGATCGTTGGGGGCCAGCCGCTTATAATCAGGCTGCTTCTTCGACCTCCCGAGTCTGAAGTCTCCACGTTACTGCTTGTGATGTTTAAGGAGATGGGTGGACTGATCCTTATGTTCGGCGTTCTCCTGTATTTTGCTTCCCGCGACCCGCTGCGCAACGTTGCCATCGTGAATGCTCTGATTGTTGGCTTATGCGTGCTGGCCCTAACACCGCTGCTTTCCCTTTACACATTGGAAATACGGCGATTCTATGCAGGCTATCTGATTTGGGGGCGCTCCGTGGTCCGATTGGCGCTGGCCGGATTGCTCTATTACTTACGGCCACGGGAGGCCAAATCTCCGCAGAACTAGGAAGCCTCCCTGCTCGAAAGGCAAGCCCTTCGATGTATTCTGCTCGTCTTCCGGCGCGTTGGATCACTTCCGAACCCAATACCACGCACTCTTCTTCTTCCCTCTGCGCAACCTGGCAAGTCCAGCCAGACCGAGCAGGCCAGTGCCGAACAAGGTGAGAGTGGCCGGCTCGGGAATGTTCGCCGCCAAAACGCGCTGCTGTGCATAACACTGGCCGACTGTGATGATGGAAAGCAGTGACGCGAGAGCCACGGCAAGAGCTTGCCTTTTCATGGGATTCTCCGTTTCCTTCTCCTTTGATCCGGCGGCCCGAAATCGGCTCGCCTGCCGAGCACACTCTCGCGCCGCCGCCTACAAACAGCAATGCACCGCGCATGAGCTATTGATGAACTCTGGATGGGCTACTAAATGGCCCGAGGGTTGGCGCCGAAAAAAAGGGGGCAATGGATCTTATTGGAGCAACCAGGGTCACGCGGGAAGAACTCCCTGAGAGGACTTGGTGTGCGCTGACTGCCGCCGGTCGGGCCGTTCGTAGGCCGCACTAGGAGAAACGCGCTTCCACATATGTTCAATTGTCTGTAGATTGGCACCAACTAAGGCTAGGACGGCTGAGAATACTCCCTCCGACTGATTGAAACACATGCAGTTGCGGATTGTAGGGAATCACTCCCATGGTAAGGCAATTGCTAAAGTCACCCGGCGTTCCGTTCCCCGTGTCATGTTTCATTCATTCTACGAGAGGGCTTTCGGAGGTATGGACATGAAGCAGCTCATGAAAAGGCTCTGGCGAGAGGAAGAAGGTCAAGACCTGACGGAGTACGCCCTTCTGTTGGTCCTTCTCGTCCTGGCGGCGATCGGCTCGCTAAGCGCGGTCGCGACTGCGATCAATGGCGTGTTCGCGAACGCAGTTGTAAAACTCCAGAGCCTGAGACACGGTGGTGGTGCCGTTCTCAAGGACGCCCACAGGATCTACGACGAAATCAGTGAGCTTAGTCTATCCGCGGTGAAGAGAGCAATCCTTCGTACAGTGTGTTCGGCTGTCTGAATAAATCCGCTGTTGAACAGTCGATTTCGGTGGCGCGTCCAACTTCGCCGAATCTCCGCTCCTCTTTTCCCTATTTGGTCCCCAACTCTTCTCCGGGACGACTTCGGCCCCAACGTTCATTCTGGGCACCTACTCCTTTCCCGCTCCCCCAATCGGCGGGAGCGTTTGGACGCTCTCCAGTGGTAAAGACCTGTCCCTGACCATCGCCCCCACCTCCATCCCTGAACCCACCAGCTTGCTCCTGCTCAGTGCCGGCCTACTGGGCCTGACGGGCAGGATGCGGCGCAAGAAGTCGCACGAGTAAAATGCCTTGCGTCCGTTTTACAGCGGCCAGCGAGGTGAACCGCGTGCCTCGCACGCTTCGCGTTCGTCGGTCCTCTTCGCGGTATCCGAAGCAGAGGTCAGATTGTAAGACCCCTCGCAGCACGCATCAGATGGCCCCAACCAAACTCCTCAAAACCCTGGTCTATTTCGCTGAACTTCAGGAACCGCTCGATTTTGGAACCGAACCTTTGACTCTGGAACCTGCCTCTTCAATCAACACCGCGCCGCAGTCTGGCAGCTTTGTGCACGCGCGGCTCATGACGGCGCTCAGCTCAGCGACGACGCAGACGGGCGAGGGAGTCGAGGCGGTTCTGTCGCAACCCCTGTTTGATCGAAACCGCGTGCTTTTCTTCTGCCATTTTTCTTCTCCCGATTCCTGACTTCTCTGCCCTTGGTCGCCCGCTCGGGTTGGGCACGCGAACTCTGCCCCGTCATTTTCTTATGCATATCGAAGGTGCTTTGGCTCTCCACGAGAAAGGCG
>JBARRP010000039.1:0-2382 GCA_049644285.1 Candidatus Acidiferrales bacterium | reverse complement strand
TCTCGAAGACGTCCGCATCCTGATCCACGAAAAGAAAATCAGCTCGATGAAGGACCTGCTTCCGCTCCTCGAGCAAATCGCCAAGATGGGCAAGCCGCTGCTGATCGTCGCCGAGGACGTCGAGGGTGAAGCGCTCGCGACGCTCGTTGTGAACAAGCTCCGCGGCACGCTGCAATGCGCTGCGGTGAAGGCCCCGGGCTTCGGCGACCGCCGCAAGGCCATGCTCGAGGATATCGCCATCCTCACCGGCGGCAAGGCCATCACCGAGGATCTCGGCATCAAGCTCGAGAACGTCAAGGTCGAGGACCTCGGCCGCGCCAAGAAGGTTACGATCGACAAGGACAACACCACAATCGTCGAGGGCGCCGGCAAGGCCGGCGAGATTGAGGGCCGCATCAAGCAGCTCCGCGTGCAGATCGAGGAAACCATCTCGGACTACGACAAGGAAAAACTCCAAGAGCGCCTGGCCAAGCTGGTTGGCGGCGTAGCGGTGATCAAGGTGGGCGCGGCGACCGAGATGGAGCTGAAGGAAAAGAAGGCTCGCGTCGAGGACGCCATGCACGCCACGCGCGCCGCGGTTGAGGAAGGCATTGTTCCCGGCGGCGGCGTAGCTTTGCTGCGTTGCGTCCCGGCGCTCGATAAGCTCAGGGTACACGGGGATGAGGCCATCGGTGTGAACATCGTCAAACGGACGCTGGAAGAGCCCTTGCGACAGATCGCCCAGAACGCGGGGCACGAGGGCGCCATAGTCGTGGGCCGCGTGCGCGAGTCAAAGGACGATAGCTTCGGCTTCGACGCGGAAACGGGCGAGTTCGGGGACATGATCAAGGCGGGCGTGATTGATCCGGCCAAGGTCACCCGCCTGGCCCTGCAGAACGCAGCGTCCATCGCCGGACTGATGCTGACTACCGAAGCCCTGGTGGCCGAAATCAAGGAAGAGGGGATGAAGGCCGCGGTAGGCGCAGGCCACGGCGGCGGCATGGGCGGGATGTACTAAACCTGCCAAGCTCCTTGCGCCACGTCTGCGCGACTTGGAGCGGTGTGAGTGTCCCAATGTATTCGGGATGGCCCCTATTCGATGTCCCAATGTGTAAGCCCTGGGTGCATATGACTGTCCGAGATGGTGAAATTTTCCAAACATAGGGGAAGGGGGAACACATTGGGACAGAAGCTTTGCAACTCCTGTCCGATTCGGAGGCAATTCTGGGATGCTGGGAAACTCCTGCCCGATTACGCCCGCGTTGGATTGGTAGGTTAAAAGGGAAGCCTCTACTTTGTCCTGTTGGTGGCGATTGCGGTCGTGATTCTCATCTGGCGTAAGTGGCGAAGGCCCAGGACCTAAGCCCGCGGTGTTCGCTGAAGCCCAGTAGATAATACGGGTCGCCGTTCGACTAGCAGCCTCATGCGTGTTCTCAGACCTTAGAAGTCGGCGGTCAATTTTGGCTCGTCCCATGAGGTCGCGATTGACTCACCAAACTGGACGAGTGCCGCATATCGCGAGGGATCTTTTTCCCGAAGCAGGAAAAGCGAGTACACACGATCTACGGCGGCTTTCATAATCTGCTTCATCTCGGCATCGCTGATCCTCGAGTAGCGGGGATTGGCGCGGCAGGTCGGACAGGGCTGGCCGGCATGCAGGTCCTTGATCGGACCGTTCCGAAACGCCAGTGCCACGATCGCCCTTGACTCCGTTGCCAACTTCGCTTGGTCCAGCATCACGCACCTCCGAAATGCAACACTACGCTCGCCCGGCCAGCCGTGGGCAGACAGTTTAAGTCTTCCGTATGGTGGTAGCGACCCAAAGAAATGCAACAGAAGGGGTATTGGACTAAACCGCTACGCGGTATGCGGTAAGGCGACAGTCCGCTGGTTGTGATCGGGGCGTGCCTGCTGCCGTTCCAGTTGGACCCTTCCTCGACAGGTTCCTTTGCGAAAGCATGGAGTGGCTGTTTGCAGCACATCCATTTCCCAAAGGAGCTCTCCATGACATCTCTTCGGCAACGCATGATCGAGGACATGCAGATTCGGAATCTCTCCGTGCTTACCCAAGCATCTTACGTGCAACAGGTCTCGCTCTTCGCGTGCCACTTCAACAAGTCACCGGAACTGTTCGAAAAAACCTCAGAAGCTACCCATTGTCCTGAGCCCTGAAGAAGTCGTCCAGTTTCTCGGGAGTGTTGCCAGCAGGAAGCATCGCGCGATCCTGACCACCTGCTACGCAGCCGGCCTGCGCGTCTCCGAGGCCGTTGCTCTCAGACTCCCCTCGATCGACAGCAAGCGAATGGTCCTGCGTGTCGAGCAGGGCAAAGGTCAGAAGGACCGGTACGTGATGCTCTCGCCGAAGCTGCTGGAGATCCTGCGGGACTGGTGGCGAGTGAAAAA
>JBARRP010000038.1:0-1811 GCA_049644285.1 Candidatus Acidiferrales bacterium | reverse complement strand
GACTATGCCAGCCTGATCGATAAGCATCAGCTCGAAAGCCTGAAAATGATCCGAGATGCTGATAAGTACGCCAAGAAGCTATTGGCAGTCGCCCCGGAAGCTGCCGATGCCTACCTCACCCTGGGGGCGGCGAATTACATCATCGGCAGCCTGTCCGCGCCTAAGCGGTTCTTCCTCCGCTTCGCCGGAATCCACGGCGATAAGAGCGGCGGCATACAGCAGCTCGAGATCGCCGCCGCGCACGGCCACTACCTCCGGCCGTTTGCGAAAATCTTGCTGGCACTGGCAGCGCTGCGCGAGAAGAAGACAGAAGTGGCCCGCACTCAACTTACAGAGCTCGTTGGGGAGTTCCCGCAGAATCCGCTTTTTGCGAGTGAGCTAACCCAACTCAGTGCTAACTAACACCACGACCGGAAACAAATCTACGCAAGGAGGTGACGCTCGCCATGGCAGCTGAAAAACGTCTTATGCAAGGTGCTCTGTTCGTTTTGGCATGCTTCCTGATGTTATCCGCGGTGTGTTCAGCCCAGGAGAGCGGCCCAGTAACCACCCCGGTGAATCCTGATTCTGTTGAAGTTCGCAGTCAGCAGCATGGCCGCGTCAAGGCTTCTTCAAACGCACTGGAAGTGGCTCGGATCATCGGTGTCGACTCTGACATCGCTAGGCTCTCCGAATTAACCACCGCCGAAAACTCGAATAGCGGACGCGCAACATCTCTCGAGGAACTGATCCTCCGCCAACTGATCACCGAAAGCGTAGTGGTTGCATCCCTTGATGTAGATTCCGTTCTGGAAGAAGTCGACTACGAGCGGGAACAAATCGTAGAGCTGAGGAGCATTTTGGGTGCTCGCCGGGATCGTGCAATCGGTAGCACGAACTTGGCCGTTCTCGCTGCTAGTACCGGACTCGGAATAATCGGTGGTCTTCTCCAGTTCAGCAAGACCACTTCAAACGCGGGCAACGCAGTCGGTCTTGCGGCAGGCGGGATTTCCACAGCGTTTTCGCTCCAGGGTTTCAGGCAAGTGCATGGCGGGAAGCGGCCGGGGTGGGTTCTACCTAACATGTTAGCAGCCTTCTTCGGCCAGCAAGAGGAGCAACATAGCCATTACCCTGAAGATGTCTGGGCCTATTTGAGCAGCGTTCCCCTGGGGGAGAGTTCACAAGCGAGCAGAAAACAGCTGGTGTTGGACTCATGGAGGGAAGCCCATCGTCTGGGTCTATTGGATTCTCCTCAGTCCAAGCAGAGAATCGTATTACTCACGAGCACCAATGCGGCAGACAAGAAGCTCAACATCGAAGTGCTAAACCAGCGAGCCGCCATGCTCGCCGATGTGGCGGACCAAGTCGTGCAGATGAAGCAAGACCTCGCTGAGATCCTTCGGGGTTTGAGACGATAGTTGTACTTCCAAGCTTATGTCGGTTCTGATGCTCGCGGCCCTATTTTCATGATCGCTGCCAATGAAGTGGTCGCCCGCATGTTGGAAGCCAACAATGTCTCGTCGATCCGGCGCGTGGTGAAGCTCAGCCGCGCGCAGGAGTACAGTCGGCAGATGAAATCAGTGGCAGACGTGGAGCCAAAGGTATCTTGGCTAACGATAAAATCCCCTTTCTCCTTTTGCGTTGCGGTTCCGGAAGATTCGGGCGTCGTGCGCTGAACAGCGTGCCGAGCCCGAGCACAGAAAAGCGGCTCTGAGCAGGAATTCGTAAAGATGCGTTGAAATAGGGGTTTTCAATGATCGAGCCAGTTCGGCTAGACTCTGCCGAATGCGAGACAATGATTTCACGAAAATCCTGCGATGGCCGGGTTACCG
>JBARRP010000037.1:0-5171 GCA_049644285.1 Candidatus Acidiferrales bacterium | reverse complement strand
GGTCAGAGCGTAGGCGTCCACAATTAATGTTTGCCACTGCTTGTGAGTGGTCGACCAGTAGCGCATGCCCGCGAGTTCGGAAATTGCCCCGATGTGGCGAAGCAAGCCCAAAGCTTCCGAGGTATGGCGAAATCGCGCGACTGTGGTTACCAACGTCGTAAAGCCCATCGCAGCCCAACCGGTGCACGCGGGCGGTCTCCAGTCGCGGCCGAAATCAGACTTGCTCCATGACTTCACGATGGCCGAATCATCCAGACCAGGATAGGGCGGAATGGGTTCCTTTCCGCACGGCGGCTGCGGTCCTAACTGCGCATAGCCATGCGCCTGGCAGAGCAGCATTGCCGACAATACGAGCACCGACAATACAAACCGAACGCGGTGCCAGGTCCAAGTCCGGACAAGCGTCTCATGCCGAGGACCTGCGCTCATTTGACCATCATAGTTGTTGCCGGGGCCTGGCTCTGGTACAGAAAATTCAATCGACTAAAACTTGACCGGCAAATCGTCACGTCGAGTCCCTAATAGCTGCTGCGGCGAACCAGCCCAGACCCGTGGAAGTGTCGGGTGGCGCTCTTCGGCATCGCAAAACCCGGCGCGATCAAGTGCCGTTTGGAGGGAGGCCGCAATGTTAAGACGGAGGTTCAGGCAAGTCAACGTGAAGTAGGGAGCGTTGAAACCGTTTCCTTTCTACTCACGATAAATCTCTGTGCCTGCACTTCGGAGGTTTGCCTGTGATGGGCCGCACTAAGGAGAGCACCTTTGTTTAATCTCGCGGCCGATGACGTGGCCATTGGGGGTTCGCCACACGAGTTCGGAGACTTTGTCCATTGGAAGCAGTGCCGAGCAAGCGCAGAACCTTTTTGGGGGCGAACGCCACAGGGCAGCCATGACGGCGTTGGTGACCCGCGCGGGCGAGGCATGAACCTGTTGGCAGACACCCCGCCCGGTAGGCTTTCAGCGGGCGATCAAGGCTTTTCCCTTGGAGGCTTGGACTGATCCTGCGGCGGCGGTGGCTGCTGCCTCCAAACAACCTAACTTCCGAGTACGTCGTGACTCGGGCGCAATCCGACAGGCGGTGATGATCTGTGCGGGACCCCACGCCGATGACACGTCGAAAGGCGTGAAGCCGCGCCATTTCAAAACCGACATCCTGGGTCGTTGGAAATTCTGTATGGCTGTCCGGTTATACATACATCTCGGCCGTTAGTCGCAGCATCCGTAGTAGCGTCCACCAGACCGGTCTCATCAACTCAAGAGGAGAAGCCCCAATGAAAGCGAGAGCGGCGAAGCTGGTCCTTGGTGTTGGAATTCTAATGCTTCCTCTGTTGATCTCTGAGCCGTTGCGCGCGCAGGTCGCTGACGCCAAGCTGTCGGGCACCGTCACAGACCCTTCGGGAGCAGTCGTGCCCAACGCCAAAATCTCCGTCACGAATGTCGGCACGGGTCAATCGGCGGAAACCCAGACCGATTCGGCCGGCCTCTACAACGTACCCAACCTCATACCTGGGGAGTACGAGGTTTCCGTCTCAGCCGAAGGGTTCAGCACCTACGTAGCTAAAGTGACGATCACCGCAGGAGCCAAGCAAACGATGAACTTGACTCTGAGTGGGGTGCTTTCGTTGGGGGACCTCGGCTTCTCTCCGACTCAGACCCAGGGAAGCGCCCAAGATCAGGCGAGGCTCGACAAACGGTCTCACATGCTCAAGGTCCATCAGCGGATCGGTTTGATAGCGACCGCTCCCATAGTCGCGTCTGTCATTACCGGGACCTTTGCCGGCGGCAAGAGGACCAGTTCGACCGATCGCTGGACCCATCTTGCTCTCGGCTCGGCGGCGGGAGACTTGTATTTCATCAGCGCTTATTATGCGATCCGGGCGCCCAAGATTCCGGGAACCGAAACTCGCGGGCCCATCCGCCTGCACAAGGCTCTGGCCTGGATTCATGGTCCAGGCATGATACTGACACCTATTTTGGGAGCGATTGCTTTCGATCAAAAAAGCAAGGGGGAAAAAGTTCATGGAATCGCGAGCGCTCACGGCGCGGTGGCCATCGTAACAGCCGCGGCCTATGGAGCCTCGATTTTATCTGTATCTCTGAAATGGTGAGAGCTGCTTATGACTAGACCAATGAAAAGAATACTGACGGCCTTCGCGTTCCTCGCTGTTTCTACCCTCGCGCTTTCCACGCTCGCACAGACGGACAGCCAATGGGCTCTTGAACAATCCACTCTCACCTATCATGTGTCTCACCCGCTGCATCAGACCGAGGGAGTCAGCCACGCGGCGCGAGGCAAGGGTATTTGCCACGCTGGACAATGCGATTTCTTGATCGCGGTGCCAGTGAAGTCATTCGATTCCGGGGACAGTAACCGCGATCTTCACATGCTTCAAGTGACGCGTGGTGGGCAGTTTCCAATGGTCAGCGTGCGTACCCGATTGCCCGAAGAGGCTTCCACATCAGCGACAATTCACGCCGATCTGGAGATCCAGTTTGCCGGCCAGACCGCCAAGTATCAGCAGGTTCCATTCGAACGAACGACACAAGGAAACGAGACGCGCATATCAGGAACAATTCCGGCTACGCTATCCGATTTCGAGATCGACCCACCGTCGCTCTTATCAATTCCTGTGAAGAACGAAATACCTGTTCGCGTCGAAATGACCTGGGAGAGGCAGAAATGATATGTCAACCGGACGCTTGATTTCTGCGGTTTTTTTGACATGCGTGTGTGCGAGCTCGGCGCAGGCTCAGGATGCTGTTTCGGCGTCCGCACCTGCTTCTAACTCGCTGTTGATACACAGACCGGCTGTCGCTGTTAAAGCTTCAACCAATGAGACCATCCCTCTCACGGTGCCGAAGGGGACGGCGGTGCAGGTTGTTCTGGACAAGGAAGTGAGAATTCAGAAAGTCGGGCAGTCGGTCCACGGTCGGGTCGCTGAACCCGTGTATGCTTTTGACAAACTCGTTGTGCCCGTGGGAACCGAGGTTACAGGTCAGATCACTCAGCTCGAAGGTGTCTCTCGTGGAAAACGCACTCTAGATGCATTGAATGCCGATTTCACTCCTCCTCGCAAGATGCAGATCGAATTTGACGATCTCGAACTGATCGACGGTCGGCACATTCCGATCCACACCACCGTCACACCCGGCTCCGGAGAAGTGATCCAGTTCGTCACCATCGCCGACGGCGAGAAAAAGAAGGGCGTAAAAGGCGCTGCGTCAGAGAAGGCGGACCAGGCAAAGGAAGAAGGCAAGCGGCAGTGGGACAATGCGATGAAGCAGGTGCATCAGCCCGGCAAAATGCACAAGATTAGAAGGTATGCTGTCGCCCAACTCCCCGTCCATCCGCAATATATTGACGCCGGAACCGTCTATTTCGCCGAACTTGAGGAGCCGATCGATTTTGGAACCGAGCCTTTGACTCCAGAAATTGCGGTTTCGATCAACACGCCGCCACCGCCCGGCAGTTCTGTGCACGTGCGGCTCCTGACGGGGCTGAGCTCAGCGACGGCGCACAAGGGCGAGGAAGTCGAGGCGGTCCTCTCGCAACCACTGTTTGACGGAAACCGCCTGGTCCTTCCTCAGGGAAGCCGACTGAAAGGCTCGGTGGTTCAGGTTCGGCCGGCGCGCCGCCTCAGCCGCAATGGGCAGCTCCGAATGGTGTTCCACGAGCTTGTCTTGCCGGACGGCATTGAGCAAAAAGTGGAGGCGAGCTTGGAGGGCGTTCAGTCGGGCAAAGGACAGGACGTGAAGCTCGATTCAGAAGGCGGCGCTGAGGCCAACTCTCCGAAGACACGGTATTTAGCAACTGGAATCTCCGTGGCGTTGGCCTTTGCGTCCTCTCATGGCGACAGTGACGCTCGTGACGGCGATGTCGGCGGGAATACTAACAGTCGGGTAGCAGGTGGCGCCGGGGGATTCAAACTTGTGGGCATCGCGATGGGCGCCTTCGTTCACTCGCAGCCGCTTGGCATGGCGATGGGTGCATATGGCGCAAGCATGTCGGTCTATTCGCATTTCATCGCGCGCGGACGCGACCTCGTATTCCCGAAAAACACAGCCATGGAGATTGCTATTGGGACGCGTGCATCCGCTCCTTCTCCGAGCTCTCCGAAGCCTGCCGATGCCAAGTTTGACAACTAAGATGAATTCGTCGATGCTCGGCTAAAGCGGTGGAGGGATGGAACCAATCTTTCCGGCCGGGGAAGCTAAGAAGCCCAAAACGAATTTGGCAGGCCGTCCAGCGATGACGTTGCCATATACGGCGATGGTCGCGAATGTTTTACTCGCGAGTCAAACGGTTGGGAATTTCAACTCATTGATTTGATTAGGGATCTTACCCTGCCAAGAGATGGTAGCCAGAATGCTGTGGGACCATTCTGGAGTCGGCCACTCGTTGTTTCCGTAGGAGGCTACCATGGATTCCAAATTCGACATCTTCAGAAGACTTCCCGACGGTAAGCCCGTGTGGATGGGGACGGAGACGTTCGAAGTTCTAGATGAAGCCAAGATGCGCTTAGATCGCTTGGCCCTGACTTATCCTGGGGAGTATTTCATTTACTCGCTGAAGGATGGGAGAGTGATCGATCCGCACCATGTCAACCTTGGCGACGGGACTGTCCTCCATTCACAGGAGGTGAAATGAGCTCACTGCGAATCCTGATCGCTGATGACCATGATCTCATACGCTGGGGTGTCAAGACGCTTCTCGAATTCCATCCGGGATGGAAGATTTGCGGCGAGGCACCGACGGGTCGGGAGGCCGTTGCCAAGGTGGAAGAACTAAAGCCGGATGTCGCAATCGTGGACATCAGCATGCCGGATCTGAGTGGTATCGAAGCAGCCAGGAGAATTCGGAAGATATCTCCCAATACCGAAATGCTGGTGCTATCGGCGCATTATTCCGATCAGCTGATTCGCGAGTGCGTGGATGCCGGTGTTCGGGGTTATGTCGTGAAATCTGACTCTGACCGGAATCTCGTTAAAGCGGTAGAGAGGCTTGCGAATCACCAGCCATTTTTTACCGCCTGCGCATCCCAGGTGATCTTGAGAAATTCCAGCAGGACGCAAATTCAGCTGACCGAAGCTCCGCAGGATCTGCGAGACCGTCTCAGCTCTCGCGAGCGAGAAATCCTTCGGTTGATTTCAGAAGGCAACAGCAGCAAGGAGAT
>JBARRP010000036.1:0-84096 GCA_049644285.1 Candidatus Acidiferrales bacterium | reverse complement strand
GGCAATGTCGCAGACGACCTTCTATTTTGTTCTGCTGGTCTTGATTGCGATCGCAATTCTCATCTGGCTCAACTGGCGAAGGCCCAGGACCTAGGCCGCGGATAAGGAAAAGTTTCCTGCCTCCTTCGCGGCCGACGTGGATGCGAAAAAAGCCTCATTTATGTCCGACTCGATGGTTCCGTGGAGCTTGGCAGCTGTCATCCATCACGACTCCTCGATGACTGAAGTGCACCTTCTTTGTCGCCTTGACCTGTTTCACCAGTTCGTTCCACACTTTTTCAAGGTCGCCAATGCTCAAACAGCCGTCGCGGCTTTTTAGCTGCTTTTTCGCGCTTTCTGATGCAAGTGAACCTCTCTGTGCCGTCCACTGCAAACTTTATAGTGGCCCGCGATGGAGGTAGACATTGTGGACGAGGCCCAACTCGATCCCTACCCGTTCACCTTCATGGCTCACTCATTCAGCGGCACAGGTATCGCGTTCTTCGTCAGCCGCCGGATCCACGAAGGTGCCGCGGTTGAGATCATCAGAATCCGTGGGACCCGGCTGGCGAGCGCTATGTCGAACGCCTCCCCGCCGTTCTCTATGAAGCACGCTTCGTCGACGAGCAAGAGGGTGGGGTGCTCGGATCGGATTACATTCGGGTCCTTTCCTGGCAGTGCTATCAGCAGCCCACCGTCGCTCAGTTCCAACTTGTCGTAGGATTGCTTGAGCCGCGGACGTGGAACGGGGTAAAGCTCCTTCAGGATGGATTCCTGTTGTTCGTAAAGCACCCAAACGTAGTCGCGCAGCATCACCGCCCTGCGCTCGTCCTGGGCCCACAAGATTGTGGTGTTTTGTTCTGAAGCGGAGCGGAACCGCGATCAGCAGCGGTGGACTGACGAAAAGCGACGGCCGCCGCGACCGGGCGGAAGGCATCGGTGCTCGGCTCCGCTCGGCGCAGGAATCGCCTGGTAGTCACAGACCCCCTCTTGTGCTGACGAGGGGGGTGCGGAGCTCAAAGAAACGGGGACTGACGACCTCTCTGCCTGCGAAGTTCCCATAGCCAGTTGGCGGAGTTCGTATAGGAATTCCAAATCGTCCACAATATGGCGGCTCCGAGTCAGAACCACACCGACGAGTGAACCAAGGTTGCGGTAAAGCATGCGCGGAGTCAGATTGGCGCGTGTCTGGCGGAATGGGAAACCTAAAGCGCTTTGCACCAGCAGGAGCGACAAGGCTGCGCCCAAGCCTAATATTCGTCGGGGCTGCCGTTGCCAATGCGCCATCGCTTCGACCCCAGTCTTTTTTTCCTCCCGACGTTAGACTGCTTATCTACGAAAAGGTTGCCAGAGATTTGCTCCTCCGGCCCGAGTAGCAATCGGAGAGAAGAGAGTTTTTCTAGTGCGTCCAATTCAGTTGGTTCAGTGCGCTGAGGCGAGAATCAAACAGGTTCTTAAGGGCGACCTATGACATGCATTTATGGTGTGCCTGCGGAGTAGGACCCCTATGCCTGCAACAAGCGGTCGTCGCGATCAAGCAAGGCAACGTTGGCGCGCAACAGATCAATCTGGGCGATCCGGTGGGAGCGAAAAAAAATGGCGAACGAACTGGAAATCAGGATGACAAGAAACCCTCACCGCCGAAGACGTTACCGTCTAACCCGGCAGGGTCTTGACGCGTTGCGGAAATCTATTCTGCGTGTCCGGCCGTGGGAACACAGCACCGGCCCCAGGACGTCGATCGGCAAGAGCCGGTCCAAAATGAATAGCTACCGGCATGGCGAGCGGAGCGCCGAAGCGATCGCGCTTAGGCGGCTGGCGAGGATGACGATTCGAAAAATAGTGGAGAGCATCGAATCGTGACCGCATCTTCGCGATACGATCCTTGCGTTTGACGTCGAAATCAGGCAGACTCTCCCCAGCCGCAACGCGGGCGCAAACCTTCACGTCGAGAAACCCACTGCCCGCCTCGAGCGAAATCAACGTGGAGGTTTCTCTGTGCAGATTCAAATCCTGGGTCAACATTGTCCTAGTCCTAGCTGCGTCGTGAAAGTGGGTGACGGCCGCGGCTTTGTGATTGAGTATCGTGTGAAACTCCCACGTTTCAAGTCGCCCGTAAAGCTGTTGTCGAGGCGGTTTTTTGTGAAGCGCTCGGTGGTCACTGCGGCACATTGTCTACCGAAATTGCCGCCCGCTCATGCGGCGTCGCATACCTCGAACCGGACCTACACAAAGCTCCTGGGAAGTCTTGACGGCACCAAAAAGATGTGTGGGCTGAGTGCCTGTTCGCGGATCCCGTTGCGGATATAGCAGTGCTCGGCTGCCCCGATGAAGAACACCTCGAAGACCATACTATGCGTTAACCGACAACGTCCCAGCTCTTCCGATTGGCAGAGCCCGGAGCGGCCCGGGATGGGTGCTGGCGCTCGACGGGCACTGGTTCGCACGACTCTGCGTCTATTCTTGGGCTGCTACGGCAGCTCGCTGTCCATTGACCCGACTGAGGCCGGAATGTCGGGCTCGCCGATCCTGAACAGCACCGGGCGAGCGGTCGGCATTGTGGCCGTCGGCGCAGAATCAGTGCGAACAAGCAAGAAGGAGAGGGCCGGGCCGCAGCCTATATTGGCGCTCGACCTTCCGGGATGGCTCCTTCACTAATCGCGGCGCGCTTTGGATGCAGCGAGCGTAGAGCAAGCGCTCGAGTTTCGGCGGCGCGTGGGCGCGGAGTTTGAGCGGCTGGTACGCACAAGTACCCTGCAGGACGAGGAGTGACTTTCGGCGCAGCTGATGCCGTCAACGTGGCCCAGTTAGATTCGCCGTGCCTCGAAAGTTAATTTTCGTCTTGCGCGCTATTGCTTCTGTCGCTGATCCTTCTTCTCGGCTGCCTTCTGCGCTGCGACGGTCCAAGGCGGGACGACGCCATTCACGCGCGCATAGGCAATAGACTGGCCTAGGTGCTCGTGCGCGTCCGCGACGAGGATATAGACGACGTCGCCGGCATTGGCGTCCGGGCCCAGTTTCGGCAGCGGCTTTGCGAAATCGGCGTTCGTCATACCATTAATTGCCGCCTTGGCGTAGTCCCACGACCTATTCAATTGATCGATGATTTGGGCCTTATCGGTTGTGGATTTTTCGAAGGTTTTCCCGTCGAATCCCGACGGCAGCGGCGTACCCATCAGGTTGAGGATCTGGTAGCGTTCGCCCGAGACGTGGAGAAAGACTTCGGCGAAGGAGCGCGCGCCTTCTGAGGGGCGCCAATTGTACTTGCCCGGCGGGATGGCTTCGGCAAGACTGACGAACTTCTTGTGAAGGTTTTCAAGGTCTTGGAGACTCTGCGGCTTCATGTCATAGCTTGGCGGGGTTTTATCGTTGGACTGTGCGGCCCGTGCTGCCCCGCCAGTCGCAAGGAGGGCGAGCACTAGAGCTGAAAGCAAAAGCCTTTTCATTGTTATTCTCCTTTTAAGGTCCCTGTGCGCTTCCGGCCAGTCGTCCGGTAATAGAACAATTCGCGAAGGCATCGGGACGGGCGCGGAGGCTGTAAAGCCGAAATTGAGCGGGCTCGGGCGACACCTCCTGCTGTGGAAGACCTCGGCCTTGGCAACTTCCAAAATAAATCGCCCCTCGCTGGCCTCGGAAGTGGAATGCTCGGCTGCTTAGACGGACCTTGCCTTAAAAAATCTCTTACCAATTTCGGTGAGCCGGCGCGGGAGGCGTTTGTTATCCAGTTACGAGAGGCGCGAGCCGAATGGTGCCGGCGCCATGCAGCGATCGATGCATCCCTCCCGCAACAGAATCTACTTCCTCGGGTTCGCGAGCCACATCTCTGACGAGAGTCACCGCAGAAAGGGAAGGTCGCTCTCGCACGTTCATGCTATTCGGAACTGGAAACCGTCCCAGAAATTTGCATGGCTCGATAGGAAAACGTACATCAGCAGGATTCAGCCACGCCTTGCGGGTGTTACGATTTCGGCCTTACAATCAGCCCTTGGAATTTCAGAACCTTATGCAGCCTTCATCCGGGCAGGTTCCCGATACCAGAACCAGTGCCTTTCTGTTTCGCACAGATGCTTTACTCCAAAAGCCTGACCAACCGGTCAACCTCACTCCGAGCGCAGCGCTTCTATGACATCGACGCGCGCGGCACGTGCCGCCGGCAGCATCGACGCGAGGACCGCGACCGTCAGCAGCACGAACGCAGAGACTGTCACAGGTAAGGCGCCCGGCATCTTCACGTCCGGGAAATACCTGCCCGCCAAACGCGCCACCACGAACCCGAATGCCGCGCCTGCGAGGACGCCCGCCGCAGCCATCACCGCGCCTTCTGCGATGACACCTCTAAGGAGATGCTGGGGCAGCGATCCAAGCGCTAGCCGGATGCCGAATTCCCGCGTGCGCGCGCTCACCGAAAACGCTAGCACGCCCGCGACGCCTACCACCGCAATCGCCAACGCAACAGCGGCGAACACGCCGAACACCAGCGAGTTCAAACGGTCTGGCGTGAGCACTTCGGCGCGGATGTCTTCGAGAGTGGCAGCGTGCTCAACGGGCTGATCGGCGGACATATCGCGAATTATGCGTGTGACCGGCGTGACCAGCGCATAAGGATTTGCGCGGGTGTGGATGAAGAGGCGACCACCAAAGATGGGACCCTCTTCAAAGGGGCTATAGACCGTGAGGGTGGGCTCAGGAACGACGTGTCCGTCGTCAATATCAGCGGTGACACCGACGATGCGGTGCGGCGCCATAAAACGCGACTTTTCGAGTTCGGTCCCGGGGATGAATTGCAACACGGGATCCGTCCAATAGACATGCCGATTGACGGCATCCTGATTGGGGAACATACGCTGTGCGAGAGTCTCGCTGACGATAACGACGGGCTCTTTTTTACCTTGGTCATCGAGCGCGTTGAAATCGCGGCCAGCGATGATGGGAACGCCGAGCGCAGCAAAAAATCCTGGAGAGATGACACGCCACTGCGCGCGAGGATCCTCTACGCCGGGGGCATGGACGTGACCATCCCCGGAGAATTGAAGACCGGGACCGGGGCCACCGTCGCGCCAGGGAACGACGTTGCCGAACGCGGTCTTGCTCACGCCCGGTAGCACATCAATGCGACGAATCGATTCCTTGTAGAAATCGACGACTTGCTGAGGCGTTTTTCCGTAGGACATAGCGGGAACGTTGATGGCGAGGACGTGGCGCGTGTCGAGACCCGTTTGTGCCGTTTGCAGCGCGATCAGCGTAGTGATCAACATACTTGCGCCGGCCAGCAGCACGAAGGACGCGGCGATTTGTGTCACCGCGAAGATCCGCTGGCGGCGGCTCGTGCTGTTGGTGATCCGGATGCTGCCGCTCGATAGGCTCAGGCCACTGGACGTGTCGGCCGACGGCAGGCGCGGGACAAACGCCAAAATCACCGCGGCGACGATCGCCAACGCCGCTCCCACCCAGAGCAGGCTGGAATCGACCGTCAAATCGAGCGCACGAACCGAGAAGCGCGAGGCATACCGGGCCAGGATGACCACCATCGGCTGCGCGCTCATTACACCGAGCGCGGCGCCGGCGCCGCAAAGCAGAAGGCTTTCGGCCAACAGCATGCGGCGCAATGCACCTCTGCTTGCGCCGAGCGCCGCACGGATAGCCAGCTCGCCTTCGCGGCGAACCGTCCGTGCGAGAATCAGGTTGGCCACGTTGGAACACGCGATGATGAAGACCAGCGCTGACGCTGCCAGCAGCACCAGCAGGACGGTCCTTGCGCCCGACGTGATCTCGTCGCGAAGCAGCTTGGCCCCAATCTGGAAGTCCGCTTGATTCGCATAAGCTTCCGGGTGGTTTTTCTTCATCGTGCTGTAGACGGAGCGCAACTCGGCGCGAGCTTGATCGAGGGTGACACCGGGAGCGAGACGCCCAAAGAGCTCAGTCATGCGATGGACGCGGCCGGTGACCATGGTTGCGGAAAGGTGATGCGGGCTGGTGACCACGTTGGCGATGATTTCGGTATCTTGGGGATATGGCACGCAGGGTTCGAGGACGCCAATGACTGTCGCAGACCGATCACCTATGCTGCCTAGGCGAACGGTTTTGCCGATGACGGAAGGATCTCTCTTAAGAGTGGTCGTCCAGAAACGATACGTAAGAACGACGACGCCGGGGGCTTTGGGACCGTCGTCTTGAGGCCCGATGAGGCGCCCGAGGACGGGATGAAGACCCATCACGTCGAAATACGAGCCGCCGACAACGCCACCCTGAATTTCGCGAGGCTCACCGAGACCGATCATGGTGAAACCCATGGTGGAGAAGTCGCCGAACGCCTTCAGGGTTTTCACCTCGGCGCGCAAATCCTGGATTTCGGGTACGGAAAACGTGGAGTTTTCGTCGCCGATGCCCGGGGCGCTCTGCCGGATATAGATCAGCCGGTCCTCGTCGCGGTTGACGAGAGGCTTTAGCAGCACGCCGCGCACCAGCGTGAAGATGGCCGCGTTGGCCCCTATGCCTAGCGCCAGCGTAACGATCACGATGATCGCAAGCCCCTGCGTGCGCTGGAGCGAGAGGCACGCAACTCTCAGATCGCGAAAAAATGACATGTTCTCCCTCCATCTTGCCTATGAAAATAGCACCGCACATGCCAATGCTAAGTGTCGCATGCTAGGTCACTTAGTATGCGATGCGTTCGTCCCGGATGCTCGTTTTCAGGATGTCCTTGTCCCAAATTGGGACGACGCTGGCCGACTGAAAGGGGCCATTTTGCAACCGTTCAAAGTCCGAAGCCATTAGACACCACTCAAAAAAAAATACAATTAACGTTGGCAGAGAAACGTCAGGGAAACGATCACCTTAGCCTTTGCGCTTTCCAAGGATTTCTCGAGGATTTCGGAACATAGGACGGGATTCCCTTCGTTGACTTGCCTGCCAGTGCGACCTAAGATGACCGCCCAGAGGCGGTACCCTTCCGATGATTGGCCAGACCATCTCGCACTATCCCATCCTCGAAAAAGTCGGTGGCGCAGGCATGGGCGTGGTGTACAAGGCCGAGGACACGCGGCTGCATCGCCCCGTCGCCTTAAAGTTTCTTCCAGAAGATTTGGTCCGCGACCATCAGGCACTCGAACGGTTCCGCCGAGAAGCGGAGGCGGCTTCCGCGCTCAACCACCCGAACATCTGCACGATTTATAACATCGGCGAGGAAAACGGTCAGGCGTATATCGTGATGGAGTTCCTGGACGGATCCTGGGCACCCGTTGCCAATAATCCACCCTCCCCTTACCCACAATCCATCCGAGAACGATCGCCACAGCAGCCGCCAGAGGGGTGGGAGGTATGCCAATGAGCGGTTCGACCCTTCCCGCCGAGTGCTTCTGGCTCAACGGTTGGAAAACCTGCGCCACGGCAGGCTCGGCCTGTTCACCCAATGGCAGGCGGGGTTGGTCAAAAAGGTTCTAGGAGGCTTCAAACCAGCGGAGCCGGGTTCTGGGTATCGGGTGGTCGGGAGCGGGGCTAGGGCGGGCAAGAGTGGCAGAGGCCACGTGCCTGACCTGTTCAAATAATGTCAGGGGGCCATTTGGAGCGGAATTCCTTGCTCGATAGACCAAAGACCACGATGAACGACAGCAATCAATCTTAAAAAAACTTGCGGCAAACTTCCGTTGTTCTTCCGTTGTTGCAGTCACTCGAACACTACCGGAACCGACCGCTAGCAACCGATAAGTCTTGTGCTGTCAGATTAGGCCCTTTGTTTGCACCGGGGACAGTGCAGTTCCAGAGTCTGATGTACTACCAATTGTACGACCTCCCAGCCGATGGGAGGCAACGAAAAAGGCCGCGGGCGCGACCTCCTTTTCTACTTTAAACAGGAAGCGAAAATTCGTCAACCGCGGCGGCAGCGGCTGGCAGCCCACACAGGGATCAACACACAACGAACCAATACGAAATCGAAAAGGGGACACTTCTAACGAGCTAAGCAAGGGGACATTTCTAAGGAGCTTTGACAGAGACAGAATCGGCGCTTGACAAGGCCTGCTTCTTGCCTTAAGTTCAATGGCGTTATGCGACTGCGGGCACAGCACCTGAGGGGTCACCATCATCACCACACCAACCCGTGCCCGCGGCGGTGTGGCTAGCTAACAGAGCATAGCTGGACTCATCAGCCCGCTGGCGCGGCAAGCGCCAGCGGGCTTTTTGTTTTTTCGGAGACAAAATGGACCTCGACTTCGAGAAAGAAAATGGCCTGATCCCGGCCGTAGTGCAAGACGCCGTTACGGGTGAAGTTCTCATGCTTGGATTCATGAATCGGGAAGCGCTAGAGGTCACCGTCCGCAGCGGGTTGGTGACGTTCTTCAGCCGCTCGCGGCAGCGGCTATGGACGAAAGGAGAAAGCAGCGGCCAAAGACTGCTGCTGCGCGAGTTGCGCGTCGATTGCGATCAGGACGCTCTCCTGGTGCGCGCGGAACTCTCGGGAGCGGCGGTGTGCCATGAGGGTTATCGCAGTTGCTTTTTCCGGCGCCTCGAGCCCGACGGTGCGGTCTCACTCATTGCCGACCGGGTGCTTTGCGCTGAAGAAGCCGGCGGAAAGGAACGGAAACAATGAACCGGCTAAAGCTCGGCATCCCCAAGGGAAGCTTGCAGGAGTCCACAGTCGAGCTGTTTGCGCGAGCCGGCTGGCGGATCGGGGTGAACGCGCGAAGCTATTTTCCGAGCGCCGATGACCCGGAGCTCGAGTGTCTGCTGGTCCGCGCACAGGAGATGCCGCGCTATGTGGAGAGCGGAGCGCTCGACGCCGGAATCACCGGCAAGGACTGGATCCTGGAAACGAGCGCGGAGGTGGAGGAAGTCGCCGAGCTGGTTTACTCGAAAAGCAGCCTTGGCCGGGTGCGTTGGGTATTGGCGGTTGCCGAGGATTCGGCGGCTCAAACTGTGCGCGACCTCGAAGGAAAAGTAATCGCAACCGAGGCCGTCCGCTTGGCCCAGAGCTATTTGGCAAAGCACGGAGTCTGCGCGCGGGTTGAGTTTTCGTGGGGCGCCACCGAAGTCAAAGTTCCGAAGCTCGCCGACGCCATTGTGGAAGTGACCGAAACGGGTTCCTCTTTGCGCGCCAACCATCTTCGGATCGTGGATACGCTGCTCGAGTCCGCGCCCTGGTTCATCGCCAACCGCGCGGCCTGGCAGGATGGCTGGAAGCGCGAAAAGATCGAACACATGGTGCTGCTGCTCGAAGGCGCCATTCGAGCCTACAGCCGCGTCGGTTTGATGCTCAACGTGCGCCGGGAGGACCTTCCCGGAGTCCTGGCTGCCCTGCCCGCCCTGAGGAACCCCACTGTAGCGCAGTTGAGTGAGCCTTCCTGGGTAGCGATCAACACCATCGTCGACGAAGAGGCGGTCCGACAACTGATTCCAAGGCTCAAAGCGGCCCGCGCCGAAGGGATTGTTGAGTATCCCCTCAACAAAATCGTGCTTTGATGCGCATTCTTCGGCTCACAAGCGCTGCGCAGCAAAAGATACTGGCGGCCCGCCGCCATCGAGACCGCACAGGGGAGCGAATCGCCGCGCGCATCGTCAACGATGTGCGGCGTGGCGGGGATCGCGCCCTATTTTCGTGGACAAGACGACTGGACGGGATCGCCCTGAATGGCAAAAACCTTTGGGTCTCTCGCGCAGAGATGCGAGACGCAAGCCGTAACGTTTCGAGAGAGTTCTTGGTCGCCGTGGACCATGCCGCGCGCAACATTCGCACCGTGGCACGGCGCCAAAAGCCGCGAGAGTGGACAATCGATGTAGAACTGGGCGTGCGTGCCGGGCAGCGCGTGTGTCCGATCGAGATCGTGGGCTGCTACATACCCGGCGGCCGCTTCTCTCTCGTCTCGACGCTGCTGATGACGGTCATCCCGGCGCAAGAAGCCGCGGTGCGGAAAATTGTGGTCGCCAGTCCGCAGCCCAGCGCCGCGCTATTGGCTGCGGCCGAAAGATTGGGAGTTCATTGCATGGCTCGCGTGGGCGGCGCGCAGGCGATCGCGGCCTTCGCGTATGGGACTCGTTCAATTCCTCGGGTGGACAAAATATTCGGGCCGGGCAACCGCTATGTGACCGCTGCGAAGCGCCTTGTCAGCGCAGACTGCGCGATCGATTTTCCGGCTGGACCGACAGAAGCCGTGGTCTTGGCTGCCGGCGGCAGCCCGCGCTTGATCGCCGCGGACTTGATTGCCCAAGCGGAACACGATCCCGAAGCCATCGCCTTGCTCGTGACCACGTCCGTGCGGCTCGGCCGGGCGGTCGTGTCCGAGATTAAACAGCAGTTGCGTGGACTTCCCCCGTCGAACCCGGCTCGGACATCACTTGCGCGAAACGGCGCGGTGTTGATTCCCCCCGATTTCGCTGCCGCAGTCCGCTTCCTGAATCTTTTTGCGCCGGAACATCTAAGCCTGGCGGGAACGGCCAGGAGGCTCCTCGAGCGCATTGACTCCGCCGGAAGTATCTTCCTCGGGGACTGGAGCGCACAGCCGGCTGGGGATTACGCCAGCGGCACGAACCATGTGTTGCCGACGAGTGGAGTGGCGCGAACACGCGGCGGCCTCTCCGTGGCCGACTATATGAAATGTATGAGTGTGCAAGATGTCACAAGCAGTGGCTTGGCACGGCTGGCCCCAGTGGTGGAAGAATTCGCTCGAGCGGAAGGTTTGATCGCGCACGCCCGCGCGGTCGAGGTGCGCTCGTGAGACTCACGGTTCCGGTGCGACGCGCCCTGGCCAAAATGCGGCCATATCATCCTCCGCTCGAAGGCCGTTCAGGGAAGATGCGCCTGGATTTCAACGAGAATCCACTCGGCTGTTCTCCTGCGGTGCGCCAAGCCCTGAGGAAGCTCAGCTCCAAATCGGTTTCCATGTATCCGGAACAGGAGCTTGTCCGCCGCGAAGTGGCGGAATTCTTCAGGGTGCGGCCAGCAGAGCTGCTGCTCACAAACGGCACTGACGAGGCGCTAAGCGTGGTCGTGAACACGTTTGTTGAGCCAGGGAATGCCGTCTTGCTGGTTGAACCCACCTTCGCGATGTACCGCTTCTATGCCGAACTAGCGGGGGCCAAGGTCGAAGCGCTCCGATATGATGCCGGCTTGAGATTTCCTATGGAAGAAGTTCTAACCGCTCTTCGCTCGGCGCCGCGGGTCTTCTTCCTCGCCAACCCGAACAATCCCACCGGGAGCGTGGTTCGCCCGAGAGAACTGTGGGGAATTCTCGAAGCCGGCCGGAAAACGGTGATCGTAGTGGACGAAGCGTACTTCGAATTCTCCGGAGTCACCGTGCTTCCGTGGATCCGGCGATTCAGGAATTTGGTGGTGACGCGAACGTTTTCGAAAGCGGCCGGCCTAGCCGGGCTTCGCCTTGGCTGTCTATTCGCGCATCGCGATACAACCGCGATCCTGAAAAAGGCGCAATCTCCCTATCCCGTGAACGTGGCTGCGCTCGCGGCCGCCCGCGCCGCAATCGCTGATCGCGGATTCGTGAAGCGGACGGTGCGCGAGATACGTCGCAGCCGGCAAGAGCTGGAACGGGGGCTCGAACGCCTGGGCGTTCACCATTTTCCGAGCGCTGGGAATTTCATCCTGATGGATTTGGGCGAGCGAGCGAGCGATGTCGTCTCCGCCCTGGTTCGCAGAAAAACCCTGATTCGCGACCGCTCGAGTGACTTCGGGGGCGCCGGCTACGTCCGCATCACTCTGGGAACGCTGCCGCAGACGCGCCGCCTCTTGCGTCAGTTGAAAAAGATTCTATGAGAAAAGCGAGCCTGCATCGAACGACAAGGGAAACAGACATCCGGCTGAGACTGAATCTCGACGGCAGGGGAAGGGCACGCATTGACACCGGAATCCCCTTCTTTGACCACATGCTCGAACAGGTGGCGCGCCACGGGGGACTGGATCTCGAACTCCGGGCTCGAGGCGACCTTGATGTCGATCAGCATCACACCGTCGAAGATGTGGGAATCGTCTTGGGTGAAGCCGTGAAGCAAGCCCTAGGATCCAAGCGTGGGATTTTGCGGGCAGGCTACTTCCTGATGCCGATGGACGACTGCCTGGCCATGGCAGCTTTGGACTTTTGCGGCCGCGTTCACTGCGTTTGCAAGTGGCGTCTATCAGCCAGGATGGTCGGCGATCTGCAAACCGAACTGCTCGAAGATTTCTTCCGGGCATTTGCCCAGGCTGCTAGCGCCAACGTTCACTTGCGCCTGATCTACGGGCGATCGTCCCACCATCAGGTGGAGGCTGTCTTTAAGGCCTTTGCACGCGCGCTGCGTTTTGCTGCCACGCGCGATCGGCAGCTTCGCCGGGTGCTACCGACAACGAAGGGATTCCTATGAAGATCACGATCGTGGACTATGGCGCCGGCAATCTCCCGTCCGTCGAGCGGGCGCTCGAGTCCTTGGGCGCAGAAACCGAGCGAGCAGCCCGGCCGGATCACATCCGGGCAGCAAAAGCGCTGGTTCTTCCCGGTGTGGGGCACTTCTCTGCCCTGGTGGCCGGATTGCGCCAGATGAACCTGACGCCCTCTTTACAAGACGCGTCTAACGCCGGCGTGCCGATCCTTGGCATCTGCCTGGGCCTACAAGCAATGTTTACATCAAGCGAAGAGGCTCCTGGAGAGCCGGGGCTTGGTCTGATCCACGGAGAAATTCAAGCCTTGCCGAAATCCGTGAAGTCTCCTCACATCGGCTGGAACCAAGTGAAACGGATTCGAACGAGCATTCTGCTTCGCGGCATTCCCGAAGATTCCCACTTCTACTTCGCTCACTCTTACGCGGCGCCGGCCACCGGAGAGCACAGCGTCGCGGTGTGCGATCATGGCGTTCCTTTCGCCGCCGTGATCGAGCAGAAAAATCTGCTTGCGGTTCAGTTTCATCCCGAAAAATCAGGAGAAGAAGGCGCAGGGGTCCTTCGAAACTTCCTGGAGTCTGTGCGATGACGCTGGCCCGACGAATCATTCCCTGCCTCGACGTGGACGGAGGACGAGTGGTGAAGGGCGTCGAGTTCGAAGGGTTGCGCGACATGGGTGATCCTGGCGAATTGGCCGCCCGGTACAATCGCGAAGGCGCCGACGAGCTGATTCTGCTCGACATCAGCGCCTCGTGCGACCGGCGTCCCACCTTTCTCGAAATGATCCGGCGCGCGGCAGAACAGTTAAGCATCCCGCTGACCGCTGGCGGGGGAATCCGATGCGTCGCGGACGGCCAAGCGGTACTGCGCGCCGGCGCGGACAAGGTGGCAGTGAACACCGCGGCGGTCGAGCACCCCGAATTGATTTCAGGGCTGGCAGGAAAGTTCGGCTCGCAGGCCGCTGTTTTGGCGATGGATGTCAGGCGGCGGACTTCGTCCTGGGAGGTCTTCATCCGGGCCGGCCGTGAAGCGACCGGGATCGATGCCGTCGCGTGGGCGCAGGAAGGGGTGGCGCGAGGAGCGGGGGAGATTCTGCTGACGTCGATTGACCGCGACGGCACATGTCGCGGATTTGATTGCCCCCTAACCGCAACGATTGCCGACGCTGTGAACGTGCCGGTGATTGCGTCGGGTGGCGCCAGGACATTTGATGACTTCCTTTGTGTGTTCGCGGAAGGCCGGGCAGACGCGGCGCTCGCCGCCTCGATTTTCCACAGCAAGACAGAATCGATCCGCGAACTAAAGCGCTATCTTGCGGCGCGGGGCGTGCCGATTCGGTTGTGCCCATGATCATTCCCTGTATAGATCTGCGAGGTGGCAAAGCTGTGCAACTGGTTCGTGGGCGTCGCCTTGCGCTCTCCGTGGATGACGTGCTCGGCCTGCTGGAGCGATTCCGGGACTATCCCATCTTGCATGTGATTGATCTGGATGCGGCTCTACGGCGAGGAAGGAACGACCGATGGGTCAAGCTCCTATGCCGTCGGGCCAAGGCCAAAGTGCGCGTGGGTGGTGGCATCCGGACTGTCGCTCGTGCTGAGAAACTTCTATCCTGGGGCGCGGAAAAAATTATTGTGGGCAGTGCGGCGTTCCGTCAGGGCAAGATCGCTCACAGTTTTCTACGGCAGTTGATGGCCCGGATTGGGAGAAGGCGGTTAATCATCGCACTGGACGCTGAGGGTGGACAGATTGTCTTGAATGGATGGCGACGATGCCTCTCGCTGGGTCCCGAGGACGTGATATCAGAGCTCGAACCTTATTGCTCCGAGTTCCTTTCGACTTTTGTCGATCATGAAGGGACGATGAAAGGCACGAATCTGCCTTGGTTTCGGAGGCTGAGGCGCGCAACGCGGCTACCCATCACGGCTGCAGGCGGAATTCGCAACAAGCGCGAGGTAGGTGCCCTCGAGAAACTTGGCATGCACGCAGCAGTCGGAATGGCGCTCTACACAGAACACCTTAAGTGAGGGCTTCGTTTCCCTTGGCCACGCCGGTGCTCTCATCGCCGAGACCGAATCCGAACAGATCCCAAAAAAAGAGAAGATTGTACCAGACGGAGAAAGCCTTAGTCTGAAGTGCTCGGACGCTGGCCCATAGGAGCGGCCTGTCGAAGGATAATCTTTCCATCCTTCGTGAGCTGATAATTCTTGTCCCGCCAGACCGCCTTCACATTCAGGTAGCTGGCACTCCAGACCAAGAATCCAAGCAAGTCGCGCACCGGATAGAGCCACGCGAAGCGCAGCGCGGAAGCGTCGCGCACCACGCCTTCGCCGATCACAATCGATTCGATTATCCGGTTCATGATCCCCGCTGCGAAGAGTCCAACACCGAGAAAAAGATGTCCGGTAAGAACGCCGGCAAGGAGTCCGAGAATTCCGTACGGGACGGCGAAGGTGAGTCCGGCGCCGAAGTGGCCCTTGGGCCGGGAACAGCGTGTTCCGACAGCCCATCGCATCTGGCGTTCCCACATATTGCGCAACGTCATCGGAGGAATGACGTGCTCGACAATATAGTCCGAAAGAACTACTTTGTAGCCCGCTCTCTCAATCAAATTTCCAATGACGAAGTCGTTCGAGAAGTACTCTCCCAAAGCGCGAAACCCGCCGATTTCGTCAACGGCGTCCTTGCGAACGGCGATGGTCGGTCCTAAACCAAATTTCATTCCTTCCAGCATATTGGCAATGAGCACCCCGGCGGTCATTTCAACCGACATGCCGAGAGCGTCCAGAGCCGACCAGAAGCCGCCCGCGTTGGTGCCGCGATAGACGCAGGTGACCATTCCGGTTTGAGGCACGAGAAGCGGCGGCACAATTTGCCGAAGATAGCCAGGTGAGACATGGACGTCACTGTCGCTGGTGACCCAGATATCATGGGCCGCGATTTCAGCCATTCGGTGAAAGGAATAAGCAGGGGGATTCGGCCAAGGCGGCTTGCCGTTGACGACAGTCCGGCAGGGCACTGCGGGATAGCGGGAAGAGACTCTCCGGACCACTTCGAGCGCAGGGTCATCGGCTTCATCCGCGGCAAAAAGAATTTCGTACTCCGGATAGTCCTGCCGGAAAAAGCTCTCGAGGTTTTCTTCGAGCCGCGCTTCGATCCCGTGGAGTGGCTTGAGCATGGAGACAGGCGGAAGGGGTTGATCCCCGCGCCCAGCGGCAAACGCCTGAAGCTGGCGGGATTCTTTGTGAAAATGAGCTGCACCCAGGATCGCCAGCACGAGGACGACGGTCGAAGAGATCGTGCCGATGATTGCCAGGAGAAGTGCGAGGTGAGCGATCATCAGATCAAGTATCCCCTGATTATCCTGAGAATGAGGCGTTATCGTGGCGGTTCAGGCGGAGCATCCGAACCGCGCTCCATTCGTTTGAAACATTCGTTCGAAACTATCAACGCAGTCGGGCTCGAATTCTAAGATGACTTCATCCGCGCCGGCCCGCAGCAACTCTGCCCGGCGACCGGACTCCGCGTAGCCCACGCATTTCATTCCCGCGGCCCTGGCTGCCTGTATACCGGCCACCGAGTCTTCGATTGCCATTGCCTCTGCAGGCGAGACACCCAGCCTTGCTAGCCCCAGCTCGAAAATATCAGGATTTGGCTTTTGCGCTCGCACATCTTCGCCCGTTACGACAGCAGCGAACCGGTCAGCGATGCCGATGCGACCCAGAGTTTCCAGAGTCCGGCGCCTCCCCGCGGACGTGGCGACTGCTTTCGCAATTCCGCAGATGTCCAGGCGGTCGAGAAGCTTCAGCAAGCCGGGAATCGGCATTAAGCTCGCCGCAGACATAGAATACAGCTCGTCTTTGCGGCGCCCCAAAGATTCGAGCGTGCTTGCGGGCAGGTCTCCCAGGTAGTGACGCAAGATTTCATTCCGGGGCCGGCCGGCCAAAATAAAGTTCATGGAGAGACGATTAGGATCGAGTCCCTGTTCGGTCAGCAGAGTCTTCCAGGTGATTTCGTGAATCGGATGGCTGTCGGCGATGACGCCATCCAAGTCAAAAATGACGGCTCTCAACATGCGCGACAGTTTCCCGCGACAGGCTCACGAATCATGCGAGCAGCCGTTGGGGCCGATCTGCGAGATTTTTTGCCGGATGGCGCAAAACACGGAATGAGTAACACAGAGATGAGCGTCCTCGAGGAATTGCACATTGTCGGAGGGAACGACCAGGCAGAGATCGCACAGGTCTTTCACTTTGCCGCCGTCGAAGCCGGTAATGCCGATGTTGAACGCACCCGCGTCGCGCGCCACTCTAAGCGCCTTGACCACGTTCGGCGAATTGCCGCTGGTCGTGATCGCGACAACGATGTCGCCTGCTTCGACCACGTTTAGGAGTTGCTCCGCGAAAATATCCTCGAACTGGAAATCGTTCGCCCAAGCCGTCATCAGCGGCGCGTTATCGGTGAGCGAGACGGCCCGGAAACGTTTCCGGCCGCGGGCGATCGTGCCTTTGCTGAGATCGCAAGCCAGATGGGAAGCCAGCGCCGCGCTCCCTCCATTGCCCAGCAGATACGTTGTGCGGCCCTGCAAATAGGCCTCGAAGAGAACATTCGTGATGCGATCGACCTGCTGATAAGGCAGCTTCGAAAGTAACTCGCTGATTCTCTCGAAGTAAACCTTCGAGGAACCAGCTTCGGCCACGGCAGGGCGGTCGGATTTTACTTGTTTGAGCACGCTCTTTTGCGTTATCCTCTCGCGCAGTTGGACAGGTTAAACCAGACCAGCCGCTTGGGGCAATGGCAAATCAAACGCAGCGGTTTCGCAGGCAGGGTCATTCCCAGCAGCAGATGGTGCGCTTCTCCGAGTCCCCACGGCGGCCCAAGTAGCCAGATTACGGCTGTGCCAACGCCGCCTCCGCGCGCGCCAGGATCGAGGAATTCAGGCAATCATCATAGATGACGGTCGAACCCTGCTGGCTCATCGCGAAGCTCATTTCGCGCAAATCGTCAAGCGCTTCTCGAACCGCAGACTGTCTCTCGGGAATACAGAAGATGAGCATGAACCCACCGCCGCCCGCGCCCAGGAGCTTCCCGCCCGTGGCTCCCGCTCCCCGTGCGAGATGATAATATTGGTCAACGACAGGGTTTGAGATTCCGGTGGCGAGGGTGGACTTGAGAATCCAACCCTCATGAAGAATGTCACCGACCGCGGCAATCTCTCCCTCTTCGAGAGCGTTTCGAAGTTTGGACGCTAACTCCGCCATCTGCACGACGTGTTCGTACTTCTCTCGGTTGTTCATGTTCCGGCTTTGTTCAGAGAGAATCGAACTAGCCTGACGTTCTCGGCCAATATAAAACAACATCAGGTGACGTTGTAACTCTTCCATTGTCCGCGGGGAGCAGTCAACCGCCTCGACGGCAACCGTCCGATCCTGATTGAAGCGAATATAGTTCAGTCCGCCGTACGCTGCCGCATACTGGTCCTGCTTGCCGACTTGTTCCCCTGCCCGCTCGATCTCGATGAAGCACGCTTGGGAAGCGAGCTGCTCCGGCGTCACGGGCTTAGAACGCAGGGTGTAGAGGGCATGCAGCAAACAGACCGTGAAGGCGCTGCTCGACCCCATTCCGGTCCCCGCCGGGATGTCAGCGAAGCTGGCGACTTCCATGCCCTGCTCGATTTTCTGGAACTTCAGGCATTCACGCACAAGGGGATGGCGAATTTCGGCCACCGTTTCCACGTCTTCGGTCCGTGAATACTTGACGCGAATCTTGTTGTGGAAGTAGGGATGAATTGCAATGTACATGAACTTGTCGATCGTAGTGCTGACCACAGCGCCGGAATGCCGTGTGTAAAAGCTGGGCAGATCACTCCCTCCGCCGACAAAGCTGATCCGGAACGGCGTCTTCACCAGAATCATGGCAATCTCCTCGCGAGTGATTCGAGGCCCTCAGGAGTTCCGATGTCAATAAAGACTTCCGAGGTTGGCCAGGCACGCATCCGCCGGTTCCCAATAAGAACCGGGTAAATATCTTCCTCGAGTGAACATTCCCTTCCCGGCGAGATGAACTGCAAGATGGATCTGTTCAACACAATGGCACCTGCATCCACGTGTGTCATCCCACCGCAACCTTTTTTCGAGTAGGCAGTCACGCGTCCGCCGGCGGTCACCGCAAGGTTACCAGTTAGACCGCGGGTCTTGTCCTCAAATGCCACGATCAGCGCCTCGCAGTGGCAGGACCGGAAAGACGAAATCAGCGCCCGATAGTCGATATCCAGGTAGGTGTCCCCGTTCAAAAGCACGAATTCCGAGTCGAGTCGCGCTTCCGCATTTTTCAACGCCCCTCCTGTGCCCAGCGGGGATGGCTCGTATGAGTATTCGATCTCAACTCCCAAACCAGACCCATCCCTAAAGAAATGCTCGATCTCTTGGCCCAGGTAAGCAACGAGCAGCAATATCTTCCGAATGCCGCGCGATTTCAAGAGCGCGATTTGATGATACAGAAATGGCCTGCCCTGAACCGGAAGCATCGGCTTCGGAATTTTCTCCGTCAGTGGACGCATGCGCGTCCCCAGCCCTCCCGCGAGAATCACCGCTTGGATGGAGGCCTCATCCACGGGCGGCGCGCGGTCCGGCAGGCACGAGGCGCTTATCGCGGATGATGTACTCCGAGCCCCGCCATTGGACGCGATGATTGAAGAGACTCCTGAGCCAGACAAGAAACGCAAAAGCATCGCGCAATGGCAACATCCAGATCTTGCGGCGCAACAGCGGATCCCGAAGGCCCCACACGCCCACCGTCCAGGCCATCGCGAACCGCAACACGACGTAACCGCCGAGATAGATAGCAGCCAAACGCGCTGAAGGAGCCAGCGCCGCTGCCAAGAGCGCCCATGGCAGCCCGTGGACGAAGACAAGACCCAGCCCCTTCAGGGGCTCGGCATTCCGAATGGCGAGATTCCAGCGGACCTGGTGGGCGAAAGATTCTCGCAGAGTCTGCCTCGGGTACACCGTCTCAACCGGGTAGCTGATCAGCTCGATGCGATAGCCGCGTGCCGCGATTCGATGGCCCAGTTCGTAATCGTCCACGAAAAGGTCAACCAGGGCCTCGAAGCCGCCAATCTCGGCCAAGCGGCTCTTGGTGGTAGCCATCGTGGCGCCCAAGGTAAAGTTCACGCCCTGGAGCTGCCATCCGGCGAGCACGCCGGCATCGAAGTCCGAGCTGTTTCCGAGCGCTTCGAGCTGCGATCCAAACGAATCGTCGGCGAGGCCCCGGTAGAGGCATGTGACGGCGCCCACCTGCGAATCTTTGAAAGGCGTCACCACCTCGCGCAGGTATTCCGATCCCACACGAATGTCGCTATCGCTAACTACCAGGATGTCGTACTTCGCCTCGCGGGCCATCCGAACGAGCTTGTTAACCTTGTTGAAGCTGCCAAGTTGCTCGGCGCCGATCAAAAGTCGAATGGATACCTCAGGAAAATCGCGGATGATTGTTTCAATCATGGGGATGGCCGGATCAAACTCATCCGCAACGTTGAAGAGGATTTCGTATTCCGGATAATGCTGACGGCAAAAACTCGCGTAGTTTTCGTAGGCTTCGCGGTCGAGCCCATGCACCGGTTTCAACACGCTGACTGGCGGAGCAAAACCGGTGGGAAGAACCTCATGACGCCCGCCGAAGAACCTGAGCGCAGAAACGATGGCCAGCAGATAATACGCGAAGGGCGCCAGCGCAAGGAGAAGAATAGCCCAGCGGATGACGTGCCAAGCCATGCAGCGAGTTCCTTTAACCGATCCAGACCAGGGCCACGCCGAGGCAAACGAGAAGAACGCCGAGCCAACGCATTGGGGTCACGCGCTCCCCTAAGAGATATTTCCCCCCGAGTGCGCCAGCGGCATAGCTCAGCGCTGTGACCGGGATCACGAAGCTCACGTTATCCCAGGAAAGCATCGCCAGAAGCGCGAAGAAGCCAAGCGCCATCAACGCAATGCCACCCCACATCCAGCCAACAGTGAACGCGCGGCCCAGAACACGCACAAGATTGCGCGGGGAAAAGTCGTGCACTTCGCCAACCGTCTTCATCGCCCTCGTCACGAGAAGCTCGCCTCCGGTTCCGGCGAAGACGACGATGGCGAGAGAAAACAGTTCGCGCACGCTCATGCCTCCTCCGTCGTGCGCGGCGGGGTATGGCTGACCAGGAACACGCCGAGGCAAATCACCAACACGCCGATCCAGCGTCCCGAGGTCACTACCTCACCCAAAACCAGGAAGCCGAGCAAAGCGACGATGCCATAACTGACGGCCGAGGCCGGCTGGACAAAACTGTAGTCTGCCCACGAAAGCACCAACAGGTAACAAACAAAGAAGGCCAGCAACGAAGCGATTCCCAACCAGATGTATCCCGAGCTGAAGACCTGGACGAATCGCTGAGCCAGCGACGCAGGTGACCAGTCCTGCACCGGCCCAATGCGCTTCATGCCCTTGCTCAGAAACACGTCACCCAGGGGGCCGAAGAGCACCATCAGGAGGATCAGGACAAAAGTCTTGCCATGTAGATTTCGGGTGTGCTTCATGCGCTCTGTGATTCGCTGGCTACGCCGACACCCGAGTCCGCATTCATGGGCGGCACTGCAACGACCGGTTTCTTTTCCATGCCCTTGCGCGCCAGCTTCCAACGCTGATAGCGCAACTGCAGGAAAGAAACCGCTTCGTGATACAGCCGCTTCCTTTCATGCGCGTCCCAGAGCGCCTCGCGCACGATGCGCCAAGCCACCCGGGGCCGGAAGTAGTATTCATCGTAAAATCGATTAACAGCCTGAACCATCTCCTCGCGGGAGAGGCCCGGATACTCAAGGTGCGGGAGTTGGTGCCCCGTCGAATCCGCGAGCGCTTCGCTGGCGAGGAAACCGTTCTGAGCCGCCTGATTGTACAGTTCGGTGCCGGGGAAGGCGTGCGCCATGGAGACCTGAATCGTCTCGCAGTCGAGTTCCTTGGCGTACTCGATGGTCTTGCGAATGGTTTCCTTGGTCTCGCCGGGCAGACCGATGATGAAGTCGCCGTGGACGAGGATGCCCGCCTTCTTGCAATTCTTTACGAAAGTGCGCCCCATCTCGATCGTGGCGCCCTTCTTGATGTTCTTCAGGATTTGCGCATCGCCGGATTCGAAACCGACAATCAACAAACGGCAACCGGCATCGGCCATGCCCCGGAGGGTCTCGTAATCCCCGTGGACGCGCGAGGTGCAGGACCAACGGAAGCCGACGGGCGCGAATTTCTTGCAAAGTTCGAGGACGCGATCCTTGCGGATATTAAAAGTGTCATCGTCGAAGAAAAATTCCTTGGCCTGCGGGAACATTTCACGGGCTTGCCGGAACTCGCGGGCGACGTTGTCGCTCGAACGCACACGCCAAGCGTGTCCTGAGAGGGTTTGCGGCCACAGGCAGAACGTGCACAACGCCGGGCAGCCCCTTGCCGTGTAAAACGAGACAAAGGGGTGCAGAAGGAACGGTACGTTGTAGTTCTCGATTGTCAAATCGTTTTTATAAACGTCGGTGGCAAACGGCAGGGCATCGAGCTCCGCCGTCTGCATCATCGGGCGCGACGGGTTGTGGATCACTTTGCCATCTTTCACATAGCTCGCGTTCAATATCTCGTTGAGCGGCTTGCCCTGCGCATATTCGACTACCGGATGGTCGAATTCCCCGCGCACGACGAAATCAATATCCCGGCCGGCGAGGAGGCTCTCCGCTGGCTTGATCTGCACGTGCGGCCCGACAAAGGCGATTTTCAGGTCCGGTTTCGCTTCCTTCATGGCCCGCGCGATCTTTAAATCGCTTTCGAAGCCGACGGTCGAAGTGAACAGGACGACGAATTCGTAATGCTTCGCAATTTGAATCGTTTCCTGGGCAGAAACCTTGTGAGGCGGAGCATCCAGTAGCCGGCTGCCAGGAAGCATCCCTGCCGGGTAGGCAAGCCAGACCGGATACCAGTAGGACTCAATCTCCCGGGTGGCGGGCCAGCGCGAGCTTGCGCCCCCATCGAATTTCTCAAAGCTGGGCGGATTCAGAAATAGTGTTTTCATTGCCGACGGCATTTAAGATTATCCTCCTCAGAGCTCAGGGGCGGGTCGGCGCTGACAAACCCGGGCGTGAAACCAATCCATTGTACTCGATTTCGCAGCCATCCCAAAGCCAGCGTTTCTTGCGAGATGTGCCTACTGAAACACCCGGGACAGTTGCCCAGTTGTTTGGAGTAGCGAGAGTTGCTCCTTCTGGCGAGCGAAATCGGCATCCAGGAAGGCGACCCATTTGTCACTCTCTTCCAGACGAGCCTGTTCCAGGTCCCGTATCGTTGCCCGGCCCTGGTTGTACTTCTCTTGGAAGATGGCCAGCGTCTCCTGGGCCAGCTTCAGCTCTAGACGACCGACTTCCCGGCCGGCATCGAGTTCGCGGACATTGTGGAGCCGCTGCTGGACCTCGAGCCGGACGTCCTGGCGGCGGTTGCCCAGGGCAAGCTCCGCTTCGGTGAGCTGACTCCTAGCCAGCGTCACATTGGCCGAGGTCTTTGCGCTGAAAATCGGAATCTTAACTTCCACTCCGGCGGTCACATTGTTGCGCCGGAACGTCTTGTAGAAATCCGTGTAGTTGTTGAATTTGCTCAGCACGGCGTACTGCCCGATCAAATTTACGCTCGGCCAATACCTGCCTTGCTCGCCCTTCAGAATGCGCTCGCGTGCGCTGCGCTCGTTCTCCGCCTCTTTGACCAGCGGACTGTTTTGGACCGCCGCTTCCGTCAGCTCGCCCGCTCCTTGTTCCGGCATTGAAGGCAACTCCTCCGGCTCGACCTCGAGCGCCTGGGAAGCGGGCAAGCCAGCCATGATACGAAGCTGCTCGGATACAATCTGGTCGCGCCCCTCGAGCTGAACCACATGTTGTTCGATGCGGGCCAGGGTCAATTCACCTCGGGTAATCTCAATCGGCAATTCCAACCCGGCAGCCGCACGCTCACGGATCAGATCCAGAATCTTCTGCTGGCTCACACGCTCGGCGCGAAGCAGCTCGAGCGAGTGGCGAACCTTTGCCAGTTCCAAGTACGCCGTCGCAGTCCGGACAATCACATCATCGCGCGTGCGATCGAGTTCCAACCTTAGATTCTCCGCGCGATCTTCGGCGGCTCGCAACTGGCCTCGCAGCGCAGGATTAAAGATCGCCTGATCGTAAGCGAGGTTGAACACCGAAGGGGCTTGCCCTCCCGGCGTCGACGGAAATCCGCTGGTGTAAGCGGCGCCAGAACCGGTGTACAGGTTAGGATGAAACTCTGCTCGGCTCACCCCCGCAGCATTTCGCGCTACCGTGTACTGGACCCGCGCGAGGGCGAGGTCGCGGCTGTTCTGAAGCGCTAGCGTCACCGCCCGTTTCAGCGTCAGCACCTCGGGTTTATCCGATTCCTGACCACGCGCAGAGGCAGGCCAGAGTGACAGGCCAGCCATCAATGCGGTGAGAGCCCAGCTCGCTTTTTTCATCACGTCACGAACCAATTCTGCCCCCGACCTCAGTTGGCTCCAAGCCCTACAAGCCTCGTTATCAGATGCAGCTCTGCGGCAAAAAGGACGCTCGATTCTACAAGAACTCGTCGCTTGCGCCCTGAATTTTTGCCGACGTTGTGCACTCTCTAGATTGGATTCATTAAGGCCCCGCGTCGGGCTGTCTGAGCGCGCACAACACACCGAGGTCCGTCGGGGTCATTCGTATCTCAGCGATTCGGTCGGCTGGAGAGCCGCGGCGCGGCTGGCCGGCAAGTAACCAAAGATCAGACCAGTGGCACAGGAAACTGCGAAGGCGAGAAGCACGGATCCCCAAGATATCGGAATCTGGATGGGGCCCGGGACGGGGAACAAACGGATCAAGGCTTCGACGGAAATGGGGACCGTCACCGCGATCCCGATGCCGATCAAGGCGCCTGTCCCGCTGATGATCAACGCTTCCATCAGGAACTGATAGAGGATTTCGCTTCGGCGAGCGCCGACCGCTTTGCGGACGCCGATTTCGCGGGTTCGCTCGGTCACGGTCACGAGCATGATGTTCATGATTCCGATTCCGCTGATGACGAGCGCGATAAACGCAACCAATAGTAAAACGATGGTGAGCGCCGTCGAAATGTTGCGCGCGGATTCGAGTAGGGACGCCAGATTCTGTACCCGATATTCCGCGCCAGCGCGGTGACGGCTCTCCAGGATTTCGGTCACTTGCCGCGTCACCACCGGAACGTCCTCCGGACGGACGGCCTGCACGTAAAACGTCTTGAAGAATTCGGTGCCGGTGTAGTACTTGATCAGACCGAAGGGAACGAGCACGGATTCGCGCGTGACCTCCGTCTGGCCAAAGGTCGCAACCCTCTCTCGAAATACTCCAATGACGGTGAAGTGAAGGTCTCCGACGCGGATGTCTTTTCCGACGGGATCGTCACTCGGGAAGACCAGCTCAGCCAGTTCACTGGTCAGCAGACACACCTTGCTTCGAGACATCATGTCGTCCTGATCGAAATAGCGGCCGCGAATGACGACGAGCCGGCGAATCCGCTGAAATCCGTCGGTCACACCCACTAGGCTGACGGGATGCTCCACGCCGCCGACGACGACTGTCGTGGGCATGTCATGTGTTCCGGCGGCTTCCGCGACTTCCGGTATGCCCTGCTTCACCGCGGCGAGATCCTCCGGGGTGATCTCGTCGGAGAGCGTCGCGGGTTGCGACACTCCGGTGCGCAGCAGCTCCGCATAAACCAGATTGGCGCCGACTCCTTCTATCTGGTGAATAATGTATCCCTTCCCGGCCAGTGCCACGGTAACCACCAGGACGATGCAAGCGCTTCCGATAATCACGCCGAGCATTGTCAGCGCTGCCCGAACCTTGTTGGCACGCAGCGCTTGTAAGGCAAGCCTCCACGTCTCCGACCAGAGCATGCTCTTCGATCCCTTGATCAAGTCCGGTGGCACATGCGCAACAGCAAGGATTTTTCGGGAGTCGATGTGCAAACGCGAATGAGGCTTGTCGTAGTGGCCTGCGGGATCGAATTTGTCGTCCTTTAGCATGTCATGTCAGAGAAGAGCTAGCACGCCTAGAGTAATGCGAGCAGTTTCGATCAGCGGTTAGCGCGCTGCTTTCTCCAGGCGCTCCAGGCGCGTTCGGGCTTCCTTCCGGCCCGGATCGATTTGTAGCGCGGCGCGGTATTGCTCGGCGGCCTCGGCCCGCTTCCCCTCCGCTTCGTAGAGCCTACCGAGCCACTCGCGCGCGGCGGCATGCGAGGGCCATTCGCTGCGCTCGGGCGTGCTGGCCAGATATGACTTCAGGTATTCTTCGGCGCGGCTCTGGTCGCGGGAGCTCAAGACGCGCTGAACGCCTCGGTAAAACGCCAAGCGGGGATCGGAAGGACTTGCCTTTGACGCCGCGTCAATGAACGTCTCCAGATCCGCGGGCTTGTTTTGCCTCCGGTAGAAATCCGCAGCCTCCAGATACGGCTCGATGCGATTGGGCCTCGCGTCCAGGATGAGACGGTATTCGTTGTCTGCCAAGTCCGGCTTCTTCAGCGTGCCGAGATAGAAAGTAGCCCAGGCTAGATGGCCCTCGACGGGATCAATCACCGCGATAGCCTCAACTTGCCGCCGCGCTTCGTCTTTGCTCCCGCCCACGATCCAGGGTGCGTCGATGCAGAATTCCTCGAGGTCGCGACGGGCAGCGATATTTGAAGAATTCAGCTTGACTGCCTCCTCAAATTCTTTCTTCACCTTGCGCGCTACGGTAAAGCTGTGTTCGCGGTCCGCCTTCCCACCGTAAGCGCGGCCAAGCCACTGGTGATAGAGCGAACTTTGGGGATCGAGCTGCGTGGCCTTTTCCAAGTGGCTCACGGCCTGGTCAAAATCGCGCAGTTCATAATAGCTCCGTCCGACCCAGTAATGCGCCAGCGCGTCGGCCGAATTCTGCTGAACTGAGGGCTGCAGCGTGGTGATGGCGCCGGAATAGTTTCCGGCGTCGAATTGGCGCTGGGCACTCTGAACGGAGACAGACGAGTTGTGCGCCGCTTGGGCGCGCGCAGGGCCCGCCGACTGAACTATCGCTGAGATGAGCGCCAGCAACACCTTGGCGGCTGGGCAGTGCTTCATTCTGTCTTCCTCCTCATTCTGACTCTTTCGGCCGGACCGCCATCCCGTCGCTCAAGTCCAGTTCACCCGGTAAAGCAACCCGTTCTCCCTCTTGTAGGCCAGCGATGACTTCGTACTTGCCGGTGCTGGCAATGCCCATATCGATCGAGCGCCTCCGCAAACGGTCGCCGGCAAGAACAAACACAAAATGATTGGCGCCGTCGGTCCGCACGGCCGCTCGCGGCACTACTAGAACGCCGGTCCGCTCTCGCACTAGGATACGCACAGCCACATTCACGTTGGGAAGAAGTTCGAGTTTGGTGTTATCAACCGAGCAAAGGACCTCTCCCACGCTTCGGTTACCCAGCGCCACCACTTGCTTCGGAACCTGCTCGGTATGCCCGGTCCAGACTTGGCTCGGACGGGCATCCCAAGTGATCTCAACCGGCTGATTTGGCTCGAGCGATCCAAGGTCGGGCTCGTCCACAAAGGCGCGGACGCGAACATGGCCCAAGTCCGCTATCTCCGCGAGTACCTGGCCGACGGTGACGTAGTCACCGGCGCGGACGGGCAACGAGTAGAGCGTACCCTCGATCGGCGAGTTCACAGTCGCGGAGCGGACTTTCTCCTCGAGGGAATGGAGCAGGTCTTCGGCTTGTTGCATGCGAAGGCTTGCACCGTCGACATCGAGAGCCGCCCGGCGGGCAAGGTCATCTTTTCTCTGCTGAGCCGTTTGAAGTGTTGCCTGGGCTTTGGCGAGCGCGTTCTGATTCTGATCCAGATCGTTTTGCGTCGCAGCGTGTTTGGCCACGAGCTGTTTCAGCGCCTCCTGCGTTCGTTCGAGACCCGAAACCTCGATCTGCGCCTTTCGAAGGTCACCTTCGACCTGCGCCACTTCGCCAGGAGGGCCTCCGGCCCGGGCGTTGCGGAGATCGTCTTGTGCCGTGAGCAAATTCGCCCGCGCCTGGGCGAGCTGAGAGCGAAGATCGGCGGCGGCGAGGGTCAAGACCGGCTGGCCGCGGCGCAGCGCTTGACCTTCGGCGGCGAAGACTTTTTCAACAAACGTCGGGAACTGGACTCGTGTTATGTAGGCATTGATCGGTTCGACTTTGCCGTTACTCGTGATCGAGGCGCTCAAGTTGTCGCGCGTGACGTTCGCAACCTGAACCTGGGGCGCCTTGTCGCGCCTTCCCAAACCGACGAAAAGCAACACGATCAGAACAATGGCCAAGATCAGCCACTCCCAGCGTCTTTTTCCTCCATTCGCCATGCATGGGCCGCTTTGCCGGAGCGGCATCCCCCAAAATTACGAGATTGTAACAGACCCTTCTGTCGCTTGCCTACGACAGGGGCGCTAAGAGTGCCCTATTGCGGGATGCTATACTGCTTCTTCAGGATGCCAGTGGTCTTTGTCGTCGCTCGCAATTGGATGCTCCGCGCCGGCGTGCGCGCGGAACTCCGCGAGCGAGGGATCGAGGCGCTCGGGATGGAATCCAGCGAGGATGTGGGCAAAGCATTGGCGGAAGGAACGACGCCAAGCGCCATCGTCCTCGATGCCACCGAAGAAACGCCGGAGAATCCGGCGTTCCAGCAGCTTGCCCGGCTGGTGCCCGTCGTGCTGATTGCGTCGCGTACCTTGAAGTCGCCCCCGTTTCCTGCAGCCGCGGTGCTCAATCGGCCGGTGCGCATTGGCGATGTGGTCGCTTGCGTCTGCCGGATCCTGCAAGGTTGTACCGCGTAGCCAGCGACATCTCCCTGCACCAGCAGCCGCTTGCTCTGACGGCACCCGCCGAACGCATCGGACCGGCAGCTTCAACGCCGCGAAGTAGCCAACCGAGCTTCGTGTTAGAATCTCAACATGAGCGGATCATCCGAAACCAAAGAGACACACGAAAGCAAAGCGGACACGTCCGCGAAGCCCAAGATTCACCGCGTCTGCATCAGTTGTAATAACATGTTCGAAGTGACCATCGATAACTACGAAGCGAAGCACTGCCCGAACTGCCATAAAGGCTGAGTCTCTACACTCCCCAGGACACTTTTTCGCTGCTCCGAGCATCCGTACGGTTGAAGAGTCCGCGGAATTCACCTTCCTTTTGACTTTCGCTAGAATGTCGCCTTCTTCCTTCAAACCGAGTCGACATGATTTGATGAGGAGAGCAAATGAAGATCTATAACGAACAGATTACCCTGCAAACAAAAGCCCTGCGTGAATTTGTGAACATCACACCGCAAGTGAAGGCCGCCATGGAAAAGAGCGGCTTCCGCGACGGCATCATCCTGGTTTCGGTCCTGCACTCGAACGCCGCAGTCATTGTAAATGACGAAGAACCGGGTTTGCTCGAAGACCTGAATGCGTGGCTCGATCAGATCGCGCCGGTCCATGACGACTACAAACACAAGGGCCGCTTCGAAAGCAACGCAGCGGTTCATCTCCGCAGTCTGCTTCTTCACCATCAAGCCGTCGTGGCCTTTTCGGAAGGCCGACTCGACCTGGGTCCGTGGCAGTTCATTCTCTTCGCCGAATTGGATGGCCAGCGCCCAAAACGAATTCTGGTGAAAGTAATGGGCGAGTAATCAAAGTGGCGATTTCTCGGTTAGATTCTCTTTCCGTCAGGCGAACAATCTGAGACGCTTCGCGCCGGAGAGCGTCTCATAAGGTAGAATCTAATTTTCAATGGTCGAAGCTCTCATCGAAGTCCGCGAGCTCTCGAAGCATTTCCGCACGTTTCAGCGCCGCGAAGGAATCTGGGGCGGGATTCAAAATCTCTTCGTGCGCGAATATCGAACCGTGGAAGCCGTGAACAAGGTCAGCTTCACGGTCGAACGCGGCGAGATGGTCGGCTACATCGGTCCGAACGGCGCGGGGAAATCTACCACCATCAAGATGCTCACGGGGATCCTGGTGCCCACTTCGGGCTTCCTTCAGGTCAATGGATTCGTGCCCTACCGCCAGCGGCGGCAATACGTGAAGACGATCGGCGTCGTGTTCGGCCAACGCACCCAGCTCTGGTGGGATATCGCCGTGGTCGAATCCTTCAAGCTCCTGCGGCGGATCTACGACGTGTCGCAGCGCGATTTCGATGCGCGCATGGAGCGCTTCAACGAAGTGCTCGCCATACGCGACTACCTCCACACGCCGGTGCGCAAGCTCTCACTTGGCGAGCGGATGCGCTGCGATCTGGCCGCGGCGCTGCTGCACAATCCGCCGCTCCTGTTTCTCGACGAGCCGACGATCGGGCTGGACGTCGTCGCCAAAGACCACATCCGGCAATTCCTGCGCGCCATCAATCGTGAATTTCACACCACGGTGTTGCTCACCACTCACGACCTCGACGACATCGAAGAGCTCTGCCGCCGCATCATGATCATTGACCACGGCCGAGTCCTGTACGATGGCCCGCTTGAGAGCCTGAAACAGAAGCTCCTGCGCACCAAGCAAATCAAGTGTGTGCTGAAGGATCGCGCTCAGGTTGAAGGCATGCTCGCATTCTCGCGCGATGGCCTCGAAGTCGAGCAAGTGGATGAACTAACCTACCGAATTCTCTTCGACCGCACTCGCACGTCCACCGCCGATCTCATTCGCCAGATTCTCGGGGCGGTCGAAGTGCGCGATCTCCTCATCGAAGACGAACCGATCGAGGAAATTGTGAAGCGCATCTACGCGGGCGAAGTGTTCCGCGCAGTAAACGTATGAATTTCCCCGAGCAACGAAAGCCGCCGATGATTTGCGAACAGAGGCGCTACGCCTGAGTGAGCGAGAAAGCCGAAATCGTCATCATTGGCGGAGGAATCGTCGGCTCGAGCATCGCCTACCACCTTACGGCCGCCGGCTGCCGGGATGTCCTCGTCATTGAGCGGGAGACGTATCAGGGTAAGGGCTCCACCGGGAAGAGCATGGGTGGAGTCCGCGCGCAATTTTCGAGCGCGCCGAATATTCAGATGTCGCTTTACTCGATTCCCTTTTTCCGGTCATTCGAGGAAGTCGTCGGTCATCCCTCCGGTTACAAACCACAGGGATACTTGTTCGTGGCCACGCGCGAGAGCCATCTGGAATATCTGAGAAAAAATCAGGAACTGCAGATTTCGCTCGGCCTGAAGTCCGTGCGGATGCTGACGCGAGAGGAAATCGTCCGCGTCTTGCCGCAGATTCGCGCGGACGACGTTGTAGGAGGGAGCTTCTGCGCGACCGATGGCTTCGTGGACCCTTACAGTGTGATGGTCGGTTTCATCTCTGCCACGACGAAAAACGGAGCGCGTCTATGCAGGGATACGGAAGTCATCGGGATCGACCTCGATTCACAGGGCATCGCGGGCGTGAAGACAACCAAAGGAATGATCGCGACCCGGACTGTGGTAAACGCAGCGGGTCCGTGGGCGGCACAGGTTGCTCGCCTTGCAGGCGTCGATCTACCGGTCGAGCCTTTGCGCCGGATGCTGGTGCCAACCGAACCATTTCGCGAATTGCTTCCGGGTACACCCATGGTGATCGACATGTCCACCGGCTTCCATTTTCGCCCGGAAGGGCTGGGATTGCTTCTGGCGTGGAACGACCCTGAAGAGACACCGGGGTTCAAATTCGACTTTGATCCCAATTTCATCGAAAAGATTCTGACACACGCGGTGACTCGAGTTCCGTGCTTCGAGCGGCTCGAAGTAAACCCGCGCCGCGCGTGGGCCGGACTTTACGAGATGACGCCCGATCACCATTGCATTCTCGGACCGGCGCCGGGCGTTCGCGGCTTCTTTCTCGCGAATGGCTTCAGCGGGCACGGGGTGATGCATTCGCCCGCCACCGGAAAAATCCTTTCGGATTTGATTCTCAAGGGGAGTACTGACATCGTGGATCCGAGTGCGCTAAGTATCGAGAGGTTCGCGCAGGGTCGGCTGCTGGAAGAGGCGGCAGTTTTGTAGCCGCCGCAATCCGGCAACCGCAGTCAAGGAAATCAACATCGTGCCAGCCTGAAGGCCGCTGCAGGCGCACGGGTCCACATCGAGTCGAAAGATGAATGCGCTTGTCGAAACTCTGGCCCCTTACGCGGAATTTTCTCGCGTTGGGTTCGTCAATATCCTCGCATTCCGGCTGCGCTACTTCACCGGCATCATCACCTACCTCATCAACGTCACCGTGTACTACTTCATCTGGCGCGCCGTTTACGCCGGCGGTCAGCAGATTGCCGGCTACAACCTCGGTCAGATGATCACGTACGTGAGTGTGGGCTGGATCCTGCGGTCGTTCTACTGGAACACCATTGACCAGGAAATGGCTTACGAGGTCATCGAAGGCAAAATCGCGATGGACTTGATCAAGCCGATTTCCATTCCGTGGATGTGGATTTCGCGCGCGATGGGCGAATCCGCCTTCCGTCTGGGACTCCTTACGGCGCCGACCGCCGTCGTGATCGCGTTCATTTTTCCTGTGCTCGGCCCGGCTTCCGCGCGTGATTTTGCGGTGTTCGTTTTGGCTGCGCTCGGCAGCTTTTTTCTGATGGGCGCAATCAACTTCATGATTGGGACCTGTGCGATCCCCTTGAAGTCAATCCTGGCGTTGATTCGCGCGAAATACTGGCTGATTGAATTGCTCTCGGGCCTTTTGATCCCGATGGCCTTCTTCCCCGCGCCGGTTCGCAACGCGCTCGCCTGGCTGCCCTTCGAGCATATCGCCTACACTCCGTTGCAAATTTATCTGGGCAAGCTCGACCCTCGGCACGCGCTGCTGGCGCTCGCAACACAGTGGGCGTGGGTGATTGGCTTGCTCTTTCTCGCACAAATGTGGTGGGAACGCTCGGTGCGCAAAATCACGATCCACGGAGGCTGATCTGAGTTCCGCGCCACAATCCGCTGGTTCCGCGGGGCGCCCACGCGCGGTCCTTGAAACTATCGGCTCGCAGCTTCGCCGGCACGCCCAGCTTCTCATGGAATATTTTTCGCAATACGCCAAGGTGCGCATGAGCTATCGGGGCGATTTCTTTATCAGCTTGGCGACCAGCCTCGCTGCCACGATTTTCGCCTTGGGTTTTCTAGCCGTGCTGTTCTCGAAAATTCCACAACTGTCCGATTGGCGATTCGAAGAGGTCTTGTTTCTGTATAGCTTCTCTCTGATTCCCTTTGGCCTGTTTAACGTCGTCAGCCTGAATCTGTACGACTTCGGCAACAACTACATCATCGAAGGAAAATTCGACCGCGTCCTCCTGCGGCCCATCTCATCTTTGTTTCAGGTGCTTTTTGAATCCTTTCGGATCGAATCATTCCATGAAGTGGCCACTGGGCTCTTTGGGATTTGGTGGTCGGCGAGAAGACTCGGTTTGGCATGGACATCGGGAGACACGGCACTTCTGCTCTTCTGGGGGCTCTGCGGCGGAGTTATTTACATCTCGATTTTTCTTTTGCTAAGCACCGTATCGTTCTGGTTCGAGGATCGTATCGGGATTCATCCGCCTTTCTGGAACCTGATCGCTTTTGGACGATACCCGCTCTCGATTTACAGCGGCTTCATCCAGTTCCTCTTGAGCTGGATCATTCCGTTTGGCTTCGCATCCTTTTATCCGAGCGTGCGATTACTCGGGCGCGCCGCCTTCCGCGGCTACGCGCCACTGGTTCCGCTTATCGCGGCGGCTTGTTTGACGATTGCGATCCTCACCTGGAATTTTGGCACTCGCCACTACGCTTCCACGGGTTCCTGACCCGCACCGAGCGCTCCTGCAGGAGTAGTGAGTGCCTGTGCTACAGGACTTTCAGGATGAGCACAACGCGGTCGTCATCGCGAGGACCGCCACGCGAGAACTGCTCGGTTTCGATGAGAACTGAATCCGCGATCGCCTGCGCGGGATCGGCCCGGCGCCGCCGAACGACATCCACTAGCCGCGCGATTCCGAATTCTGCCTCTTGCGCATTGGCCGCCTCGGTGATGCCATCGGTGCAGCCGACGACGATGTCGCCGACGGAGAGACGCGCGAATCCTCGCTCGTACTTCACCCCCGGAAACATCCCCACGATCAAGCCGCCCTCCGTGAGGTGTTCGACCGATCCGTTGGTGCGGACGACGGCCGGAGGGACGTGCCCCGCGTTGACGTAGTGCAGCACGCCGTGGCGCTGGTCGAGCAGGCCGAGAAACATGGTCATGAACTTCTGGCCGCGGGTATCAGCGAGGACCGCATCGCTGAGCGAGCTGGCGAGACGCTCGAGCGAATGCAGGTGCGCGAGGAGAGCATGCAAAGTGGCCTGAAAATTCGCCATCACCATCGCCGAACTCACGCCTCTTCCTTCCACATCCGCGATCACCATCAGCATCGTCTGTGGCGTGAGGGCCAGGAAATCGTAGTAGTCACCTGCTACCTCGAACGAGCTCCGATGAGCCACGGCAAAGTCGTATCCCGGAAGTAGCGGTGGGCGCTCCGGCAACAGACCGAGTTGGATGCTGCGGGCCAGCGCCAGATCGCGCTCCACGCGCTGCTTGGCCAGACTCTCGCGATGTAGCCGCGCATTCTCAAGTGCGAGGGCGATGTGCTCTGAAATGGCGCAAAGCAAACGCTCGTCGGCGGCGGTGAAAGGTCCCGTTCGTTTATTCAGAAGCTGGAGAACGCCAACCGTCTTGCCATCTTTGTTCCGGATGGGGAGCGACAGCAGGCTGCGCGTCCGATACCCGAGTTGGCGGTCGACATCGTGCGCAAAGCGAGGGTCTGCGTAGGCGTCCGCCAGATTCACCGATTCTCCGTTATGGGCTACCCAACCCGCGACGCCGCGATTGGCCGGCAGACGAATTTCCTTCTCCTCGAGGCCCAGCCCGACGAGCGACCAAATTTCATCGCGTTCGTGGTCCACGATGAAGACCGTACCGCGGTCGGCGCCGGTATGGCGAGTGGTGATTTCGAGAATGATGCGGATGAGCTCGGCGAGGTCGAGAGTAGAGTTCAGGCGCTTGGTGGCATCAACGACGGTCGAAAGCTCAACAACCGTGTTCCGACGCTCGCTGCTTGCCAGCGCCACTGTCGCGTAGCGGCGAAGGAGTTCCAACGACTGGCGAGTTTTTGCCGGCAAAGATGTTTCGCTGAACGCTTCGAGGACTCCGATGCGCCCGCTTCCATGGCCCAGCACCCACGTGGAGGTTCCGGCGTTCGCCAGCCCCCTACGCTTTCCGGCAAGCAATCCCTCCACCCGTGAGGCCTGAGGCGCCGGCAATTTTCCAATCTCTTGCCAGATAGTGGGAAGATTTCCCGTCACTCGCCAGAAGCGTGCCCCGGTTACACCTCGCTGCGAAGCAACGAGCCTGATGAGTTGCGCGGCCAGCTCATCGGGGGCCGCTTCCGAGTCGAGGGCGCCAAGCGCCCGTTCGAGTGGTTCGGGGCCTCGTTCCTGGGGCGGGCGGCTCACCGGTGGCTTTCTCATGAGGCTTTTCCGCGGTAGTGAACGACCAGCATGGTGATATCGTCCGCCTGCGGCGCTCCCTGCGTGAACTCGCGCATCCCACACTGTATCGCGTCAATCAGCTCTGCCGCTGATGAACCTTTGAAATCTTCCACAATCTTGCGGAGTCGCGACTCCTCAAACAGCTCGTTGCGGATGTTGCTGGCTTCCGAGACACCGTCGCTGTACACCACCAGATATTCATCGGGACCCATTTCGGCCTTCGTCGAGGCATATTCTGCTTCCTCGAACATGCCCACAGGAAAATTGCCCGAGCTGAGGCCTTCAAGCGAGCCCGAGCACCGGCGCAGCAGCGGAGTGACATGCCCGGCATTCACATATTCGAGTCGGCCGGCAGGATCGAGCACCCCGTAGAAGAGAGTTGCATAACGCTCCTCTCCGCTGCGCTCACATAGATACTTGTTCACCCGCGACACAACCTCCGCCAGAGGAATGTCAAGCGCCGCAGTTGTAAAGAAGACCCCTTGCAGCAGCGTGGCCAGCAGTGCCGCCGAAATTCCCTTCCCGGAAACGTCCCCGATGAAGAAGCCGTGCCGGCCGCCGCTGAGCTCGAAGACATCGAAGCAATCGCCTCCCACGGAAAGGCAGGCCAGGGTTGAGCCGGTGATTTCCACGTCCGGGCGGTCGGGGAAGGATTTCGGCAACAAGTGCTTTTGAATCTGGCTGGCAATTTCGATTTCGTGGTCCAGGCGCGCCTTGGCGCGAGAGGCGGCAAAAAGCCGCGCGTTTTCGATCACGGTGGCGCCTTCCCGGGCCAGCGTGCGAAGGACTTCACGATCGAGTTCCGAGAACGCAGTCGAGGGAGCATGGCTATCGAGATAGAGAACGCCGAGCAATTCCCCTTGCCGCGTGGTCACCGTAGCGTCAAGGGCTTCGATTGTCGGCAACTTCTCGATGGGGATGGCGATGACGGTGTGAAGCTCGAGCCGCGCCACGCTTTCCTGGCTCACCATTGCCGGCTCTTCACCCGTATCGCTCACAATCAACTCGCGCCGGGTGTTGACAACGCGTTTGACCACGCTCGAGGAAACCTGCACCTCGGAGGGACGCAGCGTGCCGCGCTGCGCGTCCCGAGCCACAACCGTTTGCAACTCGCCCGGCAGATTCGCCAGCAAAAGCACGCCTCGCTCGGTCTGTGTCACTTGAATCGCCGCGTCCACCACCGCCGTCAGCACGTCTTCGAGAGAAAGGCCGGTGCCCAGCGTCCGCGCGACTTCGAGCAGCACACCGAGGTGATAAAGCTCGCGCGACCCGGAATGCTGGGGTGCCGGCGTTTCAACGCGCTCAATCAGCTCTTCGAGCGTGGCCCCCTCGCCAAGAAAGAGCACCCGGTAGGAATCAGCCATGCCGAAATCAATGCTGTCTTTCGGGCTCAAGTCGTGACGCAGGACCTTCTGGCCGTTCACATAGGTGCCGTGACGGCTTCCCATATCTTCCAAGGTATAGGTGCCATTCACCGTGGTGATCTGCGCCTGCTGGCGACTAATGCGGGAATCGCGCAGAGTTAATTCGTTGCCCGCCTGGCGGCCGATGCGAAAGGGCGTATGCGTGATGGCCATTTCGCGGCGGGCGCCGCCGGGCTCGATCACGACGATTCGGGGAGCGCGAGCCATGAACTTCGAATATTACCCCGAAGCGCAGGAACCACGGAGAACTTCGCTGGGATCGAGGCAACGCACATGGTAGGAAAATAACGCGCTGAAGTAAATAGCCGCCGCCAAAGACACTTCAGTTTTGCGGTTTCGCTGCGGTCACTTTGCGTATCTACACGCTGTCGCCCTCGGGGGAAAATTCCTCACGCGCCGGGACCTCGACAGCATGCTTGCAAAGGCCCGCCAGCCGCAGGCGACTAGAGTTCTTACTCCCTACCCGTAGACTTGGCAGTCTGACTTGCTGCTTTCGCCTTCAGTACCATCACCAGAATGCGGCCATCCGAATGAAAAGTTCCGCCGGTGGCGGTCTTGGCTTCTTTCAACGGGTCCGTCGGTACAACGTGCGAGAGCTGCGTGACGATTCCCGTCCCGTCCAGCGTCTCGCCGAGATACTCGCGTTCCTTGTCAATGTCCGGATCGATCTTGTGCGTGACATCGCCGTTGCGCTGATCTTTCTCGAACCCGATGTCGTGTGTCGCCGCGCCCACCCATAATGTTTGCCCGTCCGCTGTAAACGGCGTTTTCCAGATCCGAAGATGATTTCGCGAGGCGACCACTGAAATGGGTTCGGCGTGCGCAAAGCCAAAATCCTGCGGACGCCCGAACAGGTAAAGTTCGCTCATGGGCATCTCAAGATATGCTTGCTTGGAGAGTGTTGCCAATATTCCGTGGAGCACCGCATCGGACTCGGTTTTGTCTACCAGCACCCACCCTGCGTTTTTGAAGACCTCACGCAAGTTCTCTTCGGAGCCGATGATCAGGAAATTCAACATGTCTCCGGGGTTTCCGGCCTTGTCCGCCACTCGACGAGGAATCTTCTTGAGCAGATCCGGCGTGATACCCGGTATCGGAGCATCGACGGCAGCGGTTTTCGCCGATACAGGCGCCGCTGGTTTCGGAGCTGTTTCCAGGATTTCCACCTTGACGTCGAAACTCCCATCGGCCGCGTCGCCATCCTGTTGATTAATTCCGAAGAACAGGCGCGCGCTTCGCGGGACAACTAAATCTTTACTCCCGCCAACCAAAAACGCTTGGGCGGTGTCGGCAGAGCCAATGCGTCCGATGAGTGCGCCTCGATTGCCGTCGGTGACAGGATAGGCGCGCAGCAAATCCCTCCAGCCGCGCGTGAGGCCTTCGGGACCACTGGGTTGCAGGGTGGGGTATTGAATCGTGCCCGAACCGGTGATGCGAATTTTGTCGCCCGCCTGGACGTCGATCTTCGTATCTGTCCAGACCTGGTTTCCGGCGACTTTCACATCACGCGTAGATTTCTGGGCCAGTGTCGCGACGGGAAAAAACAGCAGGGTTAGGAGCAGGAACCGCCGAAACATGTTGGCAAGATTTTGACGGCTCATCGAAAACCCCGAGCGCCTAATAGGCAGCCCAATCATAGATGCGCAATCGCTTCACTTCAATCGATGAAATTGAGCGTCTCCGGGGATGCCTTGCCGCAGGCGCGGGCTTGCCGTCCAGATTATTCCCCGATTAGGAGTGCTGGGAGGGGTGCGTCCAATTCGGCTGAGGCCAGTGCGGCGGCGCGGGAGTCAGGCGGATCGCGCCGCAGGATGGTGGCTTTCCCACATCTGGCTCAGACGACGAACTGTTTCGCGCAGACGAATGGCAAGGTCTACAACGGTTTCTAACCGCTGCGCGGCAGCGGCCGGCAAGTTCTCTCGATGTGCCAGGAGTAGCTCCGCATTTCCCAAGATACCGGTCAAGGGATTGTTGATTTCGTGCCGCAGGATTTCCGCGAAGTCGGCCGGCAGCTCCGCCCAGGGAGGGCCAGAGATGCATGCGCGCACTCGAGCCAGCGGAGCCGGCGCTCAACGAGTGCCGCCACGAGGGGAACGTAATGGCCGGCGCGGGCGACGCACTCGATATCTCCATCCGCGGCTAACGGGGCTGCACTTGTCAACGTCTCTTGGCTTGCAACAAACACCACCGGCACCGCAGCGGTCAGCGCATAAAGGACTTCCTCCGTCGCAGAGCCATCGAGAATTGATTCATCGAGAACAATGACCTGCGGCACTCCACGCACGACCTGGTTCCGCAATTGAGGCAAGCTCGAGGCAGCGAGACAAAGGCAGCTTCTTCCGCAGCGGGCAAACTCCTCAGCCAGCGCGGGCACCAGACTGGCATCGGTGGTGCCAACCAAAGCCACGCGTTTGGTGGATTTCATCATCTCCCTCATCACGCCATTGAATCAGGCAGTCGGCGCTTCTGACCGCCGGCTGGGAAATCTGGGCTGCCCCTTCGCTCACCGGAACGGCCACAAGAGGCAGTTCCACCGCGATCTTTGCACCCACTCCCCGCTGACTATCCAGGATCACATCGCCGCCGTGCTGCTGAACAATTCCGTAAACAATCGAAAGACCTAACCCGGTGCCCACTCCTGGGGGCTTCGTGGTGAAGAACGGCTCAAAAACGCGGGAAGCGATCTCTTGGGGGATTCCCGGCCCATCGTCCTCCACCTCGAGCGCGATGCGACTGTCGCTGGGCCGGTATGTCCGTATCCGGATGTGCCCCTTCCCGCGGCCGCCGAGCAGGGCCTGCTCGGCATTCACAACAAGGTTCAGGAGGACCTGCTGCAGCTGGTAGGGGTCCGCCATGGTCCGCGGCAGATTCCGGCAGAGGTCGGTTTCGACCTGAATGCTTTCAATCTTCAGTTCATAGCTGCGCAGCGCCAGCGTTCTCTCGACCACTTCATTCAGGTCCACCGAGGAACGCTCCTGCACCCTCTCGCGCGCAAAGAAGAGCAGATTCTTCACGATCCGCCGGGCCCGCTCGGCCTCCTGGTAAATCTTCTTGGCTTCGTCTAATTGTGTCGCTGCCAAGCCGTGGCCAAGGAGGAGTTGCGTGTAGCCCATGATGGCAGTCAGCGGATTGTTCAGCTCGTGGGCGATTCCGGAGACCAGTTGGCCCAGCGCCGCCATTTTTTCCTTCTGAAACATCTTGGACTCCGTGCTCCGTAGCGTGATGTCCTCATAGACCTCGATCCAACCCAGCCGGTGGCCCTCGGCGTCGAGAACCGGGCGGGAGAACCGCTCCAAGACTCGCTGAGCGGGTCGAATGATCTCCACCTCGTCATGGCCGGGCTCGCCAGCCGAAGCTAGAAACGATCGCCACGGGTGGGAATAGGATTGAGGGTCGCGCAGACGGCTCGCGAGAAACCGAACTAATTCGTCGAAATCTTCGAGCGGCTCGAGCTGGCGTGGCTTGAGTCCGAACATCTGGGCGAACCTGGAATTCGTGAAGCGTACCCGTCCTTCCAGGTCTATGAGCAACACACCTGCGCGCATCGAATCGAGGACGCTCCGCAGTTCCGCTTCCACTTGCTTCGATTTCTGCTCGCCTCGCGGTGCCAGCGCGCTTTCTTCCAGCACGGCTAGAAGATGCCCTTGTGGAGACACGATTCCGCGAGAACTGACGTGCACCCTGAATCCAGCTTGGAGCGTGGCCTCAAGACTCTCTCGCGGCGATCCGGCCGCTGATTCCTCGCGCCACGCCCGCAGGGCGTCCCGCGACGGGGCAATAAAGAAATCGCTGAAAAAACAGGCGCCTGATTTGGCGAGGCCCAGAAGGTCACTGGCGCGTCGGCTGGCCCTTACAATGCGGCCTCCGGAATCCAGAAGCAAGAGACACTCGCCGCTGGAGTCAAGCAGACCCGATAAACGGTTTCTAGCTCTCCATCGAACGAGGGGCTCCACAGCGAAGGGCCGTCCTGTCTGAATACGCGGCTTCATCTCTCTCCGGATTCATCCCAGGCTCTCGGCGGACCGTCTTAAGTTTTCGAGGCATTCCAGTCGCGCCCTCCGCTCTTTTCAGACGGGGCCTACCGTTTGCGTACCAAGATCAACCGTCTGGCCTTGCATTCCCCTTTCCGTCCGCCCTCGCAAAATCGACTCCATACACGGTGTTTCCTCTAACCGCTGAATAAGCGACGGATTAGTTGAACACTGTTGGTCGCAGCGGAGCGCGATTCTAGTTCCAAAATGGATATGGTGTGAATCCGTTAGACTACGCACTCCGGGCAAACCTCATGGGCACAGGTTTATACGGAATTGGACAGGTCCTGACTCCCAAAATGGGAAGCGGACCTGATTGTGATGCGCTGACGACTGTGTCTGGGACGTCGATAGCCACACTGTGGGGTGCGCGGGCGAAAAGCGGGATTACTCGGCTTACAGAGAGGCGGCAGCGAGGCTCTATTGGCTTTCGCCCGCACTACTGGTAGATTCTTTTTCAGATGGACGCTCAACCCCAAGCCGAACACCGCATTCTAATCGTCGAGGACGAAGAGAACGCGCGGAAGGGCTACGAAGCTCTCTTGCGGAAATGGCATTGCGAAGTCCTCAGCGTGGGCAGCGCCGAGGACGCCCTGGCGAAATTTTCTGAGTTCCGTCCGGCTGTAGTGCTCGCCGATGTTGAATTGCCGGGCATGGACGGGCTCGAATTAATCCGCCGGCTGGGTGAAGAGGCCCAGAACGTCCCCATCATAACGATCACCGGGCGGGGCAGCGACGAGCGGGTCACCCAGGCGATTGAGGCTGGCGCATTCTGGTACATCGAAAAGCCGTTGAAAGCACCCGTGCTGCGCGCCTTGCTTGACCGGGCACTCGGCCAGCGCCGGGACAAGCAGGCCGTGGCGGTGCTGACGCGGCAATTACGCGATTCCGGAAGGATGGGTGAACTCGTCGGCTCGTCGAAATCCATGCTGGAAGTGATGCGCCAGGTGGAGATGGCCGCGCCGTCGACCGCTCCCGTGCTGATCACCGGGGAGACGGGCTCCGGAAAAGAAGTAGTGGCGCGGACGATTCATGAGCTATCGGCGCGAGCCGACGGTCCCTTCGTAGCCATCAACTGCTCGGCGATTCCCGAATCGCTAATGGAAAGCGAGATCTTCGGCCATGAACGCGGCGCGTTCACCGGTGCGGCGGAGCGGCGGATTGGCTGCTTTGAATTGGCCGACGCTGGGACGCTGCTCCTCGATGAAATCGGCGAGATGCCCGCGCCGACGCAGGCCAAACTCCTGCGCGTGCTCGAGGAGCGCAAGGTGCGGCGGCTGGGCAGCAAAGTCGAAACGCCCGTCGACGTCCGAGTGCTGGCGGCAACCAATAAAGACCCGCAACAGGCTGTCGCGAAGGGACAGCTTCGGCAGGATCTCTATTTCCGGCTCAACGTCTTTCACATCCACCTCCCGCCGCTCCGCGAGCACAAAGAGGATTTGGCCCTGCTGATCGAGCGTCTTCTGATAGATATTTCGGAGAAACACAGCCGGTCGGTCACGGGCGTCAACGCCGAAACCATGGAGCTTTTCAAATCTTACCCGTGGCCCGGCAACGTGAGAGAACTGCGCAATGTGCTCGAGCGGGCCACCATCGCCTGCGATCGCGGCATCATCGGCCGCTCGCATCTTCCGTCGGATTTCGGCCACGCACCCGCCACCGAGACTTCGGAGCTTTCGGGCCTACGGTTCCCGGTCGGCACAACCGTCGAAGCAGCCGAGCGCGAGCTGATTCTGCAGACCCTTGCCGCAACTAACTACAACAAGACGCGCGCCGCCGAGCTGCTCAGCATCAGCCTGAAGACTCTCCACAACAAATTAAAAGAGTACGAGGCGGTGGGGAAGTATGCCGCTCAGTCTAAAGACTAAGTTCACCCTAGCCACCACGCTCCTCGTGCTCGGCGTGGTGATGCTGGTTTCCTGGCTCTATATCGCGCGGCTGACTCGACAAGTGATCCGCCAGGACCATGAACGAGCGAATTTCGTGGCACAAGAAGTATTCGGCGCCTGCCAGCAAGCTCTTATGGAGGCTTCCGAGCAGGGCGGCCCCGCCCCGGGGGAAGATGTGCGCGAATATGTGCGGCGAGCCCTCGACAACAGCAGCACGTTGAACTTTGTTGTGGAATCTGCCATCGGCTATTCACCGAACATCTATGAAATCACGATCAGCGATCGCTCCGGATTGACTTTGGAATCGAGCGACGCCTCGGTTCGCGGCCGGCGAGTTTTTGTCCGGCCAGCATACAAAACGCTCGAAGGCGCGAGCTTTCTCTACCAGCTTCGAGTCCTGTACGGGCCGCCGAGCGTTTATGAAATCACCCTGCCCTTCGATGTTGGGCCCTCGCCTTTCGGCGAGATAGGCATCGGACTGTCTTCGGTTTTCTTGCGTAACGAAATTTCGCCAGGACTCGAGCAGGCGGGCTGGGCGGCGCTGGCCGCCGTGCTGCTTTCCACGCTTTTTGCTGCCATCGTGAGCCACGCAACGCTGGCGCCCCTGGCGCGCATCTCAGCTCAACTAGACAAGATATCGGCAGGCGAATTCGACCTCGAACCGGTTACGCGGGGCGATGAACTGGGCTTGGTCAGCACCAAGATCAGCCGGATCGGCCAGCAGCTCCGCGACGTCCGGGAAATCTTTTCGACGCTGCGTGAAAACTTGAACCAGGTCATGGTTGGGCTCGAGGACGGCTTGTTGCTTTTCAATGCCGAGGGGCGGGCCGTCCTGGTCAGCCCCTCCGCAGAGAAATTTCTGGGAGCGACCCCCAGCGCGATGATGGGCCGCCAAGTGGGAGAAATTTTCGCCTTCGGCCATCCTTTGCGCAATGCGCTGCGCATCGAGGACGATGAGATTCAACCGGTCGACTCCGAAGAAGCGCGCCTCGACAGCCCCGCGGGACCGCGGCGAGTGGGCGTGAGCGCCCAGCCGATCCGCGAAAAGGGGAAGCGGATGGGGACGCTTGTCACCCTGCGCGACTTGGAATCGTTAGAACGGATCGGATCGCAACTCCAGGTTTCCGAGCGGCTCGCGGCGCTGGGCCGCGTGACCGCGGGAGTGGCCCACGAAGTCAAGAATCCGCTGAACTCGATGCGCGTTTGGCTGGAAGTTCTCAAGAGCAATCTACCCGTTGAGCCGGAGTCTCAGCAAGCGCTCAAGATGCTCGATTCAGAAATCGACCGGCTCGATCGTGCTGTGAAAACCTTCCTGGATTTCACTCACCCCGTGGAAATCGAACTGGCGGAAACCGACCTCGTCACGCTCTTGCGGGAGGTGCTCGATAGCGCGCGGCCTGCCATCCATCGGGCCCACGTCCAACTGCTCGCTCAATTTCCCGAAAATTTCCCTCCAGTCCGCGCCGATCGTCCGCTGATTCATCAGGCGGTTCTGAACCTCATCCTCAATGCCTGCGATGCGATGACTCCCGGCGGGAAGCTGTCGATTTCACTGGCGCAAAACGGGGAGAACGCAGAAATCAAGGTTTCCGACACCGGAAAGGGCATCACGCCGGAGAATCGTCGCAAGATTTTTCAGCTTTTCTTTACCACCCGGCCGGGAGGCACCGGAATTGGGCTAGCGAACACTTTTCGATTTGTGCAACTCCACAACGGTTCGATAGAATTCGAATCGGAGGTGGGTCGCGGCACTATGTTCCGAATCCTGTTGCCGCTCAGCCGCACACTGGAAGCCTCCGTCGTCCCTCTGCGGGACTACGGTCAGCCGTTCGCCCAGGGAAAAACGTGAATGTCCAGCCGTCATAGGGACTGCCAGAGAACTGCGCCAAACACGCGCCCCGCGGGCCTAAACCATAGCCTCGCCACCGGGCTGCTCGCGTGTGGGTTGGCGATTCTATCTTCCGGCTGCACGCATCGTGCTGTTCGCGCCGCCAACCCAGCGGCCAATGTCCCGGCAGCGAAGCCGATTCCGGCGCCGACGCAAACGGAAACGCCGCCACCGGCAACACCTCCACCAGTCACAACCGCGCCCGCGCCATCCGATGTGAACTTGCCCGGCGCCGGAATTCCAACAGAGAGTGTTCCGCCGAAGCCCGCTTCCCCGCCCCACAAGCAGAACAACGACAATGCAGTCGCGACGCGCCCTCCGGCCCCGCAGATCTCGCCGCAGCTTTCGCCAGGCGATCAGGCTGCCTTTGAACAAAAAACCAATGAAAATATTGCAGCGGCGGAGAAAAACCTCGGCCAGGCCCACGGCCGGTCGCTGAATCCCGCGCAGAACGATCTAGTCGAGAAGATTCGCGGCTTCCTTGTGCAGGCGCGTGAAGCCGTCTCTCAATCCGACTGGACCCGCGCGCAAAACCTCTCGCAGAAGGCTTATTTGCTCTCGGTCGAGCTCATCAATTCGTTGTCCCGGTCTACCTAACCCCCCCTTTTTCGTGCCGGCCAGCAATTGCTGCTAAGATGGCGAGGATGAAAACACTCGACGTGGCCATCGTCGGTGGCGGGATTATCGGCGCCACCGTTGCCTTCGAGTTGGCGCGCCGTAATCTTCGCGTCGTCCTACTGGAACGGCAACAGCCCGGGCGAGAAGCCTCTTGGGCCGCGGCGGGAATGCTTACCCCTGCTCCGGATTCTGCCGACTCGATTTACCTCCTCCCTCTTGCAAAAGCCAGCCTGGATCTTTACCCGAAATTCATCGCTGAGATCGAAGGCGGCTCCGGGCACGCCACAGGCTTTCGTCGCGAGGGAACCCTGCAGCTCTTTCCAACCTCCCAAGGTGAAAACGAAAGGGAGTCATTCATTGAAGAGCATCGCCGCCGCGGACTCAAGGCGGAACCGATAACAATTGCAGACGCCCGCGCGATGGAGCCTGCGATCGGCCCAGCCATCCCAGCGGCGGCATGGTTGCCTGAGGAAGCGAGCGTGGACCCTCGCGCGTTGACGCAGGCGATTTTGGCCGCAGCGCAGAGCCACGAGACCGAGATTCGAACGGGCGTTGAAGTGACTTCGGTTGTGCTGGAGGGCGACCGCTGCACCGGCGTCATCGCGAGCGGCGTCAAAATCTCCGCCGGCCACGTGGTCATCGCGGCGGGAGCGTTCACGGCGGCGATCGATCCCCTGAAACGCTATGCACCGACGCGACCTGTGCGCGGACAAATGATAGCGCTGCGCCCGGTGGAGGCGCCGCCGTGCCGCGTCCTCCGTAGCGAGAACGGCTACCTCGTGCCTCGCCTCGACGGGCGAATCGTTGCTGGGAGCACGCTCGAAGATGCCGGCTTCGACAAGCGCGTGACGCCTTCGGGCCTGATGGAAATTTTGAACGCGGCGATCGAGCTTGTTCCCTCCCTGTCGAGAGCAGAAATCCTCGAAACCTGGTCGGGTCTGCGCCCCGATACACCCGATCACTTGCCCGTGTTGGGCCCGACCGATCTCGAGGGGCTCTACATGGCGACGGGGCACTATCGCAACGGGATTCTGCTCGCCCCGATAACGGCAAAATTAATCTGTGAATGGCTCACGGGCCGGGGGCCCTCGCTGGAGGTGGACCGCTTTTCTCCTCTACGCTTCGTAGAAGCAATGCGCGGAGCCAATTCCTAGCGAGCTCTCATCCGGTTGTTTCGGTGGCATCAAAATCCTTCACCAGTGCCGAACTATAGGCGAGGGCGGGACGCTGAAGAAAACCCCTTTCTGCGTTCCCAGCGAACACCGGGACCCACTTTTCCAGTACAGCGAATCGCTAGAAAGGTACTTTGCTACGCTGGGCCTCGCGGTTGGGAGGGCCTGCCAGGGTTGAAGACTGGCCCGGGCTGGTGAACTGCACCTTGTCGGCCTCAAGAAAAAGAGGGTGATCGAGAACAGCTTCGAGCGTTGTGCCACGCGGCAACTCTGCATCCGGCCCACGCGTAAGCAGAACAGCCGCAAGACCCGCAGCCGCCCCGATTCCCGCGCCAATCCCGGCACCCTTGGCTCCCCCGGCGATGGCGCCGATTCCCGCGCCCGCTCCCGTCGTTTTGACCACCGTGCCGACGTCAGAGGCCTTATCGGTGTCGCCTCTTATCTTGCCTTCGTTGTTGACGCTCTCTCCGCCACCCGTCCCCGCGTTTCCAGGACTCGCACCCAAGCTTACCTGATAAGCATTCGGCAGGATCAAGGTGTTGAGCCGGAGCATGATTTCGGCGCGGCCTTTGACGCGGCCCGCACGCTTCGCTTCCGTGACTTCTCCACTGACGTAAGAGCCGGCAGGGATCACAACCTTGCCATCAACCATGATGGGAAACAACGTCTCAAAATAAACGGGGTCGCCCGGCTTTGTGGTGCGTGTGGAAATGCCATTGTGCAACACTAGCGGGAGGTGCGTCCCCGTTCGCACTTCGATTCTCTCGGCCTTCACGGGGCCTGCCGTATCGGAAGGCGGCTTCGCAGAAGCCGTTTGTGTCTGAGGCGCCGTCCTCGCGGGTTGTGACGGCGCCTTGGTCGCAGGTTGTGAGGGCCCCGACTCTTGCGCTCGAGCGGAGCTGATTAAGGCAAGCGCCAAAATAGCCGCAACTGCGAGGACCCTCGGGACTCTTCGTATTGCCATGTCAACCCCCAAAGACCGTGTACGAATTCGGATGTAGGCAAGCCCTGCCGGGATGCCCTTAGCTTACGCTTTCTGGCACCCACTGAGCTATGTATTCTCTCGGCGCTATGCAATCAGGAAAGTTTGGCGGCGAAGAATTCGCTATGCTGTAATACCCTCGATCGGAAACCGTCCTCCCCGACAAAATGTTCGGACTTGAAAGTCTGATCTGGGCTCTCGCAGCGTTCCTGCTGATTGTCGTGCCGGTCCTGGCGATCAGCGCCTTCGTCCGTGTGCAGCGGCTGGAGAGGCGACGGAACGAAGTGCCGCTTATCCCTGCGGGGACGCCTGCTCCCGACCCGCGTATCGCTTCTCTCGATCAGCGCCTCATCCTGTTGGAACAGCGCCTGGCTCAGGCGGAAAAGAATATCGCAGCGGCTCACGTGCCTTCGATTGTGCCGCCACCACCTGGAGTGCGGCCTGCAACCGAGCCATCCATTCCCTCGACGGCTGTCCCGCCCACGCCCTCGGCGCCTCCGACAGCCGCCCCAAAGCCTCCGGTCACACCGTCAGCACCCCAAGCCACCCCATCGCCTTCCGGTGCGCCTGTGGGCCCACCCTACTCATTCTCATTGCCCGCCGGCAAGAGGAAGTCCAGCGAGCTCGACCTGGAGACGCTCATCGCAGGGCGATGGCTGAACTACGTCGGAATCCTCGCCCTGCTGTTTGCTGTAGCCTTTTTCGTGAAGTACGCCTTCGAGAACAACTGGGTCGGACCGCGAGGGCGTGTAGCGATTGGCCTGCTGCTCGGCGCCTCGTTAATCCCGTGGAGCGGTCGGCTCCTTGCGCGTGGGTACCGCTATTTTTCCGAGGGAATCGCCGGCCTTGGCGCCGCAGTGCTGTATCTTTCGCTCTGGTCGGGCTGGCATTACTACATGGTGTTCTCTCAGCAGACCGCCTTCATCGCCATGATCGTGGTGACGGCGGGAATGCTAGCGCTGGCTGTGGGGCGCCAGTCTCAGCGTATCGCCGCACTTGCGGTAGCCGGCGGCGTGTTGACGCCAATGCTCGTCAGCACGGGACGGGATCAGCAAGTGGTGCTGTTCAGCTACCTCGCCGTGCTCTCCGTCGGTGTGCTTCTGCTCGCGCGGGCGCGTGACTGGACGTGGCTCGCGCCCATTCAGTTTATCGCGACGACGATTTATTTCTGGGGCTGGTACAGCGCCTTTTACGCCGATGAAAAACTTTTGCGGACTTCCCTGTTCGCCACACTCTTCTTCCTGATTTTTGCCGCGCTTCCGGTTGTTCGAAGCCAGCGCGAAGGGAGACTTTCAGAAGTTGAGATCTCGATCATCCTGGCCAACGCGTTTACCTATCTCCTGGCGCTGCGGGTGATGCTGTGGCCCAACCATCGCTGGACGTTAACGCTGGCAGTGTTGGCCCTGGCCGCGGCACACCTGGGAGCCTTGCAGGGTTTGCAAAACAGGAAAGGAGAAGCGTCGCGCGCTGCGCAGATGCTGTTTGCCGGCCTTGCGCTGACGTTCGTAACGCTCGCGATCCCCATCCGGCTGGACGGAAAATGGATCACGATTGCCTGGTCGGTCGAGGGCGCGGTGCTGGTTTGGAGCGGTTTCCGCGAGAAGATGATCGCTCTGCGCGCTGCCGGTCTCCTGCTCCTGGGCATTGCGGCGTTGCGCCTGGCTGTCTTGCCCATCCCCGCCCCGCAGTTCCTGTGGAACGCGCGCTTCGCCACGTTTGCGGTGGCCGTCGCTGCCTTCGCAGCCGCAGTCGTGTTCGCGAATCAGGCCAAAGCTGACCTGAACGAAGGCGAACGAAACACTTACTATGCTGTGGGAATCGCCGCCAATGTGTACGCCCTTGCCGCTCTCTCCCTCGAGGCCGGGGACTTCTGGGGACGCAAGCCGGCGCCGGGATTTGACATCGGGCTGGCGCAACAGCTTTCGCTGTCGGTGATCTGGACGATTTACGCGACGGGCTTACTTCTGTTCGGATTGCGACGACATGCCGCCGGGCTGCGCTGGCAGGCGTTGGTGCTGTTGGGAGTCGTCGTTGGAAAAGTCTTCCTCTTCGATCTATCGTTCCTCGACAGGTTCTATCGCATTGTCTCCTTCCTCTTGCTCGGGGTCGTTCTCCTGTTCGTTTCCTTCTATTATCAGCGCAAGCTGGCCGCCCGGGGCAACGAGGAGAACCCGTGAGAGAGGCTCCCCAAAGAGAGAAAGTATTCGCCAGGAACTCCACCGGATTGTTCCTAATGCTCACACTCGCGTTGTCGACGCTGGCGGCAGCCTCCCTGCCGGATGCCTGGCAGCACTGGAAATATTTTCGACCGATCAGCCTCGAACCGGCGGCGGCGCACCTCGTGAGCCTCGTTGTACCGCTCGAGGTATATGAGCGCGCGCTTTCAGGGCTGCGAGACTTGCGTGTTGTCGACGACCAGGGAACCGAAGTGCCGTACGTTCTCTATGCGCGCGAGGCCACCTCCACCGCTGAGAACCGTTCCGCGCGACTGCTCGAGAGAAGTTTCACTCCGGGTGGGTTCACTCAGGTGGTGCTGGATGTGGGAGCAAACCCGCGATTCCACAACGCAGTGTCGATCGAAACGCCGGAACAAAATTTCATCGATTGGGTGGAAATCGCCGTGAGCGACGACGCCCGGACCTGGCGGGTTGTCAAGGACCGCGCTCCCATCTTTCGCTTCTTGACCCAAAGACAGGAGGGAAACCAGCGCCTCGAGTATTCGGAAAACAACGCGCGCTACCTCCGGTTGCGGATTCTAAACGGCCAGAAGCAATTCCCGGTCCGCGACGCTCACGTCTTATATTGCGTTGCGACTGAAGCCGAGCTCGCATCCGTCGATGTGCCTCTCACAACTGTTCCCAATGCGCCTTCCGATCGAAGCGTCTGGCGCACCAACGGCGTTCCGCGGTCCCTCGTAATTTCCGAGCTGCGTTTTGAAGTGCAGCAGCCCGAATTCCATCGCTCGGTCACGATCCTTCGGAAGAATGAAGGCGATGAAGACCTGTCCCCAGAATGCTCCGGAGAAATCTATCGCTTCCGCCAAGGCGAGAAGGTTGTGGAACGACTCCGTGTCGCCATTCCCAATGTTTTCGGCGCGCGCGTCTGGCAGGTTGAAGTCTCGAACGGCAATGACCCACCCCTCACCGGTGCGACCCCGAAGCTCTTCACCACGCCGCGCCACGTCGTATTTTGGCAACAGCCAGGCCGAAGATACGAGCTTCTCTACGGCCAGAGCGAGGCCAAGGTGCCGCAATACGATCTGGGAAGAGTGCTTGACCGGAAAAGCATCACTGCCGCTGCGCCAGCACAGTTAGGCCCGGAGGAGGTGAATACCTCCTACTCGGACCCGCGCCCATGGACCGAGCAACACGGCGTGGTCTTGTGGCTCGCCCTGGGCATTGCCGTCGCCCTCCTGGGTTATTCGTCTATTCGCGCCTTGCAGCGCCCTTCTTCACCTGCGTAGGTCAACGAAACCCAAGGTTAATCCCTTACGCCCACCAGTCAGGGCTCACTTCACCTTCTGACTCCGCCAGTCACCTAAACGACTCCTCCTGGCGGTCCCAAGCATGATCGGCGCCTAGTTGGGGGTCCGGATGTGTACAAGTAGGGCAACGCGGGACCTTCGGCTATGGCCGCAAGACTATACTGAATCAATGGCATCCAGTCTGGGCGGTCCTTTCGTCGATTCCGTCCGCCTTCCGCGCCTTTCATTGCGGGGAAAAACCCTCCTGATTCTGTGCCTCACGCTGTTCGGTCTGGTGGGCGGACTCTACCTGGTCTCCCGGAACGTTATTCTGCGAAGCTTCGCGCGGCTCGAGGAAGAAAACACACAAGAAGACCTGAACCGGGTACAGAGCGCCCTCGCCGAAGAGCTTACGGCGCTCGACCGCTCGACCACCGACTACAGCGCGTGGGACCGGACCTTCCTCTTCGTCCACGGCAAAAACCCGGAATACCTAAGATACGATCTCCCGGCAGAGTCGCTACTCCAGCTGGGCCTGAACCTGGTTTGGATCACGGATTCATCTGGCAAGGTGCTGTTCACCGAGGCATTTGACCGCGCCACGGATCGCGCCATACCCGTGCCAAGGGAGCTTTCCGACCAACTGGCGGCGATCCCCCAGTTGAGACAAACCAAAGTAACCGGCAAGACCGAAGGAATTCTGCTTACGCGCGAAGGACCCATGGTGATAGATGCCCGTCCGATTCTCACCAGCGCGATAAGAGGTCCGGTCGCCGGCACTTTTCTGATGGGCCGCTTGCTGAGCCAGACCGAGGTCGCGCACCTGGCGCAGAGCACCCGCCTCCCGCTCACGATGCGGCCAGTCGATGATCCCTTCCTCCCGCCGGATTTCCAGGACGCCAGGAATTCTCTTTCAAAACAATCACGGTTGCTAATCCGCCCACCCGGAGACGCCCTTCTCACGGCCTATCAGTTGATGGATGATATCGAAGGCAGGCCGGCGGTGATTTTCAAGCTCGAGTCGCCTCGAAAGATCTATCAGCAGGGCGAAACGGCCGAGCTTAGCTTTCTGCTGTGGCTGGGTGCCGCGGGCCTGCTGTTCGGCGCTTTGACCCTGTATTTGCTCGAGAAGATGGTGCTCTCGCGCGTCGCGCGCTTGGGCGCTAGCGTTGCGGCGATCGGCGCCAGCGGCAATCCCTCCGCGAGGCTTGCGTTGCGAGGCGACGACGAGCTCTCCAACCTCGGCCGCGAAATCAACCGCATGCTCGAGGCCCTCGAAAAATCGCAGGGTGAGCGCTATGAACGCGAGACTCGCTTGCGCCTGCTGGTCGAGCGCATGCCCGCCATCGTCTGGGCCACTGATTCAGACCTTCGCTTTACGTCTTCCGTCGGCGCCGGCCTTGCCGCGCTGAATCTTCAGCCGAACCAAGTCGTCGGGATGACGTTGTTTGACTACTTCCGTGTGAGCGACCCCGACTATCTCCCGATCGCCGCTCACCGCCGCGCTTTGAAGGGCGAAGCTTCCACCTTCCACTTCGAATGGGCGGGGCGCTCGCTCGAGGCTCACGTCGAAGCGCTGCGCGGCCGGGACGGCAGCATCGCCGGAGTCATCGGTGTCTCGCTCGATACCACCGAGCACAAGAAGCTCGAAGAACAACTACGGCAGGCCCAGAAGATGCAAGCGGTGGGCCAGCTCGCCGGCGGTGTGGCCCACGACTTCAACAACCTGCTGATGGTGATGAAAGGGCACACCGAAATCCTCTCGGACCGTCTCGGGCCGAACGCCCCACTGCGCGAGAATGTCGAGCAGTTGGAGAAAGCGGCGGATCGAGCCGCCGCGCTCACGCGCCAGTTGCTCGCTTTCAGCCGGATGCAAGTCCTGCAGCCGCGAGTGATCGACTTGAATCGAGTCGCGTCCGACATGATTCAAATGCTGCCCCGCCTGATCGGAGAAAACATCGAGCTTGTTTTCCAGCCCGCCAAGCACCTGGGACGGGTGAAGGCCGACGCGGGACAAATCGAGCAGGCGCTCCTGAACCTGGTTGTGAATGCCCGCGACGCGATGCCCAGCGGCGGCCGGCTGACCATCGAGACCGCGAACGTGGACCTGGACGAGTCGTACGGGCAACGCCGCGTAATCATTGAACCGGGGCCGTACATCATGCTCGCGGTCAGCGATACCGGATGCGGCATGGATGCGGAAACGCAATCCCACATTTTCGAGCCCTTCTTCACGACCAAGACACCGGGCAAAGGCACCGGTCTGGGACTATCGATGGTTTACGGGATCGTCAAGCAGAGCGGCGGCTTCATCTGGGTGTACAGCGAACCGGGACATGGCGCCACGTTCAAGATCTATCTTCCCGAAGTCAAAGAGAAAGTCGAAGAAAAGCCGGTGGAAAGGACTTCCTCGGGCCCGATCACCGGGTCGGAAACGATCCTGCTCGTCGAAGACGAAGAGAGCGTGCGCGATTTGGTGCGGAATTTTCTGCGCGACACCGGCTACACGGTTCTCGAGGCCGCCGATGGCGAACAGGCCGTCGAGGTGGCGCGGCGCCACCGGGGCGCTTTGCACCTGCTCGTCACCGACGTGGTGATGCCGAAATTGAGCGGCCGCGAACTGGCCACCCGCCTCTTGCAGAACCACCCGGAAATGAAAGTCCTTTACATCTCCGGCTATACGAACGATGCCGTCGTCCGCCACGGCGTCCTCGAAGGCGACATGGCGTTCCTGCAAAAGCCTTTCACGTTGAAAGACCTCGCCCGGAAACTGCGCGAGGTGCTGGATCGCACGCGCGAAGAGGCCGCCACTCCTCCCGTTCGTCATAGCGATTGATCTTCAGAGGCGCGCTCACTTTGCGGAGGATCTCATCGCACTTCCTCGCCTCCCTTCCCGCGCTCGAGAGCGATGCCGGCCGCGCTGCGCAATTTGACCGCGCAGCGTCTTGCGTTTAGGCTGTGTTTGCGGAAGCGGTGAACGACAGACACACCTCAAGGAGAACGAGTCGAATGGCGAAGCTGGCATTAGTTTACGGCTTGCGATTGTTTCCGGCGGATGATCTCGAAGCGGTCAACGAAGCGATCGTGACACTGAAGAACGGCCGCACCGGCCGCGTCACCATGCACCTGATCGAAGGCAGCAAGGAAGAGATCGAACGCACGCTTCGTCAGTCACTCGACGCCTTCTTCGAAATGTACCCTGAGATATAGAGCGCTAGACCGAAACCGTGGCTCTCGGTCTCCGCGCAGAATGTAGAACAACCCACTCCCCTAGAACCGCACCGGCAATGCCTCCAGGCCGCGCAGAATCGGCGTGGCGCGCCAGCGCAGAGATTCCGCCGGCACCGCAAGCTGCAGGCCCGGCAGCCGGCGCACGATCGTGTTGATGGCGATCTGCCCCTCCAAGCGCGCCAGCGGCGCACCCAGGCAGAAGTGGGCACCTTGTCCAAAAGCGAGATGACGATTGTTCTCTCGAGTGATGTCGACGGTGTCGGGATTACGGAACTGAGTTTCGTCGCGGTTGGCGGAAGCAATTGCCGCCAGCACGACGACCCCACGCGGGATGGTCGTGCCGGCAACTGCTACGTCCTCTCGGGTGAAGCGCTCGGTTGCCGTTTCCAGGGGATTGGTGAATCGCAATAGTTCCTCGACCGCCGGCCCGATGAGCGATGGGTTGCCCCGGAGGAGTTTCAACTGCTCGGGATGCTGCAACAATGCCAGGGTTCCCGAAGCGATCAAGTTGACCGTCGTCTCGTGGCCCGCGATCAACAACAGGACGGCCATGGCCAGCAATTCATCTTCGCTCAAGCGATCGCCTGCTTCCTCGACCTGCACAAGCGCGGTAAGCAGTCCATCCTGGGGCGTGCTGCGCAGTCGGCGAACGAGCCGGCGGAGGTAACGCATAAAGGCCATGAGGGACGGGAACGCCCGCAGCATATTGAGCAGCGTGGGCGTAGTGATCACTGCCTTGCACCAACGATGAAAACGGTCACGATCCTTCAAGGGAATGCCTAGAAGTTCCACAATTACCGTCAAGGGCAGGGGCAACGCGTACGCGCGTACCAAGTCCATCGAGTGCTTGTGTTCCACGGCATCGAGCAGTTGATCGGCAATCCCCTGGATGCGTTCCCGCATGCGTTCAACCATGGCTGGCGTGAACGCCTTGTGAACTAATGTGCGCAGGCGGGTGTGATCGGGTTCGTCGAGATCAAGCATATTGCGTTCGAGCGGTTTCGCAAAGCCTGGCACCCACGGTGGCTTCGTGGCGCTCAGCCGGCTTTTCGAAAAACGACTGTCTTTGAGAACCATGACCACATCGTCGTAGCGCGTCACCAGCCAAGCCTGGCGCACACCGGGCAGGAGGGAGACCTTGACGCAGCAAACCGGCTGCTCGGCGCGCAAGCGTGCATAGAAAGGGAACGGATCGGCTTTGAACTCGCGGCTGACGAGATTGACCGCCGAGTGCTTCCAAGGGGCTGCATTCACGGACTCGAGGTGTTGCGTCACCCGCGATGCTTGGTTGTTTGCCATGGACCTAACCCAGCTTACGGGTGGAGGTGAAAAAACCGGAGATTCAGATCAGGACAACCGTCTGCCCGGTGAGCTCGAAGCGCTTGCGGCAGCGGATATTCCGGCATACCACCATGTCGTCCACGCGCACCATGTACGAGCGAGCCTTCGTGAAATGCGCGCGGTCTTCTTCATTCGCGCCCGGCGGGAGCTTGTCTTTCTTGCTGCGCACGATCCATCGGATGGGATAAGGATTTTCCTGCCGGCAGTGCGGACAGACCAGTGTGAGCTGCTTTGTCTCCGGCTTCTCGTCGTAGAAGCGCTTTTCGTCCATGAGTCCAGTCCTGGGGCCGCTACGCCTGGTGCTTCCACTCGTCCGTGGTCACGAAGCGGATGCCCAAATCTCTCCACCGCGGCAGCCAATATTCCAACGCCGCGACGGTATGACGGCGATCCCCTTCGAGCTCGCGGTAATTGCCGTCATGCAGAAGGACAATATCGCCTCCTCCGGCGCGGCGCAAGCGGCGGATGACCCGCTCGGCCGGCTGCGGCACCCAGTCCCACGCCCACCGCGACCACATCACCACCCCCGCAAGACCGCAGCGGCGAACCACTCCCTTGAGCTGCGGCCCGCGAAAACCGAAAGGCGGCCGCATCCATCGGGCTTCGCATCCGGTGGCGCGCGCGATCGCTTCGCGACACGAATCGAGCTCTTCGGCGATGCGCTGTGAGGAAAGAAAAATCAGCCTCGGATGGGTCTCCGTGTGATTGCCGATCGCGTGTCCTTGCGCAGCAATCTCCGAGGCCAGCGCAGGAAACGCGCGCACGTGGCGTCCCATCAAGAAAAAGGTGGCGCGCGCGTCGTAACGATGCAGCAACTCGAGGAGTTGCGGCGTGACCGCCGGATTGGGGCCGTCGTCGAATGTGAGCGCCATCGCGTCCGGCTCACCTGTGCGGCGGATTGTCCTACCGAATATCTGTGACGATGGCGCCACCGCGCCCCAGGCGAACACGCCCGCGGCAGCCGCCGCGGCACCGGCCGAAATTCCCGCGATCGGGCCCATGCGCAGGATTGTCGCACGCCGCCCGCGGCGCTGTCAGCGAGCATGGCGCGGCATTCATATCCATTCCTCGCGTTTGCTCGAGAATGATAGGATGCCCGCGGCGCTTGCGGCGCAATGAATCCCTCGGCACACCGCGAAACGGTCTTAACCGCGTGGGTTCGTTGGGGCGCTGTACTCTGGCTCGCCATTTGGATTCCCGCTTACTGGCGCACGTGGGGCTTCAGCAATTTCGTGCATTTATGCGATATTGCCGTGATCTTGACATGCGTCGGCCTGTGGAGCAGCAGCGCTCTGTTGCTTTCCAGCCAGGCCGTTTCTTCGCTTGTTGTGGACCTCGCCTGGAGTCTTGATGTCGCGTGGCGCTGGTTCGCCGGCCATCATCTGATTGGGGGAACAGAATACCTTTTCGATCCGCAATATCCCCTGTGGGTGCGTCTGCTGTCGCTCTTTCACGCGGCTATGCCTTTCATCTTGCTCGCGGCGCTGCGCCGAACCGGATATGACCCCGCCGGATTCGCTCTTCAATGTGCGATCGCAGCGGCCGCTCTATTGCTCTCGCGAATTCTCGATCCGATCAAGAACTACAATTTTGCATTTCGCCATCCGATCCTTCATCGCGCCTTCGGACCAGCGCCCGTGCATCTTGCTGTCATCTTCCTCGCGCTTTTGCTCATCTACTGGCCGACTCACGAAATTCTGAAGAGGCTCTTCCGTCCCGCGCCCGAGCCACGCGAGCCCCAACTGCCTTGAAAGCGACCGGGTTCGAATTCCGATGCCGCTTCTGGATCATTGGAGCCATTTTCTGGATCGGTTTCTCATGCTACCGGTGGGACCACCTGAACATATCGGTTGCCGTGGCAGATTGGCTCGCGGGTCTTGGTACGAGCCTCGATTCTCCGGTGGTCGACCGCTACGCGCGGATCATTTTCGGAATTGGCACTTTGGTGGTCACGCTGGCGGCGCTCATCCGATCATGGGCGGAAGCCTATCTCCACAGCTCGATCGTGCACGACATGGACATGCATTCGGACCGGCTGGTGGCCGATGGTCCCTATCGCTATGTTCGAAATCCGCTGTACCTGGGGACGATTCTGCTTGCCATTGGATTTGCTTTCCTCGCCGGCCGCCTCGGTTTCTTTGCCATTGCTGGCGGAATGATCTTTTTCACCTACCGACTGATCCTGCGCGAAGAAGCAAGCCTTCTGCAAACGCAAGGCGAAAGTTACAGAAAATACTGTGAACTTGTGCCTCGACTCCTGCCCGCGCTGCGGCCACGCGTGCCGGCTGGCGGGGGACATCCCAATTGGCGGGACGGATTCATTGGTGAGACGTTCATGTGGGCGTGCGCCTTGGCAATGGCCGTGTTCACTGCCACGTTGCGGCTGACGCCTTACTACATCATCCTCGCCGCCGGTTTCGCCGTTTACTTCTTGCAGAATTTCGTTCGGCGCCGTCGCCGCTCAGATCGGCAATAATTCACTAGGCATCGGGACGCGGCCTCCGCCCGTCCGTTCGCGCCAAGGTCGGGCGCGGACGGAACGTAAGCTACAACCACGTGCCAACGCCCGTCGTGTGTAGCTCAGGTCCCGGCGCAACGCCTTTTTGTTGCGCCTGACCTGAGGATGTCGAGGACTGGGCTGTGCGCAGAAACTTCCTCACGATTGGGAACCACGAACAGCGCGGAGATCAATGCCGAGATGCTGGCATTTCTTATAGAGATGACTGCGTTCGAGACCGAGGACCTTGGCGGTATTCGTCACGTGATTCTTATTGCGGCGCAGCTCAGCCAGAATCGTCTCCCGCTCGAAACCCTCAACTCGCTCGGTCAGCGTCCCGCCCGTTTCTCCCGAAGCGGAAGACTTCACGCCCGATCGCGGCAACGCCAGTCGGACGGCCGCCGCATCCACCGTCTCACCCACCGAAAGCAGCAGCACCCGCTCGATCACGTTGCGCAATTCGCGGATATTCCCCGGCCAAGCGTAGGCCGAAAGTTCCAATAGCGCGTCGGGAGAAAACGGCTTTGGCTTCCAATTGTTCTGCTCAGCCACCTGTCGCGCAAAATGCTCCACAAGCACAGGAATATCTTCCTTCCGATCACGCAACGGCGGCAAAACAACTGGAAAAACCACGATGCGATGGTAGAGGTCCTGGCGAAATGTGCCCTGGCGCGCCTGCTCTTCGAGATCGCGGTGTGTGGCGACCACGACGCGCACATCGACGGAAATCGGCCCGTCTCCGCCAACCCGCTCGATTTCACCTTCCTCCAGGACGCGCAACAACTTCGCCTGCATCGTCAGCGGCATATCCCCGATCTCATCCAGGAAAAGTGTCCCGCGATGCGCCTGCTCGAACTTTCCGATGTGGCGCGAGGCAGCTCCGGTGAACGAGCCTTTTTCGTGGCCGAAGAGCTCCGATTCCATGAGCTCGGCTGGAATCGCGGCGCAATTCAGCGTGATGAAGGGCCCGCCCCGGCGCGCACTTTTTTCGTGCAGGGTGCGCGCGATGAGCTCCTTGCCGGTTCCTGTCTCCCCGCGGATGCACACGCGCGTTTCGCTCGCCGCTACCCGCTCCACTTGCGACATCACATCGCGCATCGCCGCGCTTGACCAGACGATATGGTGCCGCCCCAGCCGCCGGCGAAGCTCGCGGTTTTCCTCTTCCAGCCGCGAGAGGCGAAGGGTATTTTCGACCGTCAGAAGCAACTTTTCGGTGGAGAGCGGCTTCTCCAGAAAATCGACGGCGCCAAGCCGCGTGGCGCGCACCGCCATTTCAATCGTCGCCTGTCCCGACATCATCACGATCGGCGAATTCACGCCTGCGGCTTTGAGCTCCTCCAGCAAGGCAATGCCGTCCTTTCCCGGCATCACGACGTCGGAGAGGATCAAATCGAAGCGTTCGGACTTGGCGAGCTCGATGGCGCGGGCGGCGTTGTCGCCTATCGTGGCTTCGTGGCCCGCCAGCCGAAAAGCGCGAGAAAGCGAAGCAAGCGTGTTCGCATCGTCATCGATGATGAGGACGTGGGCTTTCGCTGCCACTCGAGACTAAGCCTCCTTCGGAGGCGTGGTCACAGGAGGAGCGACGGCGGCTCCGGAGGTGGGAGAATTCTTGGGTGGCCGGGCGGGTAGGTCAATGCGGAACGTGGTGCCGACGCCCGCTTCGCTCTCGACTCCGATCGTCCCGCCGTGGTCGCTCACCACCGATTGCACGATCGCGAGTCCGAGGCCGGTGCCATGCTGCTTCGTCGTGTAATAGGGAGTGAAAAGCCGCTCGCATTCCTCGGGCGTCAGACCTGTGCCGGTGTCCGACACTTCGATTCGCACCGCGCTGTCGTGCCTGGCTGTCGTCACCGCGATCATCCCTCCCGAGGGCATCGCGTCCATGGCATTCAAGACCAGATTCTCCACCGCGCGTTGCAACAGCACCGGATCGGCTTGGATCGAAGCAACATTCTCATCCAGGTGCAGCTCCGGAGTGATGGGCGGCCGCCCGACCACGCTGAATTGCCCCTCGAAGAGCTTCACGACGCTGCGCACGATATCATTGACGTTGACGGTTTGAAGTTCCGGCGGTGGCATCTTCGCGAAATCGCTGAAGCGCCCCACGATCGTCTTCAGATTCTCAAGCTCGGCAAGAAGCGTTTCGGTGGACTCCCGGAAGACTTCGTCAAATTGTTCGGGGTTGTGGTCGCGAGCGCGGCGCAGGTTTTCGACGGTGATCTGCATGGGAAAGAGCGGATTTTTCAATTCGTGAGCGAGCCGGCGCGCCAATTCGCGCCAGGCGGCGACTCGCTCTGCCTGAACCAGCCGGTCGCGCTGTTCGGTGAGCTGATCGGTCATCTGATTGAATGTCTTCGCCAACAGCCCGACTTCGTCGCGTGAGCGCACGTCCACATGCGTTCCCCAGTTGCCCTCGGCCACTCTTTGTGCGCCCGCGACCAGCTTTTGTACCGGCCGAGTCACACGCTCGGCGGCCCACCAGCTCAATAGGGCGCCGAGCAGCAGACCTCCCATCCCCACAAGGATCGCAAACAAGATGATCCGCTGTTCGAGCACGTAGAGGTCGCGCCGCGAGCTACCCACGAGAAGGACTCCGAGCAAGTCCTTCTGCCGTCCCATAAGCGGCAGGGCATGGAAGGTTTCCGTGCTGGCGGGATCGCGAGTCCAACGAATTTTCGTGGTTTTCGCTCCGGGGTCTTTGCGCTCCCAATCGATGATCGGAGCGAGACGGTCCGCGTCATTCGCAGGACCCGAGGCATCCACGAGATCTGTCGCGGTGAAATTCGGATCGAGGTTGCGGTAAAGCAGCGCTCGCATTCCCGCGGGCAAGACGAGCGACGAGAGGAACTCACTCCCAAGGCGCTCACCGCCGACGACGTAGAGGTTCCTTTCACCAACACGCACCGTCGAAACCGCCAGAAGCGCCAGCGCCGGGCCGGCTTCCGTTTCGGCGCGCATTAAGAACGGGCCGACGCTGGCCCAATCCCGTGTCTGCGTCACCCACTCCATTTTGTATCCGAAGCGGGCCGGCCATTCCGCCGAGGAGATGATGGAACCATCGCCGGAGACGAGATCGAGAAAATCAAGCTGATGCTGCTGAGACAAGCCGGTGGCATCGTGGACGTAGACCGAAACGTCCGCTTGCGGGCGGCTGAGATCAATCGCCATGCGCACCGTGGCCTCGGCGTCGGCGATTCCCTGAATCCGCCGGACCACGTCCTGTCCACGTCGCTCGAACTCCCGCTGAAATTGCGCCACCAAAGCATCCGTGTGGCGGGTATAGACCTGCTCAAACGCGCGGCGCGTCGCGTAGGTCACGCTAATGGCGACCAGTCCTACCGCCAGCAGGATCGCCAGCGTGAAGACCGCGAAAAGTTTGATGCGAAACGTCACCGCCCTTCCCCCTCCAGCCAGACATTTGCAAACGGCCAGCCCTGGCCTCCGCCCGCCGGCGGCGCCACCCAGTCTTTGACCCGCGGGCTCAATCCGTACGCGTCCGCCAAGTGGACCAGCGGAATCACGCGACAACTATCTACCGCGGCGCGCTCCCGCTCGTAGATATCTTGCGGCGTCGCCTCGTCCAACAGGGGCGCCAGGTCCAACCCCGTCATCGGCGCAAGCGCCGCCAGAAACCCCGCCAGCGCCGGCCGCGGCAGGGGCGAATCCATGCGCAGCCGGATCAATCGGGCGTCAAATTGCGAAGATGCTTTGGCCTGCGCGGTCACCGGCTGCGCCCTCACCGCCAGACCTGCGTCTCGGGCGTTTACTACGATTCGCTCGGCGACAGCTTTCTCGAGCGCATCCGCGCCATCATAGCCCAAGAGCAGCGCCGGTGCGGGGTTGATTTGCGAGGCGAGTTGCTTTGCCTGCGCCGAATCAGGCACGGTCGAAAACAGGAACGCAGTCCCGGTGGACCATTGTGGCAAGAGCCCGCCAGCGGCCTCACCTTGCTTCTGGAGAATGAAATTCACAATCGCCGCGCGGTCAATGGATGACGCGAGGGCATGCCGGGTGCGCGCATCTTCCGCTACGGGGCGGCCCGCCGTGAAAACGAGCGCCAAGAGCTCGTCCGGTTGCGAGGCGCTTACGCGTACCCCGCGATCCATTGCCCGGCGCGCTTCTTCCGGCGGAATCTCCACGAAATCCGTCTTGCCGACCTCGAGATCAATCAGGCGGTCCCGCGCACCGCGCCCCATCTGAACCTCGATCGAATCAACAAACGGCCGTCCCTGCCAATTACCTTCGAATGCCGCAAACACTGCGCGCCGCCCCGCTTCCCATGAGTCGATCTTGAAAGGCCCTGTGCCAACCAAAGAGCCATCAGCGTTCCGACGAAAAATAAAGTTGCGCGGCGAAGCAAGCTCGGCCGGCAAACCCGGAGCCGGGGAGTCTGTTTCGATCTCAACGATTTCCTCCTGAAACCCTCCGACGCTTTCCACCTCAGTGGCAATCCGCCAACCCGGGTTTGCCGTCTTCAAGATGGAATCGATATCGTCTAAGGAAAATACCGAGCCGTTGTGAAACCTCACGTTCTCGCGCAAACGAAACGTCCATTTCTTGTGGTCGGGGCCTGTCTGCCAAGAAATTGCCAGTCCCGGCATCAGTTGTCCGCGCTCGTCGAACGTGACGAGCCGATCGAAGGCGAGCGCCATCAACTTTTCCTTGGCGGCGGATTCTGCTGTGTTCGCAAACGGCGCCGCCGGATTGAGCGAGGCAACCGCAGCTCCAATTTCTGTGCGCAGCGTTCCGCCATACCGCGGTCTCCGTGCCGAACGCACGATTCCGGCAACGAAAAGTGCAGCGAGGGCGATGCTAGTGGCTGCAAGTGAGCGAAAGGCTGTACGCCTCATAAACTCCTGTCTTAAGATTTCGAATCACCGCGATCGCCGAATCGCCTCCTTCGGCGGCCCAGAGCGCCGTGACTGGCCCCGGGAAATCCACGACCGGGCTCACGGACTCGGGTTGCCGGTCAACAATCTCGAACGCCTGAATCGCATCGGGCTCGGTCCAATCCCCCGGCCGCGTCACCAGTACCTGCCATTGGCGACCACATGTTGTGCTCTGGGCCACGATGTCGCTTCCCCAGCCGGGGATCTCACCAACCGGCTCGCCGGACTTCTGATCGAGCACGGCACGGCCATCCAAATGCGCGGCTACGGCACAGGTTTCACCAACATGCATTCCCAGATAAGCGATCGCATAGGCAGGCACGATTCCCGTGCGAGCCTCTTCCTCTCCCGACGAGCTTCTGAAGAAATTTCGACGCGGCTCAAATTGCGCCATCTGAACGAACTCGTGAGAAGAAAAAACCGGAAAACTGGATGATTTTGCCTCGCAACTAGCGGCCCACAAATCTCGAAATGAGAGATGACACCGGGCGTCCGGATAAAAGGCGGTCACGCCCTCGGAGACCTGCAGCAACCGCGCTCGCAGATCGCGCGGCCACGGCGAGTCATGATGCAATGGGATGCTGGCTTCCACCGTCCAACCGGTCTTATCGGCGCGAAAGACGCGTACCTCCTCCGGTTCGAGCACGAGCAAGCGTTGGTCCCCGCTTTCCGGGAATTTATAGAACAGCAGGTCCAGGATCGCGTCGGGTTCGCTCAAGATGAGCTGTTTCTGCAAAAGCATCAGCGGCTTCGCAGGAGATTTAGCTGCGACGCTGGCGCGCGGAACAGTCGTGATCACAACGTGATTTCCGCCCTCTCGGAGAATTTGTCCAACCCAGAGATATTCTTGTGCGTTTTCCGACAGAAATATCCGAACGGCTGTGCCGCTAGGTCGGACCACGGTTGAGATTCGCACTCCACGGCTCTGCATCTCTTCGCCAAAAACCCTGATTCCCTGACGGAATTCCGAAGACGGGAGCGAAGACAAATTCTCAGAGTCCGCCATCAATTCGAGCTCCCGCCCCGAAGGCAAGACTACCGTAATGACCTTGCGCGCCAGCTCGCGCACGCCCGCGTTCAGGTTTTCGTCCCCCATTTGCTGAGGAGCGGCCCAGAGCAGAGATGAAAACAGGGTCGGCAAGTACAAGTAAAGGAGAAGGAGTCGGCGGAACAACCGCATCGGTTTGCGCTAACTGTTCGTAGCAGGTCATCATAGCACACCCCGAAAAAACCGCTGGCAGGGCAGCTTCGCGGCGGCGGTTCGCGAAGCCACCCGCAAGGGGGATTTACCAGCGGCTAACCCGATTCCGATCCACCGACCTCCCGCGGGATCGGCCGGGAACCCTCAGCGCTGCCCGCTGGGCTTCAGCGGCGGGTCTTCTCCCGCCTGAGCCGCGCGCAACACATCATTGGCGAAGAAAAACTTCCCGTCGGCCGGAACCATCACGATCTGGATTTTGTCCGAGAGCCGCTCCGCAATGATTTTCTGAACCAGCAGCGGATTTGCCTTCAACGCGACTGCCTCGGCCTGCATTTTTTCTGCGTTCGCGGCCGAGGTGATGCGAATGCGATTCGCTTCCGCGTCGGCGAGCAGGTTCTGGCGCTGCTGCTCGGCCTTGCTGTCGATCACCTTGGCCTGGGCCTCGGCTTGGGCGTTTTCGATAGTCGCTTCCTTGCGCGCCTGGGCTTCGAGCCGAGTCTGCTCGATCTGTTTCTGTTTCAGCGGCAGGGTGAACTGCATGGCGTCTGACTCGGCCTTGGCTTGGATCACACGCGCGGCGGCATCGGCTTCCGCGCGCTTCACCTGCCGGACCTTGACCGCTTCCGCCTGGGATTCGGCGATGCGCACGCGCTTCTGTTCGATCTGCGCTTCGACCAGTATCTGTTCGTCTTCTTGTTCCTTCAGGAGGAGGCCTTCGAGCCCTTTCGCGTATTCATCAGGAAGATCCACTTTGCGTAGCAGCACTTCTTTCACAACGATGGAGTCCTGCGCCAGTCGCTGGGTGATGATTCCGGCGGCACGCTGGCGAAACTCCTCGCGCTTGGTCGAGAACACATCTCGCACGATGTAGTTCGGCGCGAGCTCGCGGAACGCGCTTGAAACGACTGGGGCGACGATTTCGTCCTCGAGCGGCTGCGGCAGGTTTGCTTCGATGTAGTCGAGCTTGCGGGGATCGATGCGGTAGCGCACGACGACCGCGAGCCCGACAGAAAGCCCCTCGCGCGCCTCGACCTGCAGAACCTCGGGCTTGGCTGGCCCCTTCTGCCCGACCTTCTCGAGCGCGGCGGTCTGAAAAACCTTATCGCGGATGTCGAAGAGCGCCACGCGCTCAAATAGCGGCAGGACAAAATGCACGCCGGGATAGAGCGTGCCCGGACGCACACCCGAGATCTCGCTCACGCGCACTCCAGCTTCGCCACCCGGCACAACAACGATGCTGAGAGCGAGCAAGAACGGGAGAACCGCGAGCGCCGCCAGTTTGCCTGCTGTGTTCCAACGGATCACGTGATGCCGGCGGACGCCGGCCGTTCCGCCGCCACTCGGCGGCGCGCCGGCCGCCGCTTCGCGGCGCAGGAGCCGCTCGAGTTCGATGGCCAAGTAGACGTCGTACAACACAAGGGCCGCAGCGCTCCCAAAGAACCCAATGCCCACTATCAGCAATAAATATTTGAGAAAAATCATGTCCGCCTCCTTAGCTGCAATGTCCCGCACGAGTGGGCCGCGGCGATTCGTTGCCTGCCGAGGCCGCAACGCGCGCATGCATTGCGGTCGTAGGCATCAGGCGCATCAAACCGCGCAGACCGAGCCACTCGAGCAAAAATGCGATCGAAAACGAAACCAAAACCGCGCTTGCAACTTCTCCGATTGCCAGAATGCTTTCCACGTTCGCCTCCACCGATTCCGCGTCCTACACGCTCCGGCCTCTTCAGCGCTCCGGTATCGCGGGCGCACTCGAAATCGCGCCGCCGAAGGATTTCACAACGGCGAATTGCTCATTTTCGCGACCGCTGAAAATCGCTTCGGTGGCTGCATCGCGCTCGCCATGCACCTCGACGGCGTCGCCTTCGCGCACCAACTCGAAAAGCTCTTTCACATCGCGATTGCGCATGCGGATGCAGCCGTGCGATGCGTTGTAGCCAATCGACTGCGGCTGGTTCGTGCCGTGAATGCCGTAGCCCTTCAGGTTCAGCCCGATCCAGCGCGAGCCCAAGGGATTCTCAAGACCCGGTGGGATGACAACCCCAGGCTGGTAATACGTCGGGTCAGTAAGTCGGCGGACGATCTTGAATTCGCCTTTCGGGCTCGGCGATTCCGGCGCGCCGACGGAGACTGGATACACCTTCACCATTCGCCCGTCTGCGACAAGCGCCAGTTTGTGGTCGGGGATGCTAACAACAATTCGTCTGGCTGAGTTTGACGCCGGAGTTGCCTGTGACGATTTCGGATAGGGAGGTTGAGGCGCGGTTTGCGCCGCCAGGCCGCTTGCTAACACGAAAAGAAACGTTGCAAGAACGAGCCGAGAAGAAGGTGCGTGGCAAGGGTTTTTTGCTCCCCGAGTCTGCCTTTCTTGCTGATTTCGCCGCATTGCCGTCTCCCTCGTTCGCGCTTCCCACGGACGAAGACGGCATGTGCTGGGCCAGGAGCTATCTAGTTGCAAAATAGAGAGCTACAACCCATCAGGATCAATCCAGTCGTGTCGGCGGGCACACGCTGTGGAAACTGAGACCCATTTCCTCGGCTGAGCTATAATCCCGGGCAGGGGGCAATCCGTGACACCTGGCTCCGGCATCCGAATCGGGCAGATCTTCGGGATTTCGATCTATCTTCACTCGAGCTGGTTCATTATCTTCGCTCTGATCACTTTTTCCCTACGCACGCAGTTCACCGCCCAGCACCCCTCGTGGACTCCCGCGCAGCACTGGGCCCTCGGAATCATCACCAGCCTGCTGTTTTTTGGCTCGGTGGTGTTCCATGAATTGAGCCACAGCATTGTGGCGCAGCGCTACAAGATTCCCGTCGCTTCGATAACGCTGTTCGTGTTTGGCGGGCTGGCCCGCATCGGGCGCGAGCCCTCAAGCGCCAAACAGGAATTCAATATCGCGATCGCGGGACCGATCTCGAGCTTTGTCTTGTCCGCCGCGTTTTACTTGGTCGCACATTATTTCGGCAACTTCGAAATGATCGGCGCAACTTGCGATTGGCTCGCCAAAATCAATTTCGTTCTGGCGGCCTTCAATCTTGTCCCTGGATTCCCTCTCGACGGCGGAAGGGTCTTCCGGGCAATTGCCTGGGGGATCACGCGCGATTTTTCGAAGGCTACGCGCATCGCCTCGCAGAGCGGGCAGCTTTTCGCCTACTTCATGATCTTCGGCGGGATCTTCACAGCGCTCCGGGGCAACTGGTTCGGCGGGCTTTGGTGGGTTTTCATCGGCTGGTTCCTTTTGAGCGCGGCCCAGGAAAGCTATGCGCAGGTGGCGATCCGCAATACCCTCACCGGCCTCCGTGCTTCCGACATCATGAGTCAAGATGTGCCCACCGTGGCGCGGGACCTGTCGCTTGAAAACTACGTCCATGAAGTCCTCCGAACCGGCCGGCGCTGCCATATTGTCACTGGCAATGGGGTCCCGGTAGGACTGGTGACGCTGCATGCGGTGCGGGATATACCGCGCGACGAGTGGCCGAACACGTCGATCCAGGCTGCGATGAGGCCTATTGATAAGATCAAATGGGCTTCGCCTTCCGAGCCCGTTCTCGGCGTTCTCGAACGCATGCAAGCAGACGATATCAATCAGATGCCGGTTCTCGATGACGGCCATATAGTCGGGATTATCGCGCGCGACTCGATCCTACGCGTACTTCAAACGCGTCTGCAGCTCGGCCACCTCGCCTAGCAGTCAGCGCCCTCCGAAGCCAGCCGAGTGCGTACCAGGGAGATTCCGCGGCTGCTGTGTCAGATTTCAGCTATCTTTCAGGTCAGCAGGTCATGATTGTGCGAGGCGTAGCATGCGGGTGCTCATCATCGAGGATGACCGAGCCATGGCCGGACTCCTCCAGAAAGGCCTCGAAGAAGAAAACCATCGCGTGAGCCTTGCCCACGAAGGCCGCGAAGGTCTGGAGCTCGCCGAGTCTTACCAGTTCGATGTCATCGTTCTGGACCTGATGCTTCCCGGAATTGACGGTTTCGAGATTGCCCGCCGGCTGCGAAAAGGCGGAAAGGCCACCCCGATCCTGATGCTCACCGCTCGCGATGCTGTTCCAGACATTGTGAAAGGGCTCGACGTCGGAGCGGACGACTACCTGACGAAGCCATTTTCCTTCGCCGAATTTCTGGCGCGGCTGCGGGCCCTGGGCCGCCGGGGCGCCGCTCCCACATCGTCGACACGGCTCGAGATCGCCGACCTTGTTCTCGACCCCAGCACGCATCAGGTTTTTCGGGGCCGCCGCGAGATTCACCTGACGCCAACCGAATATCGGCTTTTGGAATTCCTGATGCGCCGTCCCGGTCGAGTGTTATCGCGACGCGCAATTGTCGAAGCCGTTTGGGGCCTCGAAGCCGAAGTCGAGGAGAACACGCTGGACGCCTTCGTCCGCTTGTTGCGTGCCAAAGTGGATCAGGGATACAAAGAAAAGTTGATTCACACCTCTCGCGGCTTTGGCTACTGCGTGAAGCAGGAGCCGGATGCATGAGGTCGCTTCCTATCCGCGTCCGGCTGACTGCCTGGTATTCGCTGATCCTTGCGCTTTCGTTCTGTGTGTTCGGCGCAGTCGCTTATTTCGGTATGACCCGCAGCATTCGCGCCACCGTGGACGCGAGCTTGCGCAGCCGGATCGAGGGCGTTCGCCAAGTCATCGAAGAAACGGCCCACGAGGGCCTGACATCCCTCCAAGATGAACTGGGCGAGTTCGCGGACGTCAAAGCGGCCGGCGACTTGCTACGAATTGCGGACCAGAACGGAAACTTGCTTTACAGCTCTTCCGACGCCAACTGGCCGGACCAGCAACGCATGAAGTCGCATCCCTCCAGACCTTTCTATCAGCGGGTTAAAGGATCGCAATTCCGGGTGTTCTCGCAGACGGTCCAGGCGGCCGGAAGTCGTTATCAAATTCAAGTCGCCATTTCCACGCAGGCCTTCGACGACGCCATCGATCGTTTCCGGATGATCCTGTATCTTTCTGCGCCTTTGCTTCTCGGGTTGTCCGCTCTCGGAGGCTATTGGATGAGCGGCCGCGCCCTCGCTCCGGTGGATGAGATCACACAGTCCGCGCGAACCATCGGCGCGCAGAATCTATCGCAGCGGCTGGCGATTCCGCACACCGGCGACGAACTCGAGCGCCTGACGGTGACACTAAACGAGATGTTGGAGCGTCTTGACGCAGCCTTCAAGAAGATCACGCAATTCACGGCAGACGCCTCGCACGAACTGCGCACGCCGGTGGCCGTGATTCGCACGGGCGCGGAGCTCACGCTGCGCAAGCCACGCTCCGAAAGCGAATACCGCGAAGTGCTCTTGCAGGTCCTTCGTGAAGCGGAGAAAACTTCCAAGCTGATCGAAGAGTTGCTTATCCTTGCCCGCGCCGACTCAGGCGCCGCTGCCCTGCCCCTGGCTCGCACCAATGCCACCGAGTGCCTGGAAAAGGCTTGCCAGCAAGGCAGCATTCTCGCCGAGGCCAAGCAATTGGAGTTTCGCGAGCATATCCCGGCGCAGGCAGTTTGGGTCCGCGGTGATGCGGCGTCTCTCGAGAGACTTTTTCTAATCTTGGTCGACAATGCCGTGAAATACACGCCGCCCGGCGGGCGAGTCGAAGTCAAGCTCGGCACCGACGATGGATTCGCAGTCGCCGAGGTGCGCGACACCGGCATCGGAATTCCCGCGGAGGATTTGCCCCATGTTTTTGACCGCTTCTATCGCGCGGATCGCGCCCGTTCGCGCGAATCCGGGGGAACCGGGCTGGGTCTCGCGATTGGGCGCTGGATCGTGGAAGCTCACGGCGGTGACGTTCGAGTTCAAAGCGAGCCTGCCAAGGGCTCTTCCTTTCAAGTGCGCCTTCCCCTTGCGGCCGAGTGACAGTTGTCGGGCACGCCGGAGAGATTCGAGTAGGCAGTCTCCACAATCAGATCTTGGACTTCCGAACGCGTTTGGCAGCGTCCGGAATTCACATTTCTCTCATCGCGAGTTCATCCCACATTCACATTTCTGACTCCTAATACGAACGGCCAATGACAGGGGACGCCTCGTTTGGGGTGCGGGCGCACCTGTTAGCTAGGCGAGCCCAAAACGATCAGTCTTGAATTTCGTTCGCTATCAGCGAAAAAAGCAGGAGGAGTGTAAATGCGTTCCCTGAGTAAATCGATTTTGACGTTGATTTCCCTGTTTGTGGCGGCCGGACCGGCATTCAGTCAGACGGATCGAGCAACGCTCGAAGGAACTGTGATCGATGCTTCGGGCGCAGTCGTCGGCGGCGCGCAGGTGACGATCACGGCGATTGCAACGGCGCAAAGCCAGGAACGAGCCACAAATGGCAGCGGCCATTATCGCTTTCCGGGTGCCGCAATCGGCTTCTATACTGTCTCGGTCTCTCACGAGGGATTCTCCACGAAGGTGGTCGAAGACGTGGAACTGCAGGTCGGAGAGACGCATACACTGGACGTGAAGCTTGACATCGGTCAAGTCACGCAGCAGATCGAAGTGAAAGCCGAGAACGCGCTGGCTGAGCGCAGCACGGCGGCTGCCGGCGGCGTCATCCGGCCGGAACAAATAGAGAACCTGCCCGTGAATGGCCGGGATTTCGCCACCCTGTCGCTGCTTGCCCCGTTCGCGCAGGATGATGGCGGCGGCGACGAGCGAACGATTCGCTTTGCGGGACGCGCCCGTGACGACAACAACTTCAATTTTGACGGCGTGGACGCCGGTGGCATTCAAGAGCAAGCACAGAAATCATCCGTGCGTCTGCAAGTCTCGCAAGACGCGATCGCCGAATACCGAGTGAATTCGGCGCTTTACACCGCCGAATACGGCACCCAGGCTGGCGGTCAAGTCAACGTCGTAACCAAGTCCGGTACGAACCAGTTTCACGGCACGGCTTTTGGCTACTTTCGCAATTCGGTGTTTGATGCCCGGTCTTTCGTCGACCCGGCTAGGATTCCACCGTTTCGGCTAGGCCAGTACGGCATGACGTTCGGCGGCCCGATCGTGAAGGACAAGACCTTCTTTTTCCTGAGCTATGAGGGCCTTCGACAGCTTCAAGCCACCACGCTGACAGGTTTTGTTCCCGATCCGGCGTTCCAGAAGCAGGCTCTGGCCACATCCCCGGGCTTGTGTCCCATCCTGCAAGCGTATCCATGGCGCAGTTCCACGGGAACGATCGGCTCGTGCGCTCCGCGATTTACGTTCTCGAACGGGCTTTTCGCCGATCAAGGCGGCGGCCAAGATCAGTTCACCCACGAGGGCCAGAACACGGTACACGAGGATTCCTGGCTGATTCGCTTCGACCACAAGTTCAGCGACAAAACATCTTTTTACGGACGGGCGACACGCGACATTTCCCTCGCGTCCCTGCCAAACGGCAACCTGCTCGACCAGACACAGACGATCAACCATCCGGCCAACTATCTTTTTGCCGTAACTCACACTTTCAGCACGAACATCTTCAACGAGTCCAAGTTCGGCGTTAACCGGTCGCCGTTCCACAATCCGCAGGCAAGCGTGATCAACCTTGCGGTAAAGATTCCACTTTTTAGCGACCTTAACAACGACAATACCGACCACGAAGTGGGCACGTCCTTCGCCTACATTGACAATCTGACCATCACGCACGGCCGCCACAGTTTCAAGACCGGACTAGAAATCCGCCGGATTCGCTTGAACCAGGGAAAAACGGTCGATACCAGGATCACTTACGCATCTCCGACAGATTTCATCAATAACACGCTCAACCAGGTTAGTTTCACGGGCTCCTGGTGCTGTCACGGATTGCGACGCACCTTCTTTCTGCCGTACTTCCAGGATGAATGGAAGGTGACGCCGACCTTCACCGTCAATCTGGGAATCCGTTGGGAATATTATTCGGTGATCAACGAAGCAAATAATCGCACGACGATCTTCGACCTCCAGAATTTCCGCGGAGCCTGCATCGGTTCGGGCTCGAACAGCCCTTTGAGAGCGACGGAACCTGCCAATTGTCCGAAGACCCCAACGGCGTACTTTCCCAACTATCGAAACTGGGATCCGCGGGTGAGCTTCGCTTGGGCGCCGAGCAGGTTCCATGATAAGACCGTGATTCGAAGCGGGTTCGGGATTTATCACGGGGCCGCGCAAAACGACGACGAGAATGCGGCTCTTGAGAGCGATCGAGTCACAGGGTCACTCAGCGCGGCCGACTTGCCTCCGGGGCAAACACTCTCTTTTGGGCCTGGGGACCTCCAGAATCCGCCGAACTTTGGTGCCAGCGTCACTCCCTTGCCCGCGGTTCGCGCGTTGATTCGGAGTGGCCGGCGCGACCTTTACGTTGAAGAATGGGGACTGACCATCGATCAGGCACTTCCCGGCAATTTCATGTTCGAGACCGCCTATTTGGGCAGCCACGGCGCCCGCCTGTTTGCGCGATCGTACGAAAACACATGCGTCATCAACGTTGTTGTGAGTGGCAGCCCCCAATGCACCCAGACGCTTCCGAACTTCGGGCTCGTCGACTCAAAGCAAGACGTGGGCACGAGTTCCTACAACGGTTTGCTCCTGTCGCTCCAGCGAAGGTTTACCAACGGGTTTTCGTTCCAGACGAATTACACCTACTCGCACTCGATCAACGACGCCTCGGTTGGGGGCGGTGAGGCCAATGCCCCGGAAAATGTCCAGTGCCGTGCATGCGATCGGGGGCCAAGCGTATTCGATGTTCGGCACAACTTCACCGCAAACTCGCTCTATCAACTCCCGATTGGACCGGGCAAGAAATATCTAAACGCAGATGGCTTTGCAGGCAAGCTGCTCGGTGGATGGAGTTTGAGCGGCATCGGCAGTTACCACACGGGTCATCCGTTGACCGTCACGACTTCTAGCCTCGATCCCACCCTGCTTCCCGACGGGAATACGGGTTCCACACAGCGTCCCGACCTCGTCCCGGGAGTGTCTCTGATATCGCCGGGCGGACGTACGACGACCCAGTGGATCAACCCTGCTGCGTTCGCGCTACCCCCGATCGGTCCAAACGGCCTATTCGAACATTTCGGAACGGCGGGAAATGGAATCGTGCGCGCGCCGAGTATCTGGTCCGTGGATATCTCGCTCGCCAAAGAGACAAAATTAACCGAGCGTGTGGGGATGCAACTGCGCGTGGACGCGTTCAACGTGTTTAACCACACGCCGCTTGGGGATCCCTCGGATTTGAACTTCGACGACGGAGCAGCGTTTGGTCTGATCACCAGAACGTACGGCTTCAACAACAACAACGACAACTCGACCGCGACGAACGTAGGAACAGGGACTCCACGACAGCTCCAACTGAGCGCGCGCTTCACGTTCTGATAACAGAGTGCGCGCGAATTGAGAGAGCCGGTGGCCAGACAGTCCGCGTGGGCCACCGGCTCTCTCCCTTTCGAGCTTTGAAACGAGGCTCTCGAGTTCGTTCTAGTCTTTCGGTCGTCAGATTATTCCGTCAGCGGAAAAGAGAAAAAAATGCAGCGCCGAGCAGAGCGCCCATGAGCGAGCCGACGAGTACGTCGCTCAGGAAATGCATTCCCAAAACGATTCTGGAAAGCGCAATGCTCGTTGCAATTAGTAGGAGAACCCCCAGCAGCTCGGGGTAGAACAACGCGACGGCGATCGCGACTCCAAAGGCTGTGATTGAATGCCCCGACGGAAATGAAAACTGGTCCGGCGGCAAAACCATGGCCCAGCAATGGGGATGCAGTTCGCAGGGACGCTTGCGGTGGCTTGCTTTTTTCAGAGCGCGAAAAAGGAAGATGCCTGTCACCGCCGCTGAACCTGCTGCGCCAATCGCCGCGAAGCGATGCGGCCCTCCGAAAATCAGCAGCAGCACACCGAGCGCGTACCAACACCACCCGTCGCCCAGCCGGGTGGCGCTGATCATCCAGATGCGAATCCATCTCGGCGCACGCCAGCGATGCACTCGCCGCATCAGCCGATGGTCCCGATCCTCAATGAAATTCCAGACCACCCGAGTGACCGTCATGCCCAGACCTCCCGGCGAATCCACTTGCGCCCGCCAGGCAGAGCGAGTTGGGACTTGCGCTGCCGCATCACTCTTTCCGACCACCTTCGAGCGAATACCCGTTCGCTGAGATAGTTCGCCAGGCTGGCCGCTGGAACGAGGGCGGCTAAGGGGGCTAGTACCGTCGTCCATCGCCGCTCGCGCATCATCTCAAACCCGACGAGCCACAGGTCGCGGGTGAGTTTCCAGTAGCCGCCAGCCTCGCCGCGGATGTAACCCTTGCCGGCGCGCAGGCCGGCGAAGAATTCATGCTTGTCACGGGCATCGGGAACTTCCGTATAGGCCGTGCCGGCGGAGGCCAGCGTGTGAGCATCGCTGCCGGCAACGCGCACTTTACGCATCTTCCGCGCTAGCTGCGTGGCTTCGTGATTATTTCCCGCCAGCAAAAGGCCGTTGCGCGTCTCGAAGGCGGGGAAGAACTCTTCGAACCAGGCGAAGTCCTCAATTTCGCGCCGGCCAGTCAGCGCCGAGAATACGTGATTCAGCGTGAAGAAGAGCCGCCGCTCCGTCAGGTACATGAGCAGGGAGATCAGGTCATCGCGGCGTCGCTGGATTTCGATGTGCTGGCGCTCCGTCAAGTCGAAAACGCCGATGTGCACAGTAGTGCCGCTCGGCAGCCGGCAAGTGAGTTCCTCGCTCAGGAAAAAATCGGGGTAACGGCGCAGCGCCTCGGCACCCTCGATTGCGTCATGATCGGTGAGCGTCACCAGGTCCATGCCGCGCCGCTTCAGGGTCTCGTACACCTCGAGCGGCTGGTTATAGCTCTCGCGGCAAAACCGGCGAAGGACGGGCACTTCACACATACCTGAGTAGACTGAGTGAATGTGGAGGTCGCATTTCATACTTTATTTATAAGATTTTTGGGTTACGCTTATGTGAAATGACGAAGAAAGGCCATTCATAATCTAAGGTAATCCTTTAGATACAACCCCCCTCGGATTCTGCTTCTTGCCCAGAATCAATAGCTTGGCCATGACAGAATGCCTAGAACCATGAAACGCATCGAGCTGGTCTTCTTCGACGCGGGCGGGGGCCATCGCAGCGCTGCCACTTCCTTGAAATTGGTCGCGGAACAGCAAAAACGCCCATGGGACATGCAACTTCTCAATCTACAGGAGTTACTCGACGAGCTCGATTTTGTCCGCCGCTACACCGGTATTCGCATCCAGGAAGTCTACAATTCGATGCTGCGCTCCGGTTGGACACTTGGCAGCGCTCAAATTATTCCCATCCTCCAGGCCACCATTCGGCTCCGCCACCGCGGTGTCGTGAGGCTGCTCGAAAGGCATTGGACTGAAACGCGCCCAGACATGGTCATCTCCCTCGTTCCGCACTTCAATCGTTCGCTTTGCGAAAGCTTCCGGAATGCATTCCCCGGCCGTCCGTTCGTGACTCTACTCACCGACCTGGCAGATTACCCGCCACATTTCTGGATGGAGCGGCAGCAGCAATATTTCATCTGCGGCACGGAACGAGCGCTCGCTCAGGCGCACGGGCTCGGCCATAACGACGCGCAGGTCTTCCTGACTTCGGGGATGATCCTCCATCCGCGCTTTTATGAACCCGTTCGCGGCAACCGCCGCGAAGAGCGCGTGAATCTCGGGATTGATCCTGACCTTCCGACAGGCCTGGTCCTCTTCGGCGGCTACGGTTCCGGAGCGATCCTCGAGATTGCCCAGCAGCTCGATCAATCGGGATTATCGCTGCAGTTGATCCTGATTTGCGGCAGGAACGAAAAACTGGCGGCCAAGCTGCGCAAGCGGAGAATGCGAATTCCCTGCTTCGTTGAGGGATTCACGACCAACGTTCCGTACTACATGCACCTTTCCGACTTCTTCATGGGCAAGCCCGGCCCCGGCGCTATCAGCGAGGCATTGGTGATGCGTTTGCCTGTGATCGTTGAGTGCAATGCTTGGACGTTGCCTCAGGAGCGCTACAACACCGCCTGGATTCGAGAAAAGGACGTTGGCCTCGTGCTTCACAACTTCCGCGAAATCCAATCCGCCGCTGCCCACATGCTCGAACCCTCGAATCTCGTTCGCTTCCGCGAAAATACCGCCGCGCTCCCCAACCGCGCCGTCTTCGAAATCCCGGACATCCTCGAAAAGATCCTTCATCTTGGGAACAGAGAGGACGAGCAAAAACTCAGCCGGAACAACTCCTAGGTTCACTTGGGCTTCTTCAACGATGGGAAGCGATAAGGCGTGATGCCCTTGCCTTCTTCAACGGTAATGATCTGTTTGGCGGGGACGTTGTGGAGTTCTTCATGGGCGCCGCTGGGCCAGACAATTTCCAGCCTGTCCGCGGCGGCATGGCTGCCGAGGCCGAAATAAATTCGTGGGTCCTGCGCGGAACAGTAGCTCATCCCGCCTTTGGCCTGGTCGTAGCTTGTGAAGTCACCAGCGACCAATTTCAGGCGCGCGCCGATTCCATCGCGGTTGCTCTTTGTGCCGATCAGCCGAATCCCGAGCCAGTGATTTCGTTCGCCCGAGGGAGTGCGCCCCCCGTCGTTGCGAAATAGCTGCGCGTCTTCGCCGTTATTGCTCACCAGGAGATCGAGCGCGCCGTCATTGTCGTAATCCCCGACCGCGAGACCCCGGCCAACCTTGGGAGCCAGAAACGTTTTCGGCTGTGTCGCGCTCGCATCCACGAACTTTCCACCGCCAACATTGCGATAGAGCTTCTTCGGCTCCGCGTAAGTGACCTCGGGGTGATAGAGAGGGATGTTGTCGAGGATGTGGCCGTTGATGATGAGCAAGTCGCGCCAACCGTCATTATCGAAATCGAAGAAGCGCGCTCCGAAGCTGCTGTTCAGGATATTCGACTCACCGATCCCCGACGAATAAGTTGCGTCGGTGAACGTGCCGTCACCGTTGTTGTGATAGAGCCGGTTAAGCTCGTAGTCGAGATGGCTGACGAAAAGGTCCATGCGCCCATCGCCGGTCAAGTCGGCTGCGTCGGCGCTCATCCCCGCCTCGGGTTTGCCATCTTCGCTGAATCCGGCGCCGGACTTGTAGCTTACATCGCGAAAAGTGCCGTCCCCGTTGTTGAAATAAATGAAGTTCCGCTGCGTGTCGTTGGCGATGAAGATGTCGGTCCAGCCATCATCATTCAGATCGGCGAGAACAACCGCAAGGCTCTTGCCGTCGGGGTTCACGAGGCCGGCCTTTTCGCTGACGTCGGTGAAAGTTCCATCGCCATTGTTGTGATAGAGACGCATCGACGTCCCCGAAAAGCTGTCGGGGTGACAATAGGCGCGATAGCCGGGCCGGGCGTCGCCGCAAGAGACCGGATGGTCCATATCGAATCGCACATAATTCGTCACCAGCAGGTCGAGCTTGCCGTCGTGGTCGTAATCGAACCAGCCAGCCGCCGTGGCCCAGTTGCCGTCATCGCCGACGCCGGCTTTGGCCGTGACATCGGTGAACGTGCCATTCCCGTTGTTGTGATACAGCACTGAGTGGCGATAGCCAGTCATATAGATGTCGGGATAACCATCGTTGTCATAGTCCCCTACCGCGACGCCAAAGAAAAACGTGCCGTCGGAATGGAATCCGCTCTTTGCCGTCACGTCAGTGAACGTGCCGTCCCCATTATTGTGGTAAAGCGCCGGCTGAGGCGGTTGGGAGGGATGAAAGTAAGGCGTATACCCGCCGTTCACGAAGAAAGCATCCTGGAAACCGTCCTGGTCGTAATCAAGCCAGGCCAGCCCCGCTCCCATGGTTTCGAGGTAGAGTTTTTCTGGCGATGCGGCGCGCTCGTGATGGAAGTGGATGCCTGCCTCGCGGGTGACGTCAATGAACTGAACGTGGAAGGGATTGGCCTCAGTGACCTTCTTTGGCAACCGCGGTGCTTGTGCCGCACGCTGCGCTGCCCGAACCTCGTTCGCGAGCCGCCCCGCCAGATCGGAGTTTGCGATGAGAAGAACTGCCACAGCAAAGAAAGCGAGCCATCGAGAGGATCGTCTTGCTATCGCCCGAACGCTGCGCATCGCGGTCGAATTCTAGCATCACGGAAGCGACCTTCTGTGGCGCAATCTGTTGCACCTTCGCTGAATCGTTTTAGCTCCACAAAACCGAATCGGCCCTTTCCCTCCCTGAACTCGAACACCCAATGGGCCCGCCCGGGTTGTCAGAATGGCGAACCGATTCCCAAAATTCACTTCATTCCGGCCCTGAATTTCCACAATACCGGATTCCGTAAGGGCAGTTTGCTCTTGACTTTGCTGAAGAGCGAGGGCTAGGCTACCTGCGATTTAAGCGCCGGGGGGCGCGCACCTGGAAGTGAATCACGACCACCGATTTGGGGTGAGCAGTCTGCATTTTGCGCGAAAATATTTCCGGGCGGGCGCGGGAGACGCTCCGTGTGCCCCGGTGCCTCTTGCCTCACCGATGCATTCGGACGGGCGAAGCGGCTCCAGCATCTGTCCACAGGGCTTCACCTCGCTCTTGGTACTGCTGCTTTTTCTCCTCACGAGCGATCCGGCTCATGCGGCGGTAGCACGCAAAGTCATCATTGACACCGATCCCGGCACTGACGATGCCATGGCTCTGTTCCTCGCGCTGAATTCCTCCGAGCTTGATGTGCGCGCCATAACGGTTGTTCCTGGCAACGTCACCGCGCAGCAGGGCCTGGCGAACGCCTTAAAACTAGTTTCGCTGGCTGGCCGATGCGATGTTCCAGTGGCTGGCGGTGCGCAGCACCCACTGCTTCAGAAGTTGGTCACAGCCGAGTTCTGGCATGGCCGCAATGGACTGGGAAACGTCGAACTCCCGGCCAGCAAGTGCCATGCCGACACACGCTTCGCACCCGACTTGATCATCCAAACTGTTCATGCCGCGCCAAACGAAATCACGCTTGTCCCCATCGGGCCACTGACGAATATTGCGCTGGCCGTGCTAAAGGACTCTTCGATTGTCCCGCTTGTAAAGGGAGTGGTCCTGATGGGCGGCTCGATTTCGGGAGGCAACGTGAACGCCGCCGCTGAGGCGAACATCTTCGGCGACCCGGAAGCCGCACAGATCGTGTTCCAGGCGGGCTGGCCTGTGACGATGGTCGGACTCGACGTCGCCAACGTGACGCTGTTCACCCGTAAGCATCTCGATGAGCTGGCGCAGACCCACGGGCCGGTGAACGACGCGGCGGTCGCCATCCTGCGCTTTATGGTGGAACTCTCGGAGAAATTCAATTTCCCCGGCACGCCCATGTACGATCCGCTGGCGGTAGGCGTGGCGATCGACCCAACGATCGTGAAAATGCAAGCCATGCACGTGGACGTGGAAACCCGCGGCGAATTCACGCGTGGGGAAACCGTGGCTAATCGACATAACGAAATCGAGCGGAACGTCCCGCATGATGGGCGGCTCTGGATTGAAGGGGTCGACAAGGTCAAGCCGAATGCCGAGGTTTGCACCGGCGTTGACTCCGATCGTTTCATCCGGCTATTGATCTCTCGACTCAGGGGGAAGTAGTGCGAATTCCGAGGTTAAAACAGGAAGTCGCAACGGGTGAGGGAGCGCGAGGTATGGGGAGAGTAACGATGAAACTCATTAAGGCTGTTTACTTGATCCTGGCGCTGGTTTGGGCCTTTTCATACCCATTCAGCGCTCATGCGCAAACGCTTGAGCGCGGCGCGATCATGGGCACCATTTATGACACCTCGCACGGGGTGGTGCCCAACGCCAAAGTCACGCTAATCAATCCTTCGACCGGCTACCGTCGAGAACTAATCACCGAAGGTACTGGCGACTACGCGTTCGACAACGTCGCTCCAGGCGAGTACACGCTCACAACGGAGGCGACAAACTTCGCAACGACAACCGTCAAGCAAATCGTGGTAAACGTCGGCAGCGCGATAAGAGTCGATGTAACCATGCAACTGAAGACCCAGAGTCAAACGGTTGAGGTGACCGCGACTGCTGCGGAAGTAGAGGCGCCGACTGCGGGTATCAGCCAACTCCTCAATCAAACGAGCGTCCAGAATCTACCCTTTCCCGGCCGCGATTACCGTGACCTCGCGCAACTCACCCCCTCGGCGCAGGTAGTTCCCGGTTTGCGGGGCGGCATTCGCCTCGGCGGGCAACAGAGCGAAAACAACGGCCTGGTGATTGACGGCGCGGACACGACCAACAACTTTTTTGGCGAAAACTTCGGCTCGCTCGAGACGAAGAACCTGACAGTTCCGCTCGAGGCTGTGCAGGAGTTCCAGGTGGTTACGAACGGGTTTGCCCCCGAGTTTGGACGCGCCACCGGTGGATTGCTGAACGTGGTCACAAAATCCGGCACGAACGAAGTTCACGGCGAAGCGCACGAATACTATCGCGGCAGCAGCCTGACTAAAGACGACGCCCTCCACAATCCTCCAAACATCAACAACCAGAATCAGTTCGGCGGGTCCATTGGATTCCCGATCCATAAGGATCGCCAGTTCCTCTTCGTGTCCACGGACATTCAGCGTAACAACGGTCCGCTGACCACCAACCTTTGCCATGGGAATGCCGTGTGCGCAGCCGATGCCGGCCCGATCATTCCAGCACCCGCGAACGCCACGGACCGGCTGGGCCCGAGTTGCGCATCCGGCGCGGTCGGTCAGCACCTCCTCCCGGCGTGTTATGGCGTGCCGAACCTGGCGGCGTTGGAAGGCCCACATCCACAATTCCAGGATTTCTTTACCATCGTCGGTCACTATGATTACCAATTCAGCCCTGCGAACCACTTCAGCATTCGGGGTCTGGGAACTCGGAACCACACCCGCGGATTCACTGGGGGACATGGTCAGTCGGAGACCTTTGATGCCTTCGGGGATACCGAGGACTTTGTTAATCAGGGCATCAGCGGGCTCTTCAGCCTGACCACCGTCCTCGGGCGGAAGGTGAACGAGATCCGCGCGATGGTTGAAGGCGAGACGCGCAAGCGCCACCCGGTTTTCAAGGGCGCACCGGAGATCAATATCGCCGGCATCGGAGAATTCGGCCAGCGTTTCTATCTGCCGGGCAACAACGACAACGGAAAACTTCAGGTCCAGGACAACTTTTCTTACTCATTCAGCAAGCATGACGTGAAGTTCGGAGGCGACGTCGATACATTTGTGGACCGCAAGGATATCTTCGCCGGATGGAGCGCGGGGAGATACAACTTCACGAACCTTTGTGATTTCGATCCGAATCCGACCACCTGTGCGGGAGTGACCACACCGCCGACAGCCTCCACCGCCAACTTCTTCTTCCAGGGCTTCGGGTTGAATGGGTTAAGCCCCTTCACGGCCAACTCGCTTTTCCCGGCCTACCAGACTGGACTGGGCCTCTACTGGCAGGATAAGTGGCAGGTTTCAAGTCGCCTGACCTTCACCTACGGCGTTCGCTGGGACGGCACCTGGAACCCCCAGCCGCAGACGCCAATTCCCGGTCAGAAGGTCATCGTCGGAGTAGGACCGTTGGGCAATGGCTCGAAGATCGTGCCAGTCCCCCAGCGCACTCCGAACGATTTCAAACAGTGGGGGCCGCGTGTCGGTATCGCCTGGAACGTCGGCGGAACTTCGCATCCGACGGTCGTGCGTGGCGCCTGGGGTTTGTATTACGCACAGACACCCACGATTTTCTTCCCGGCAACTTCCAATGGCGGAGGCTCAAAGTCCACCACGCTGTTCTGCAACCCCGCGTTCTTCTGCGCGCCGCCCAGCGGCATACCCTACGTCTTTCCTTCGGCCATTTCGACAACCTCCCAGGGACTCTGCATCTTGGCTGCACCTGCGATCGGTTGCCCGGCGATCGTCTACGCGGATCCGGCATTCCGCAACCCACAGGTGTCGAACCTGACCGCCGGCATCGAGCATGAGATCGGAGGCGGATGGACGCTGTCCGCGAACTATGTCTTCATGCATTCGTGGCATTTGAAGACCGGAGGATTCAGCACGTCCGTATGGTCGAGAAATTTTGTGAGCACCGGAACCGACCAGTTTGGCCGCGCCATTTTGGCAGCGGAGCCGACAAACACGATCTGCCCCGCGACGGGAGCTACGATCTTCGCAGGCACTCCTACACCGCTGGACTGCACGCTCACACCCTTTACGGGAGCAAACGAGCTCGGCAGCTTCAGCTATGGGAACTACCACGAGATTGTGGCCGGCGCCAACAAGCGCTTTGCCAACCACTACCAATTGTTCGCCAGCTACACCTGGTCGCGGAACTACAGCAACGACTCGAGCGAGCGCGACACCGATACCTTCTTCGGCACCCAGGATCCGTTTAACATCAACATCGACTACGGCCGGAATGGTCTGGACATCACCCATCAGGTCAAATCGGGCATCGTCGTCGATCTGCCATGGGGCTTCAATTGGTCGAGCAACTTCATCTACCACAGCGGCTTGGCTTACCCCGCGTATGCCAGCGCGATCAACAAGTTCACGACCGACGACTCGGACCTGAACGGAGACACGGTGATCAACCAGTTTTCGAATAACGACCGGCCCGTGATTAACATCGGCGGAAAGGAAAGCCTGCTGACGCGCTATCCCGCCCGCCAGCCGGACTTCTTTACTTGGGACATGCGCGTCAGCAAGGATTTCAGGTTCAGTGAGCGGTACCAGCTCCGGCTCAGCGCCGATCTTTTCAACGTGACGAACCGTGGCAACCTCTATTCCAACCCGGACAACACCGGGTTCGTAACCCTATCGAATTGTCAGCCAAAACCGGTAGGGATCGCGGGCTTCACTTGCAATCCGCTCACTGCGATTCCTAAACAGGGTGACGTCTTCAACAGCATCCCCTACGGCCTACACGACGAAATCTCGCCGGGCTCGACCGCGTTCGCGGCCCAGTTCGGAGTCCGCTTCCAGTTCTAATGCAACGGGAAGGCAGAGAACGCCGACGCCTTTTGCAGCGACTCGAAAGCTTATTGATGCTGCCAGCCGTCAGGAGTGAAGAACCCCCGGCAGCTTCTTTTTTCGGAGACCGAGCTCCTCAGGGTGAAGTGGTTCTGGCTTCAGCAGCAGCCAGCGCGCGACGGTAGTCGGGGTCGTCCGGCGATAGTTCGATTGATTTCTTGAGTGCGGCGACTGCACTCTTTTGATCGCCGCGTTTTTCATAGAGCATTCCCATTTCGTAATAGGCGTCCGATTCCTTTGGATTTACCAGGACTGTCCTCTCGAATTCTTGCAAAGCCTCGTCAAGGTTCCCCTCTCGTTCGAGCAAGCGCCCCTTCACATACAAGTAATCCGGACGGTAAGGGTGGATCGCGAGTGCGCGATCAACGGCGTCGTTGGCTTTCTCGATTTCGCCTTCCGAGAAAAAGATCTTCGCGAGTTGGGAGTAGGCATCGCCATTCTGCGGATCTTTCTCGATGGCCTGCTGGAGCAAGTCAAGCGCCGGCGCGAACTGATTTTTGATCGCCAAGACGTTTGCTTCGTGAACCAAGTGCTCCGCCTGCGTCTGGTTCTCCTTGAGCGACCGATCGCCCTTCGATGCCTCCTCGAACCGCGCCAGCGTCTTCTGAGCTAAATCCTTCTGCCCGGAGCAGTCGTAGGCGCGCTCGAGCAAATACAAGGTCTGTGAGTTAGTGTTCGGCGAATTGCCGAGGGGTGCGAGCGCCTCGACCGCATTCCCGCACTGATTCAATCGAAGTTCAATCTTCCCGAGCAGGAGCCTTCCTTCTTGGTTGTCAGGCTGGCTTCTTACGACCTGTTCCGCGTCCGACAGGGCTGTTTGGTTCTCATTGCGATCTGCACGGATCGAAGCCCGCAAGTAATGCGCGTATGCGTGTTGGGGATCTTTCGCAATGATCAGGTTCAATTCCCTTAGGGCGCTGGCCTGATCCCCTTTCGCGTGATACGCGGCAGCGAGGTCCCGCCTTGCGACAAGGCTCGAAGGACTCAACCGCAGCGCCGCGCGCAGGTGCGCGATCGCCGCATCGTAGGTCTGCAACTCGATCTCGAGCAGTCCAAGACTGACCAAGGGTGCCGAGCTTCCAGGATGTTCACGATGCGCGGTTTCGAAGATGCGCCGGGCCTCGTCATAATTATAGATTTGCCGATAAGTATCGCCGAGCTCGAGCTCGGCGCGCTCGTTTCGCGGGCTGATCCGCAGCGCATCGCGCAGCGTGCCGATCGCCTCCGCAAATCGACGAGTGGACTTAAGAGCCACCGCATATTCGAGGCGGATATTCGAATCTTGCGGGGTTTGGTCGATCGCCTTCTGGTAGCAGGAAATCGCCTGCTCCCAATCGCGGCGCGAAGCGGCGGCTCGCGCCTCGGCCCTCCAGTCACTTGCGGGCGCACCCTGCGCTTCCCAGTATGACGGCCCAGCAAGAAACAGCAAGGGAAGTAGCAAAACCCAGGACATTCGCGGATTATAGCATCGCGCTCGAACCGCCTCGGACGCCCGGCTTTTCTTCTTGACACTCACAACGCCGGAGAATTATAAGCAGCCACTACTTTGAATCCCTCGAACCTTACGGTCGGCGCCATTGCCATTCGGATCGCCGCACGCCGCACATCAGCAAACAACAGAGCTCGACAAATGCGCCTTCAGGAAACCATCGTAGCAGTGTGTCTTGCCTTGCTGCTTTGCTCGCCCCT